>DXCK01000118.1 GCA_019116045.1 Candidatus Bacteroides merdipullorum | reverse complement strand
TTCCAAAAAGACATAAAACCACTAATAATTTAATATAATCTTTCATTGTTATTATCCTTTTATTTTACAGCAGGGTTTTGAGCTTGAATAGCATTTCTAAAATGCTTATAAGGAGGATTACTATTGTAATCACGATGACCATAAAAAGCACCAAATCCTCCTTTCTTTCCTTGTACTGGATTCCAACGAGCCATTCCCTCCAAAGAATACAAACGTTCACCATTTTCTTTATATTGATTACCATCTGCTTCTGTGAAAGGCGATCCTCCATTCTGCCAGTGGTCTCCAATATTTTCTGTTACAATAAATTTACTAGGAGCAGTCCATGAGATCGAATTATAATAACCCTGTAAATATTGAGCATTATGCTCTGAAAATCCTTGCGTATAAGCTTGCCGCACAAAATAGCTAACATAAGGTTCTGTCCCTGAAAGTGGATAATCAGCATAAAAATCGACCATCAACAATTTATCAGGATCGCTTCCCTTCGGACCAATATATTGTCCAAGATATTCAATCAATCTAACAAAGTTAGAACCATGCATCCAGTCTCCTGCAATTTCATAATCCAAATCCAAGCCGTCCAAATCGTTGTCATAAACAATCTTCAGCAAAGAGTCGCCATAGGCTTGAATCCATTGTTCTTCGGGCACGCCTTCCACGAACTCAGGGTGCACCCCAATGCTGGGGAAAGTGACATACGTCATCTTCATGCCTTTCACTTTCTGGCAGAAACGCATTTCCTCATACACCATCGGATTGTAGAACGTATAGGGTTTCCCCTCCACATCCGAAGGAATACCACCCCACAAGCTACAAATGTCAAGACTGTCCGGCAGGCCAACGAAACGGATGCCCGCACTATGGCTCGAACTATAATCGGCAAACCACATGAAAGACACCTGATGATCAGAAGCCTTGTAAGCACGCAAATTGGCATAATACTGGTCACTGTATGTATAAGGTTTCTGAATCACCTCATTCTCAACCTCTGTACAAGAGGTGACTGCACCACCTGCCAAGCCAAACGCAAGCAATGCCAGCAAATTGACTTTTATATTCATTCGTTTCATATCTTATCTATCTTATTGTTATCATTACTATTACGATACTTATTTCTTATCCCACCAGAGCGGCGTACCTCCATTGTCCTCACCTCCCAAGAGAGAAACGGCAGCAGCCACATTCTGCGCATTGTCACGATACTCCGTCGAAGGGAATGGAACACGGCACACTTGCGTTTCCGTATCAATCAGACCTCCGCTATTATTGACTACCACGGGGAATATCTTGGGATAAGCCGTGCGACGGAACTCCGACCAGGCCTCCTGTCCATCCGGATAGATGGCAATCCATTTCTGCGTGATGATACGTTCCAATTTCTCTTCAAAATCGGCAGCCTCATCCCACTTGATAGTAATGGTGCCCAGCAAAGGACTTCCTGCACCAATGCTATTACCAGAATTAACAGGATCTGTATAAGGAGCCGGTGTGCTGGTATCGTCTGCCAAATAATTGTCTGCTCCCGAAGCACCCAACAACTCGAATGAAACGCGTACGCCTTGTTCATACAGCTCTTCAGCCGTGCCATCCATTGCCCAACCCCGGATAGCACCTTCGGCGCGCAGGAAATAAGCTTCAGCAGGATTCATCCAAATCAGCTCGGCATCACTCCCGGTAGCCAAATCCGAAAAATCGGAACTCATGGCATAACTTTCTCGATTCATATCAATGCCTGTACGGATTCCTCTATACCCATCACTGGACAAACGGAAATAACTGCTGATGCGCGGGTCGTTGTAACCATTCATGTAAGAATCCATGGTTGCACCCATACGAGCATCGGTAAACTCACCCGGCCCAATCACGAACAAAGGATGACGATAACTGAAATCAGTATCATGTTTCAAACTGGCCACATCAGTCGAAGCGGTCATCACACCCAAAGGATGAGCCACAGCCTCCTCGGCCATTTGCTTAGCCTTGCCCTCGTCGACATAAACGATACGCATAGCCAAACGCAACTTCAACGTATTGGCAAATTTAACCCAATTGGCCACGTTGCCCCGATAAACGAAATCGTAATCTTCGAGCACCAAGGCCGAAGCATCTTTAGTATAGAAATCGTACAATACGCTGATAGCTTCATTCAACTCATCGAAGAAAGAATTATAGATATCCTCCTGACTATCGTAAGCATTGTAAAGCTCACCGTTTCCGAAACGTGTATAAGGAAGCGGGCCATAAGTATCCGTAGCACGAGACATAGCCAATATTTTCACGATGGTGGCCACTGCAGCCACTTGTGGACGTTCTTCGCGAGCCTTGTCATATATTTCTTTCCAAGGACTCATCACACCCACGAAAGCACGTTCCCAGGCCACGTCTCTCCATTCCACCGTCATGTTGTAAGTCAAGAAGTTGGAATTACCAAACCAGATATTGCAAGCACCCGTATAGCCGGCAAACGATTGTCCGGTCAGGTTATCTACTACCTGATAAGTGTCCGCACCGATACCCGTTCCATCGGCCGATAATTGTTCGACGGTAAACACATTCTTCAGCATTTGCACGAAGAATGAGCCGGTACTTAAATCATCCCTGTCCATCATGTCTTCCGTAGCCTGATGAGGATTGGTGTTCCACTCCTCATACATGCCCGTACAGCTTTGCGCAGCAAGCATCAGCGAAGCTGCTCCAGCCAGTAATATTCTTTGAGAGAATCTTTTCTTATCCATTAGAAGTAAAGTATTATAAGATTAACATTTAGAATTTCAAATTCACGGAGAAACCAATGTTACGCTGGCTCGGCTGCATGAAGTAATCGATGCCCTGGAAATAGGTACCTGTGCTGGAAGTAGCTTCCGGGTCGAAAGGAGCCTTGCAATAGAACATCAGCAAGTTACGCCCGATAAGCGACACATGCGCCCCCTTGATCCACTTCACCCATCTGTTGATAGGGATGTCGTAACCTATCGACAGCTCGGCCAAACGGATGTTGGTCATGTCGTACACATACATAGACCCAATGCCTGACGTACCACCACCAATGGCCTGGTAATATTCCTTGGCCGGAATCAACTGCCCGTTGACCAATGCTCCACCTTGATCACGCGCCTCAGCCGTAGCCTTGGACACGCCGTAATAGTCCATCTTAGCCTGCGTGGAAGACACGCCCACACCGCCAAAACGACCGTTGATCAGGAATCCGAGAGAAATGCCTTTCCATTCGAAACTGTTTCTCCAGCTCATTGTATAGTCCGGATTGGAGTTACCTGCGTAAATAAAGTTATCCGGGTCGGTAGTTACCTGTTGCGAAATCAAGTCTACGATGATGAAGCCATGTTCGTCTGTCTTCAAGGTATTCACATAAATGTCACCCATCGAACCGCCTTCTTTCAAAACCATCCGATAACCGTCTGTTCCGCCCATGTTCATTTCGTCCATTTCTACAAAACCACCGGTGGGCAACTGCTTCCGAGGCAACAACTCTTTAATGACATTCTTGTTGATAGAATAAATGAAGTTCGTGTTCCACTTCACAGGACCTAAATCTTGGTTAAACCCGACACTCAGCTCGATGCCTTTGTTGTCCACACGGCCGGCGTTGACATAATAGGAGGTATAACCCGAACTGGTGGGCAACGTCGGATTGAACAACTGATTGGAAGTAATAGACTTATAGAGTGTAAGGTCGATGTTCAGCTTGTTGTTGAACATACGGGCGTTCAAACCTACTTCGTAAGCCTTCGTAGACTCCGGTTTCAAATCCGGGTCTACCATATAAGTCATGGTTTGCGGATAACCGTTGATAACCGGATAGGTGGAAATCGGAATATAACGCATCAATGCATTACCCACTTTGCTGAAAGAAAAACGTGCTTTCAAGAAAGGCAAGATATCCGACTTGATGGGCAACATTTCAGTGAGAATAGCGGAAACGCCCACCGAAGGATAGAAGAAACCTCTTTTCTCATACTTGGTTCCACCCATTGTGCTGGGCCAGTCGTTACGAGCCGTCAAATCCACATAAGCCATGCTTCTGTAACCCACCTGAGCCGTGGCAAATACGGCCTGTGTATGGTCGTGATACCCTTCCTGAGCCACACGAAGACTGGTCAGGTTCAGATTAGGATACGTAAACAAATTGGCCGTGCTCTGCAAAGGGCCACCCATACTGGAATATTCATACTGCGTGTCACGCAAACTGGCACCCACCGTAGCTTTCAACGAAAAATCACCTATGTATTTGTCTATGTTCAACATGGCATCGGCATAAATCTGTGTAGTAGACATGTCATCCTTGTAATAAGCACCCATGTCCGAACCGGCAAAAAGGTTCAGCGTGGAGGCATAATACTTCTTAGTACGTACTTCTTTCGTACCGTCATAACGGACACGCCCGGAGATATTCATCCAGTCTGTGATTTTATAAGTCAAGCCGCCACCCATGATATACCTGTCTTTATGATTGTTGAACAGGTCACGTTCCGTAATCCACCAAGGATTCTGCATCATCATGCCCTGGTCACCATAAGGCCAATACTGGGTCTTAAAGTTGCGGGAAGCATCGTAACGTTCGAAAGTCTTGTACTTGTTGATATCATCTCCCCTCGGGAAAAGATAAATGGGTACCAACGGATTAAAGTATTGACCTTGCGCCAACATGTTCTGTTCATTGATGCGCATGAACATAAAAGTAAGATCGAGCGTGAGGCGTTTGTCAAGCATGGAAGACGAATTGCGGAAAGTCACATTATAGCGGCTCATGTCGTTGTTGTGGATAAGCCCCCGGGCATTGACCGTCCCCAAAGAAAAATAAGTCTGGTTGTTCTCCGAGCCCAGCGAGACACTGGCCGAATTGCTCACATTGTAACCTGTCTGGAAAAAATCGGCAGGATCATAAGAAGTGGGCGTTACCAACTTCTGCCCCCAACTGTCAAAAGAGCCAGTCTCAGAACCATAGGTGTTTTGGAATTCCGGCAGTACAAAAGGCGAACTGAAGGTCGTACTGTTGGACAAATTGACTTCCGGCGCACCGGTACGCCCTTTCTTAGTAGTAATCATCACCACGCCATTGGCTGCTTCACCGCCATACAAAGCAGCCGCAGCAGCACCGGTCAAGACCGACATGCTTTCAATGTCATCGGGATTAAAAGCCGCTATACCGTCACCCGACTGGCCCATACCGGTGTACATGTCACCAGGCTGCGTACTCGACAAACTCGGCACCGGTATACCGTCCACCACATACATGGCATTGTTATTGCTGGCAATTGATTTGGTACCACGCATCACCACGCGAGTAGCACCACCGACGCCCGTAGAAGCCGTATTAATCGCAACACCCGCAATCTTTCCGGCCAGTGCATTCATAAAGTTGGCATCTTTCACCGTTACCAGGTCCGCCGCCTTCAGTTCCTGCACATTATAGGTAAGGGCCTTTGTTTCTTTCTTAATACCCAAAGCCGTCACCACGACTTCTCCCAGTTCAGTCAAATTCTCTTCCATCGTGATGTTAAGAGAAGTCCGATCCTTAATCGTCACTTCTTTCGTGGTATATCCGGTATATGAAAATACCAGCACATCACCTTGCTTTACATTCAATTTGAACTTACCGTCCAAATCTGTAATCGTACCGCTTGTAGTGTTTTTCAGACGAATGTTCACACCTATCAACGGTTCTCCGTTCGCGTCTTTTACCACTCCCGACACAGGGAAGGTCGACTGTTCCACCACATTCTGCCCGGGATGCCCGTTCACGTCCACAGCGTTCACTGCAACAGGCGCAGCTCCCAAAAGACACAATGCCATCCACCACCGAGAGGCCCAAGCGACTCTCCGCCCCTCCTTTTTCCCGATTTCTCGGATTGATTGATCGTTTCTCATAATTCTGCAGTTAATCTATATTATAGTGTTTTACATGCCGATTTCCATATTGCTGCAAGTCCATAGGAAAGTTATCATCACAGACTTGTTCAGACATTCTTTTTAGCCGTCACCCCGTACAGGATGTAAAAGACACCTTACCAGCCTTCTTCTATTCTCATGTTTCTGTTCCACGTAAACATTAATGGTATTAAATTCATAATATGTTCATACATTTAAAAGATTGTGCAAATATACAGAATATTTTTAATAAACAAGAGATTGCCTTGCTTTTTTGCATAAAAAAAATTATTTTTGTCCCAGAAACCTAAAAACGAATCTTATGGAGATAAAACAAAATCGTTCAAAACCACTTCATTTACAAGCAGAAGAGATGCTAAGAAGACTCATTGAGGAGAAAGAATACAAGGAAGGGAAATTACTGCCCAGCGAGATAGATATGTCCAAACAATTAAACATATCAAGGAATACGTTGCGGCAAGCCATCAACAAGCTCGTCATGGAAGGTCTGCTCATCCGGAAAAAAGGTGTAGGTACAAAGGTCGCCAAACGAGGCATTGCAGGAGGAATCAAGAACTGGCTCAGCTTCTCGCAAGAAATGAAAATGCTTGGCATCGAAATACGCAATTTTGAGCTACACCTTTGCTTCAAAAGGGCCACAGAGGAAATAGCCAATTTCTTCGAGATTCCACCCACACAGACCGACAACACCCGATGCCTGGTCATGGAAAGGGTCAGAGGGAAAAAAGAATACCCATTCGTCTATTTCATATCCTATTTCAATCCCCAAATCGGCATGACAGGAGACGAAGACTTCAACAAACCCCTATACGAAATGCTGGAAGCCCAATACGGCATTGTCGTAAAAACCAGCAAGGAGGAAATATCTGCACGCCTGGCCGGAGACTTTATTGCTGAAAAATTAGAAATCAACGCTGAAGACCCTATATTGATCCGGAAACGTTTTGTCTATGACATCAAAGGTATGCCTGTAGAATACAATATAGGATATTACAGAGCCGACAGCTTTACCTATACCATCGAGGCTGAACGCTGATTGAGGATGCCCATCCAAACACCCCCTCTACAAACGGAACAACAGGAGGAGCAAAACAGCGGTCAACCCCTACCAAAGTCGTTTTTCCTCCCTACCTCCTCCCTACTTGGTCCCTGTCCTATAACAAGGACCAGGTAGGGAGGAGGTAGGACTAATGAATAAGAAAGTCCAAACGGATTGCCTAAGAGCCTGTTCTAAATTCATTTCCCCTGTCATCCCGAGCGCAGTCGAGAGATCTCACTACGTGCCTGAAAAGTACCAGGGAGATGTTTCGACTACGCTTCGCTTGCTCAACATGACAGAGGGAGCGATTTTTTAACAGGCTCCAAAACAGAAGAGAAAAATACAAGAACGGAAAATTACGCCTCCCGGAGTGTGACAAACAGAAAAACCTTGCGACAGATAGGGCAAATATCAACCTTATTACGTATCTTTGTTAGCTCAAAAGGCTGACACCTAAAACAACCAAAAACGATGAAAGATTTTTTGAAATTCACGCTTGCCACCATCGTGGGCATTGTCGTATCAAGCGTATTGCTGTTTTTTATCAGCATCACTTTCATGTTCAGCATGTTATACTCGTCCGATTCAGAAGTTCAGGTACGGGAAAATTCCATCCTGAAACTGGACCTGAAAGGAACGCTGAGCGAACGAAGTCAAGAAAACCCGTTCACTATGCTGATGGGCAACGATTACGAAGCATGTGGACTGGACGACATGCTGGCTTCTATCCGCAAGGCTAAAGAGAACGAAAACATCAAAGGCATTTACATAGAAGCTTCGAACATGACAAGCAACGGTTATGCCTCGTTGAAAGAAATCCGCGATGCACTGGCCGACTTCAAGGAGTCCGGCAAATTCATCGTGGCCTATGCAGACACCTATACCCAGGGGCTGTACTACGTATCAAGCGTGGCAGACCAAGTGATGCTCAACCCGCAGGGCATGTTGCAATGGAGCGGATTGGCATCGACGCCGATGTTCTACAAAGACCTGCTGGAGAAAGTAGGCATCGAAATGCAATTCTTCAAAGTAGGTACTTACAAGTCTGCCATAGAGCCGGCAACCAGCATGAAGATGAGCGATGCCAACCGCGAGCAAGTGACCGACTACCTGACATCCATGTGGAGCCAAATCACGGCTGACGTCTCTGCCTCGCGCGGCCTGTCAGTGGAAGAACTGAATAAGGCAGCCGACCGTCTGTTGTTGTTCCAACCTGCCGAAGAGAGTATAAAATGTGGTTTGGCCGACACCCTGATTTATAAAAATGACGTGCGCGACTACCTGAAGCAAAAGGTGGGCATCGACAAAGAAGATGACCTGCACATGCTGAGCCTGCACGACATGCTCAACGTAAAAAAGAATGTACCGAAAGACAAAAGCGGCAACATCGTAGCCGTATATTATGCGCATGGAACGATTGGCAGCATGATGGGAGGCTCGGACGAAGGCATAGAAGCGGACAAAGTGATACGCGACCTGCGCAAGCTGAAAGAGGACGAAGACGTGAAAGCCGTCGTGCTGAGGGTCAACTCGCCCGGAGGCAGTGCTTATGATTCGGAACAAATATGGTATGCCATCAGCGAACTGAAGAAAGAAAAGCCTGTCATCGTGTCCATGGGAGACTATGCGGCTTCGGGCGGATACTACATTGCGTGCAATGCAGATACCATCGTAGCAGAACCTACCACCCTGACCGGCTCGATAGGCATCTTCGGACAATTCCCTAACCTGGAGAGGCTGTCCAAGAAAATAGGCGTCAGCTTCGACGTGGTAAAGACGAATGTCTACGGCGATTTCGGGCTGCCCACCCGTTCCATGAACGAGGGCGAAAAAGCACTGATGCAAGCTTATGTCAACCGGGGGTACGACCTCTTTCTGACCCGCTGCGCAGAAGGGCGCGGCATGAGCAAAGAGGCCATGGACCAGATAGCCCAAGGGCGTGTATGGACAGGAACCAGAGCCAAAGAACTGGGGCTGGTGGACGAGCTTGGCGGCTTGGACAAAGCTATCGAGATAGCCATAGAAAAGGCTGGCATAGATGCCTATACTTTGATGAGCTATCCTGCCAAGAAGAGTGCATGGGAGCAATTGAAAGACTTCAATGCAGGCTCGTATGTCAAAGCACAACTGCTGCAAGGAGAGGTGGGACGCTTGTATCGACAGATTGAAGCAATAGACCAGCTCCAACCAGAAGACGCCATTCAGGCTCGCATGTTTTTCGAACCGAACATCCACTAAAAGCCAATGGAGGAACAGCCAATCAAGATATTCCGATGGTTATATCCCGCCTCGTGGTTGTACGGGACAGGGGTTTACCTGCGCAACAAACTTTTTGACTGGGGATGGCTCCAGTCAAAAAGTTTTTCTGTACCTGTCATCTGCATAGGCAACCTGGTGGCAGGAGGAACGGGGAAAACACCACATACCGAATACTTGATCCGGCTGCTCAGCAACTGCGGATGGAACGTAGCCACGTTGAGCCGGGGCTACAAACGGAAATCCAAAGGCTATGTCCTGGCAGACGCACAAAGCAGCGCACAACAGATTGGCGATGAGCCTAAACAGATGAAAGGAAAATTTCCCGACATACGGGTGGCCGTAGACAAAGACAGATGTCACGGCATCGAAAAACTGCTGGCGCTGGGAAATCCTCCGGTCGATGTCATTCTGCTGGACGATGCTTTCCAGCACCGCTACGTAAAAGCCGGCCTGAACATATTGCTGACTGACTATCATCGTCTGCTATGCGACGATGCCCTGCTTCCGGCCGGACAATTGCGGGAACCGGCAGAAAACAAACAACGGGCACAGGTGGTTATCGTGACAAAATGTCCGGACGACCTCAAACCTATTGATTTCAACATCATCACCAAGAAGTTGCACCTGTATCCATATCAAAAGCTTTTTTTCTCGGGTTTCCAATACGGGCAACTATACCCTGCCTTTCCACAGAAAGCCCAGTCCGGCAGGTTTGCCTTGAACGGCACGGAACAGTTGTTGCTGGTCACGGGCATTGCGTCACCGGTGCCACTGCTGAAAGAGTTGAAGCCGAAGGTGGAACATCTGGAGCACGTGGCTTTCAGAGACCACCATCATTTCACCAAGAACGACCTGCTGATGATAAGAGAGCGTTTCAACCGCTTGAAAGGAAGCAGGCGCCTGATTGTCACCACCGAGAAAGATGCGGCACGCTTGAAGGAGCACCCCTTATTGCCGGCAGAATTGAAACCTTTCATCTACGCACTACCCGTAGAAATAAAGATATTACAGAGACAACAACCTATTTTTAACCAAACTATCATCGATTATGTTAGAACGAATACAAGAAACAGCAACTTTCCTGAAAGGGAAAATGCATACACAACCTGAAACGGCCATCATTCTGGGCACAGGGTTGGGCAGCCTGGTCAACGAAATCACGGACAAGTACGAAATTGCATACAAGGACATCCCCTATTTCCCCCTCTCGACAGTGGAAGGTCATAGCGGGAAACTGATTTTCGGTAAGTTAGGACAAAAAGACATCATGGCCATGCAGGGGCGCTTCCATTACTACGAAGGCTACACCATGCAACAGGTCACTTTCCCGGTGCGCGTCATGCGCGAGCTGGGCATCCAAACGTTGTTCGTATCCAATGCTGCCGGCGGCATGAGTCCCGACTTCTCCATCGGCGACCTGATGATTATCACCGACCATATCAATTTCTTCCCCGAACACCCGCTGCACGGCAAGAATATCCCCTATGGACCGCGTTTCCCGGACATGAGCGAGGCCTACGACCGGGAACTGATTCAGAAAGCCGACGCCATAGCTGCCGAAAAAGGCATCAAAGTACAGCATGGGGTGTATATCGGTACGCAAGGACCTACGTTTGAAACGCCGGCAGAATACCGCATGTTCCACATTCTGGGAGCCGACGCCGTAGGTATGTCGACCGTACCGGAAGTCATTGTAGCCAATCATTGCGGCATCAAGGTGTTCGGCATCTCTGTCATCACCGACCTGGGCGTGGAAGGCAAGATTGTAGAGGTGTCGCACGAAGAAGTGCAGAAAGCCGCCGATGCCGCGCAGCCCAAGATGACGGAAATCATGCGCGAACTGATAAACCGTGCCTAACGACGAAAAAGGAATCTATGCGAACAGAGATAGCTACTTTGGGTGAATTTGGCCTCATCCGACACCTGACCGAAGGTATCGAACTGAAAAATGAATCGAGCCGTTACGGCATCGGCGACGATGCGGCGGTGCTCTCCTACTCCACCGACAAAGAGGTGTTGGTGACAACCGACCTGCTGATGGAAGGCGTGCATTTCGACCTGACTTATGTGCCCTTGAAACATCTGGGCTACAAATCGGCCGTAGTGAACTTTTCGGACATCTACGCCATGAACGGTACGCCCCGGCAAATCACCGTTTCGCTGGGCATCTCCAAGCGGTTCAGCGTAGAAGACATGGAGGCTCTGTATGCAGGCATCCGATTGGCATGCGAAGAATACGGCGTGGACATCGTAGGCGGTGATACCACGTCGTCGCTGACCGGACTGACTATCAGCATCACTTGCATGGGTGATGTGGAGAAAGGGAAAGCCGTCTATCGGAACGGGGCGAAAGAAACGGACCTGGTCTGCGTGAGCGGCGACCTGGGTGCGGCCTACATGGGGCTGCAACTGCTGGAGCGGGAAAAGGTGGCGCTGAAGGACAGTTCTGATGATATACAACCTGATTTTGCAGGTAAGGAATACCTGCTGGAACGGCAACTGAAACCGGAGGCCAGACGGGATATCATCGAGAAATTGCGACAGGCAGGCATACGTCCTACGGCTATGATGGACATTTCGGACGGACTGTCGTCGGAATTATTGCACATTTGTACGCAGAGCAAAGTGGGCTGCCGCATCTACGAGGAGCATATCCCGCTGGACTATCAAACGGCCGTCATGGCAGAAGAACTGAACATGAACGTGACAACGTGTGCCCTGAATGGCGGCGAAGACTATGAATTGCTGTTCACGGTCCCTATTGCTGACCACGAAAAGATATCGGAGATGGAGGGCGTAAAACTTATCGGCCACATCACGAAGCCGGAACTGGGTTGCGCGCTGATTACGCGCGACGGACAAGAGTTCGAACTGAAAGCCCAAGGCTGGAATCCGCTGAGGGAAACGGACAACGGACAGGCCTAATAGCACGCAGATGACGCTGATATAACAGATGACCACAGAAGACTATAATAAGTAGATGTTGATATTTAGTTTATACTATCGATGTGTCTGTCATTCTGAGCGAAGCCCGCAGGGCGTAGTCGAAGAATCTCCCTAAGGGTTCTGTCCGTCTGGCAGCGCAAGAAGGAGATGTTTCGACTTCGCTGCGCACCCCCTCTTACCTCCCCCGTTTGTCGGGGGAGAACAATGCTCAACATGACAGATACAACACAATGTATAAACTAAATTTCAGTACCTACTTATATCACTGAAGAAATCTGTGGGAATCCATCGAATCAGCGTCATCTGCGTGCCTTATATCATGATGCTTCCCGTTTTATTATCCCGAAGCAGACAGGCCGCCTGTCCCGCGGCAAACAGGTAACCTATTTCGAAGCAAAGAGACAGCCTATTTCGAAGCAAATAGACGGTCTATTACGAAGCAAATAGACGGTCTATTACGAGGCAAAGAGGGCTTCTATTGCTGCACAAAGTCTTTGGGCAATACGCCAAACTGTTTCTTGAAACAACTGGAGAAATAGGATGGTGAACTGAAACCTACCATGTAAGCAATCTCGACAATGCCACATTCTCCCTCTTTCAGCAACTGAGCAGCTTTCTTCAGACGTTCCAGCCGCAAGTATTCATTGGGACTTATGCCCAACATGCCTTTCATTTTCCGATAGAAGTTGGAACGCCCCATGTGCATGACATCGGCCAGGTCATCAATGGTCAGTTCAGACTCTTGCAAATGGTTATTGACATATTCATTCAGCTTTTGCATAAACGCTTTGTCTGTCTTGCTCTGTGCAACGGTCTCAGCCTTTACAAACGGCGATTCGATGAAGCGGCGGCGCAAACGCTCGCGGTTACTTAGCAGGTTGGCAATATTCACGCGCAGGTATTCCACCGAGAAAGGTTTCTCAATATAGGCATCCGCTCCTTGCTCCAGGCCTTCGATTTTCGATTCGAGGGCAGTTTTGGCAGTCAGGAGGATGATGGGAATATGGTTGTAATTCAAATCAGACTTCAACTTGCCACACAATTCCAGTCCATCCATTTCCGGCATCATGATGTCACTCACCACCAAATCTACGTCATACTGCCTTAACAAGTCCAAGGCTTCATAGCCATTGCCTGCTGTCAGCACATTGTACAAGAATGACAATTGGCGTACAATGAAATCCTGCATATCCTTATTGTCTTCCACAATCAATATGCAAGGACGCTCTTCCTTCTCTTCCTTATCCACTTCAGGCATCACTTCTATATTGTCCGGCACATCAACATGACCGCCAGCCTCGGCCAATTCCGATTCCCTCTGTTGCCCTGCCTGGTGGACGATGGGTATGTCCAAGACAAAACAATTCACCTCCATACTGTCATCCATAGCCAGCTTACCGTGGTGCAGTTCGGCCAAAGAGCGTGCCAATGCCAGTCCTATGCCTGTTCCTTGCACGATGTTTTTACCATCCCGATACCGCACGAAAGGCCGGAATATTTCTTCGCGCATATCCAAAGGTACAATCTTCCCATCGTTACTTGCCGTCACCCGGAAATACTCTTCCTTCTCGTCCACAGTCAATTGAAAACGGGCAAAAGTCTTCCCATATTTCAAGGCATTGGTCAGCAGATTACTGATAATCTTGGTCAAAGCCTCTTTATCAACCGAGGCCCACACTTCTTTTTCCGGCACTTGGCAAGTCAAGTTCACCCCTCTTTGTTTGGCCAAGGCTGTGAAACGTTTACAGGTGAATTGCATCAGTCCGCACAAGTTACATTCCTCGGGATTCAACTTAAAGCCTTTGTTCTCGGTCTTTCGGAAATCAAGCAACTGGTTGGTCAAATTCAGCAAACGCTGGGCGTTCTGGTCCATGATTTCCAGCTCCAGCTTCACTTCTTCAGGCAGCCCATTGTCTTTCAGGATGCTTTCCAACGGACTCTTTATCAAGGTAAGCGGTGTACGGATTTCGTGTGCCACGTTGGTAAAGAAGTCAATCTTGGCCATGTAGAGTTCACGCTCTTTCTTTTGCTCGAACTTCTCCATTTCATACCGATGCTTAATCAAGGTACGCCTCCGGAAGTAGGTGATAATGCCAAACAACAGCCCGACAGCCAGCAAGACATAGAAGACATAAGCCCAAACGGATAGATAAAAGGGCGGCAGTATCCGAATCTTCAGCACACGCATTTCCGGGTTCCAGACTCCATCACTGTTGGCTCCTTTCACCATCAGTGTATAAGTGCGGTAAGGCAGGTTAGAATAGGCAATAGGAATCTTGTCTGCTGCATACCATTCTGTATCATAACCATCCAGCTTATAAAGCAGTTTGTTCATGTCGGGCGATTGGTAGCTCAATGCCGCTACCCGGAAGGAAAAAGTATTTTGGTTGGATTTCAATTCCAGATAGTCAGTCAGGGTAATGCTGGTTTTCAGAGGCGAATCATCCTTGCCTACCGGCACTTCTTTGTTGAACAAGGAGAAACCGGTTATCACCACTGGTGGCAAATAGTTATTGCTGGAGAAAGAACGAGGGTCGAAAGAAATAAAGCCATCGATGCAACCGAAATAAATGCGCCCGTCTTTGTCTTTGTAACTGGATTGGTAATTGAACTGATCGCTCAACAAGCCATTGCTTACGGTATAGACTTTAAACTCGCGGGTGTCAGGAGTAAAATGCAACAGACCTTTATTGGTTGTCACCCAAAGGTTGCCTTCATCGTCTTCCTCTATGCGATAGGCCACGTTGCTGGGCAATCCTAAGTCGGAATCATAACGGGTAAAGTCTTCCGTCTCCGGATTGAACAGACAAAAGCCTCCTCCCTGCGTGGTAATCCAAATGTGGTGCCGACTGTCTTCGAAGACATTCAGCACTTTGTTGGACGAGAGGCTTCTCGGATTGCTTGCATCATAGACAAAGTGTTTCCACTCGTCCGTACGTAAGTTCCACTTGTAGAGCCCATCTACGTAAGTGGCTATCCAAAGATTGCCTTGCTTGTCTTCTTTTATATAATAAATGAACACGCCCGGCAGCTTAGAGATGTAAGAAAACGAATCAGAGCGGGCATCATAACGCATCACCCCATTAGAGGTACCCAGATATATCTGCCCGGTATGGGTACGGCAGATGGAGAAAACATCCTTGCAGTTGCCATAGTTCTTCACGCTCGATGTGTTCAGGTCTATGCGGTGCAGTATGCCTGCGAAATTGCTGACCCAAAGGTATTTTCCGTCCAGGCAAAGCCCGTGCACGTTGTGCGTGATAGCCGGATGTCGGAAAGGTTTCACCTCGTTTGTGCGGGGATTGTAATGGAAAAGTCCCTTGTCCTCTGTACCAATCCACAACAGGCCATCGGAATCGGCGCAAAACTCACGTACCCGCTTCCCGAAGTTATCCGTAAGAGCATTGACGTAGAACTTATGAAAATAGGCATAAGTCTTAGGAAAATAGTTCACACCTCCGAAATAAGTACCTATCCACATGCCGCCTTCCTTATCCTTGCAAAGAGCATAAACGGCATTGTCTGAAATGGAGTACGGGTCGCCATAGATACAGGGCAAATGAGTGGTTTTATTCGTGCGCAAGTTGTAGACATAGACGCCCGATTCGGTGCCCACCCACAGGTTGTCGTCGGAATAGAAATACATGTCGCGCACAAAGATATCGTCTCCGCCAGAGCGTTCGTTCCCCAACAAAGTCCGGACGCTTTTGGTGGTCAGATTGATTTCTTGCAGGCCGGCCACAGTGCCCAGATAAAGACAATTATAAGGCCCGGCAATGATTTTGGTCGAATAGCTCCAACGAGGCCTTTCGCCCTGCCAGGCGACCGGGGTCAGCGTCTCCAGGCTGTTGTCAGAATAATACAGGTTTCCGTCATGCAGGTCCAGCCAACACACATTTTCATCGTCAAAGCAGATGCGCTCCAGCCCATGAAATACAATGTTTCCGCTCCCGTCCGTCTGACGGTGCACCAGGCTGTCAATCGAAGAGTCGTAACAGAAGATGCCCTGCGACTGGACGGCCAGCCAGACACGCCCGCTTTTGTCGCCGGTGATGTAGTTCACCGCATTGTCGATGGAGGTACCCCGGTCGCTCTGGTGCATGAATCGGCAGATACTCTCTGTCAGCGGAGAGTAAATATATACCCCCAAATCGGTCCCTATCCAGATGGAGCCTTGCTCGTCTTCATACAGGGAGGTGACGAAGTTGTTGCCCAGCGTGCCTTTTTCTTTGGTGAACGACAAGAAAGACAGGCCATCGTAGCGGTCCAACCCATCTTTAGTGCCAAACCACATGAAGCCGAAGCGGTCTTGCAGGATGGCGTTGACCGAATTGTTGGACAGACCCCGGCTGCTGTCGATGGAGCGGAAAACGTATTGGGCATTGTCAGTAGCAGCACTTGCACGCAGCAGGGTGCAGAGCAAGAGGATGAATAAAGCGGATAGTCGACCCAGGTTGTTCATAAACTAAAGTATATGGATGTTTTCGTTTACAAATACAGTTTCAAGTTCCTGCCTTGCACCGAACGAAGCCGGCAGAACACATGCCTCGAAACCAAGAGGCCACAAGCCGGCAAACGACCGATACCGCAACGTGATGAGGTGCGATACCGCAAGGCGATGCGGTGCATCTTGCGACGAAGCACACAGGCAAGACGATGCAAAGGTAACTAAAAAACGGAGAGTACCGCCTCATGCCGTTCTCTCCGTTTCGTAGTTTTCTCATGTTATTCGTGTGCGTGCATCGTTATCAGTCCCGCCAGTTGACAGACCTCAGGAACCATTTCGTATGTTCCTCGTTCAATCCTTGGCATTGGAGCACTTGCGGCAAGTTGCGGAAGCTCGTCCAAAACTCACCTACCCGCCGAGGCATCTCGCCGGGCATGTACATGACGGCTTCACTTAAGCTGCCCATCCGCCCGAACTCTTCCTTGAAGATGATGCCGGCATCGCGGTACTTCAAACCTTCCATGGCGCGGGCCATGCGGCGGGTAGCACCCAGCAGTCCGTTCATGTCCGCCGTTTCGGCCGGATAAGTAATCTTGACCACAGTTTCCTGGTCGTTGGGCACTTCGCCCAGATCTACAATGATAGCGAACTCTTCGCCCACATAATCATAGTCCACGGCACGGCCATCCACTGTCACGCTCTGCGGAGCCTGAGCGGGCAGAATCTTCACCTGCAACTTGCGGGCTGCCTCCATGCCGTCGAAGCGGCCTTCGCGCCGGCCAACGACGATGGTCTGCTCCCGTCCCGAGCAAGAGGCTGACAGCGCCGTCGTGGCATAAGCCGAAGCATAGTCTTTATCGTTGCCATTGTCTTCATACAACTGGAAAGCACCAGCCTTCGCACCGGGAAATACCGTCACGACCACCGTCTCATCGTTGCCGCTCAGGTTCATCACCTCGTCGGTATACATGGGCAGCACGGCACCGGCCTTCACATAAATGGGATATTCGTCGAGGGCAAATGAGCGTTCTACCACCTGACCACCCTGCAACAGTGTTCCGGTAGGCATCTCATACCACTCACCTTCGGGCAACCAAACCTTCAGCGTAGCATATCCATCCTGTCCGGGAGCAGTGATGGGGGCCACCAGCATGTCATCGCCGAACATATATTGGTTGCGGAAATCATAAGCCTCGCTGTCTTCGGGATAATCATAATACATAGGACGGCACAACGACAGGCCTTCGTCATACGCCTTGCGAGCCATCGTGTAAATGTAAGGAGCCATCTCATAACGTTGACGGATGGTCTGGCGGATGATGCTGCTGTGTTCTGTATCAAAAACCCAAGGTTCCTTGTTCATGCCGGCATTCTTCTGCGAATGGGTACGCATGATAGGGCTAAACGCCCCAAACTGCATCCAACGCACGTACAGTTCCGGATCGATATGGTTGCCAATATGTCCTCCGATGTCGTGCCCCCAATAGCCGTAGAGCACGTTCGAAGCCGTCGAGTTGAAATAAGGCTGGTAGTCCAATGACTTCCAAGTAGCCGTAGCATCACCCGAGAAGCCAAGCTGATAACGGTGGTTGCCCAGTCCTCCCCAACGATGATAGATAAGCGGACGCACATCACGGGTTCTTTCCATCTGGCTGAAGAATGTATAGTTAATCCACCACGTATTGTTCAGGTTCTTCATCTTCGAGTCGAAAATATCCTGCTGCCAGTCCACCCACCAGAAGTCTACCCCTTCTTTCTCCATAGGTGTCAGCACGTCCTTGAAGATATTCGTCATGAAACGCTTGTCTGAGTTTACCCAAGGAATGGTCTGCTTGGAAGCAGGGTCTATGCCCATGTCTCTGGCCAAAGCCGGATACTGTTCTTCGTAAGCAGCCACGCCGTCGGCAGGATGCAGATTGAGGGTTATCTTCAGGTCATTGTCTTTCAAATATTTCAAAAAGCCTGCCGGGTCAGGGAAAAGGTCACGGTTCCATGTCCAACCCGTCCAGCCACCTTTGCCAGATTCCGTATAGTGCCAGTCCATATCAACTACCAACACATCCAACGGGATACGATAAGAATGGAAATTGTCCACCAACTCACGCATCTCACGGTCAGAATAAAGCCAATAGCGCGACCACCAGTAGCCAAAGACATAACGAGGCGGCAGAGGCACCTGTCCGGCAAAGAGCGTATAATCCTTCAACGCAGCTTTGTAGTCATGACCGTAAGCCATGAAATACCAGTCCTGCCCACCATTATCCGGACGTTGCTTGGCCCACTCCCAATCAGTGTCATTGTTGAAAAGCAATCCCTTCGAGTCGTCGATGAGCGTCCAGCCGTCTTTGGCCAGCAGCCCGTCTTCCAACTGAATTTTCTCGCCAGGTTTCGAATCGCGCACATAGCCTTGTGTCTGCACCTCACCATCGAATCCGTCCAACGTGCGGAAGGTCCCTTTCAAGTTCTCCGCCTGCTTCACACCGGGCTTCCAACTGAAAGGCAATGTGCCTTTAGCAGACACGATGCTGAGATTCTCGGCCGAGAAGGCGCCGCTGTCTTTCTTGTAACGCATCACCATCTTCGAGGTCGCAATTTCCACCCAACGGCCGCGTGTCTTCAACTTATAGTCCACAGCCGGATATTGGCGATTGACGGCAATGAAAGACTTGTCGTCGACAAACTTACCGTCGGGAGCGTATTCCATACGGATGACACCGTCGGAGATGACAGTGAAGCGCACGTTCGCGTCTTCGTAAGCAATGTTCTTCTGCAAGTTTTGTGCATCCAGGCAACCACAGAATGTCAAGAAGCACAGCAGAGAGATAAGTATCTTTTTCATGTTGTTAATTTATAAGTTGACAAGGGGACGAGTTAACGAGGTAACAAGCTCTTGTTGTAGTTGACAAAGGGACAAGGGGACGAGTTGACAAGGGATAAGTCCTGACCCTTGTAGCCTCGTTAACTTGTCTCCTCGTCAACTAAATTCCCCATTTAATTATTAAACACTGGTGCTTCTGCTTTCACAGCCGGCCCATTGCCTAAGACGTATGGCCAACCGTCTTCATCCCAATAGAGACGGTCGAGGCAGATGACGCGACCTTGGTCGACTCCGGCTACATAAGCATGGTAAATTATCCAATCATTCCCGGCATCGTCCTGCACGATTTCGGCATTATGCCCCGTTCCCACAAAGGAATCATTTTTCAGGATGACTACTTCGTGGTTACGGCCCTCAAGCATGCTTTTGCCTTCGGCATTGACGTAGGGGCCAAAGAGACTGGTCGAACGGGCTACGACAGTAGTATAAGTGCTGTTCAGCCCCTCACAACAAGTACCTGTCGAGCAGAACAGGTAATAATAATCGCCGCGCTTCAAGATATAGGGGGCCTCGTAAGAGTCAGTACCTTCCGAGCCCCAAGCTACCTGGAACTTGTTGGCCTTGGCCTGTTCGATGCCGCCGGCCAGGGCGAGGCCGTCTTCGGTGAGTTCTACGCCCCAGATGCCCCACCAGCTACCCCAGAAGAGGTACTTCTTGCCGTTGTCTTCGATGTAGAAGGGGTCGATGCTGTTGTGCACGTCTATTTCATTGCTGCGGAACAGTTTGCCCAGATCAGTGAAAGGACCGGTGGGCGTGTCGGCCACAGCTACACCAATACCGCACGTTGCACCTCCGCCCCACTTCGACATGGCATAGTAAAGCACGTATTTGCCATTGATGTAATTAATGTCCGGAGCCCAGATGCCGGCATCGGGTTCCCAAGCGGGTTTGTCTTCTTCCGTAAAAGCGGTGCCCAGAAATTCCCAGTTGACGAGGTCTTTGGAACGGTCGAAATAGCAGTTCCCGCCCGTATTGTAGAGGTAGAAGTAGCCGTCGTCAGCCTTGATGACCGTGGGGTCGGGCGTATCAGGGCCGATGACGGGGTTGGTGTAATAGGTCTTGGTGTCGGGCAGAGGTTCTTGCACCGTCCCGCCTTTGTTGTCGTTGTCGCTGCATCCGGCGGCCATGAAGGTAAAGAGGCCGGCGGCTGCCAATTGTCCTATGGATAGTAACATGGGTCTCATTGTTTTTCTGTTTATCTGTAAAAAAATAGTTGTTATCAAATTACGGTACAAACATCCGGACCGACCGAACCACCCGGTTAGGGGTGAACGAACCGATAAGTTAGAGGCGGACGAACCGATAAGTTAGGGGCGGACGAACCTGTCGGTCCGCCCCCAGCCGGATGCCTACACCTGTCGCTTTTACTCTACACCCGGCCCTACCGTGACATAGATGGTCGAGCAGTACGAAGGCAAGCCGTCAGCGGTAAGGACAGACGTACCGTCGGCATTGGTTCCAGCCAGATAGAGGTAAAGCGTACTTTTCGAGTCAGCCTGGAACGAACCAAGTTCTTGCAAATAGTTCAGGATGTCGCGGTTGTTTATTTGCAATTCGCGCACACCGTTATAAGTCAGGATGCTTTGGTCGGCTATCTCGATGCCTTCAGGCACCACGCCCATGTTGTCTGGGTCGGCCTCTTCAGGGCTGACGTTGCTGACGGTGATGTGCCACGTCACACCGTCCAAATCGAACCAACGATAGATGAAAGCGTAACCGTCTACATTCTCCGTCGCTATTTGCACATAATACTCTTCCGCTTCCACCGTAATTTCCGGATTGCGCGGCTGAGGAGTTCCCTCGTGTTCCACGTCGCCACACGCCGTCCAAGTCAGGAGCAAGGCAGCGAACGCCATCAGTTTAAATAAAGTTGTTTGTATCTTCTTCATTTCATTGGTATTTTCAAGGATTACTACTCTTGTTTATTCGGCAGGCACCATATCAATGGTCATCTGGCTCAGGTCGATGACGATGGTGTACATGCCATCGACGTTGGAGAACCATTTCAGATCACCGCCGTCGCCTTGGCTACGTGCGGGCAGGAATGTGTGTTCCTCCATCGGGTCGGCACCGTTGAACGGAGCGAAGAAGCAGACGTCGTTCCATCCGCCGCTGGCCGTGGCAAAAATCTTGAAAGAGTGCTCGCCATTGGAGGAAGAAAACTCGCCCGTAAACTTCCAAATCTCCGGATAAGCCAAGTCATCGTTCGTAAAGGCACCGTTGGCATAAGCTGTCGGCATATCGTAACCGATGGATGGCACGGCGTCACCCACCAGCCACATGCCATCGGCTGGCAAGGCGTAAATCTCCGGAATGACGCGCACGGTCAGAGCGTTCAGGTCTACGATGATGTCGTAAGCACCGGTCAGCGTGTTCTCGAACGGAGAAGCAGCACTCTCGTCCACGGCGTATGCCAGCGTATTGTCGTCTTCACCTTTCACATAAGCCGGGTAAGATTCCTCCGAACTGGTGGCGAAGAAATAAGAACAAGGAGCCAAGTTCTCTATCGTCGTACGGTAAATACCCGTACCCGTCCGTACCTCTGCCATGCGCATTGTGCTGACAGCACCGGCCTCGTCCGTCATAGTCAGGTAGAGAGCCTCCAGATTCTTTGCATACCCTGTCACGTCCAGACGCGTAGTAGAAAGTTCCGGTTTCATATACTGCGTCTCGCAATTCACCTGTGCGATGACTTCGGCTTCGATGGTTGTCACGTCACCGGGCGTTATGTTCCATTCGGCCAAAATGTCGTTCAATTGCAGGTGCGTGAAACTAATGCTACGTTCGCCGGCAGGAATTTCAAATGTTTCACTCACATTGGTAGTCTGCTCCACCATCCACATGCGAAACAGGTAAGTGATGGACGTACCCTCGCCACGGTTGGTGGCTTCATTCCACGTGAAAGTGACAGCCGTTTCTGCCTCCTGGGGCTTCGTCAGTACAATATCAGTTGACGAGGCTGTCAGGAACATCTGATCAGCAGGAACCTCCAGCGTGTAGTATTCTTGTTCTTCGTTGCAGCTTGCCATCCCCAACAACAGGCATAGCAACCCTGTGTATTTCAATATTGTCTTCATAATCTCGATTCGTTCTTAAAGGTTAATTCCAGAAAGGAGCCTGAACCAAGTTCGGGTTCTTGTTGATCTCGTCGATGTAAACAGGCATCCAATAGTAACATTGCCTCCACGTACGGGTCTGGTAAACGGTACGCTTGTAAAAGTCTTCTTCGGTTCTGGCGCTATAATCCATACCATAATCTTCACCGCACATTTCAGGCAGATAATCATTCGGGTCATACGGATTATCACCCTGGGCAACAGTTCTCCAGCGGCGGATGTCCATCCAGCGTGAACCTTCGCAACAAAGTTCCACACGACGCTCCATACGGATGACTTTGCGCACAGCCTCTTTCGTGTCATCTACGTGGATGTATTTCTCATCATCCAGCGATACCCCTTCGGTCGTGTACTGACGCACACCAGCACGTTCACGGATACGATTCACATATTCCAATGCTTCGAGACGGTGTGCATTGTCGTCATACGCCTCATTCAAAGCCTCAGCATAGTCCAAATAAACAGAAGCCAAACGGTAGAGGAAAGCTTGACGCCAAGGGAAGTTTCCATCGCGTTTGTTATCCTCCGGATGTACTTTCTTACGCACCAAATAGCCGTTTTGCGGAGCATCATGCGTGTAGTCATTGTCTTTACCTCCATTCAAGAAGTCATACTTACGCCCGGCCAGGTCATACCAAGAACCATTGTAGCTGACGGTAGTATAGAAGCGAGGCTCACGGTTACAATACATATTATAGGTATGTGTGTCGGTGATCTCACCTTCTACGCCTGTACCATATTTCCAAGCCGTGTTACGAGTTTCCTTTTCCGTAGAGAATCCTTCTTCTACATAGCCCGAATTAGGATCGTCAATGGGCAAGCCGTTCTTCATAAAGAAAGCATCTACCAAGCCTTGGTATACACCCAGGCCACCGCCACCACCGAATTCTTTCGTAATGACTTTAGTAGAATAGAACTCGAAATTTCCGTCATTATTGTTCTTGGTATAAGGGAACAATATTTCTCGGTTACCGTCCTGGAAAGAAGTAAACCAGACTTCCGTAGCCGACAAGAAGGGGTCGATGGTTCCATCATCATTGTACACCTTAAATAATTCGTAGCCGGCACCTTCAGCCTCATCGATCAACATCTTGCAAGCTTCGGCAGCACGCACCCACTTGTTGGGGTCGTACGTTGTACTAAACAAGTTTTCGCCTTCCCGGTTCTTATGGCTGGCATACCACTCATTGCCGTTGACCAAGGGGCTGGCAGCAAAAAGCAACATCTTGGCACGGATGGTCAGTGCCATAACAGAAGTAATTCGTCCATATTTCTCATTGGTCTGCCATACGGGAGGCAACTGCTGGGCGGCAGCCAGCATCTCCTGGTCGCAATAGTTGACCACTTCATCGAAAGGACGTTGTCCCACCATCAGTTCGGTCAAATCGAAATCGGTCGGAGCGATGTAGTCAGGCTTGAAGGGAATGGGACCGTAGGTTTCGGCCAACTGCCACCAGTAATAAGCAGCCAGGAAGCGGGCTTCTGCTTTCATGTAGTTCACCTCTTCTTCCGACAGGTCGTCTGAAGGCAGAGCGTGTACACGTTCTATAAAAATATAAGCCTCACGAATCTTTTGCGGCATGCGTTGCCACAGGTTTCCACCCCACTGCGTGTTGGGCGTCCACGTACCGCCATTAACCATCTTAGTCAAATCGCTGAACTCCCACTGATACCAACGATAAGAAGGTGTCAAGTCATCGGCAAAGATTTCCCAACTTTCGCCAACCAACCAACCTCTACTCGGATTGGGAATACCATCGTAGATATTAGCTAACCAAGATTCTACATTTCTCTTATTCTCAAACACCATGTCGATGGTAATTTCCGTGTCCGGTTCCTTGTCCAAATAAGAACAAGACGAAAACGGCAGACACGCCAACAGCCCCATGGTGATGTATTTATTCAGTTTCATTTGTTGTCCGTTTTTAATGTTGATTAGAAATTCAAGTTAACGCCTACCAGGAACGAGCGCATAGTTGGATACTTCAGACCGGTATTTGAATCCAGCTCCGGATCCCACATGTCAAACGGCGAGAAACAGAACAGGTTGTTTCCGCTCAGGTAGATACGGATGCCTTTCGAGCAAATCTTGTCGGTGATCTCCTTAGGCAAGGTATAACCGATTTCCAAGGTCTTCAAGCGCAAGAAGCTCATGTTCTTCTTCCACCACGTAGAAGCACGATAGTTGTTCTGATTGGATGTCTCAGAAAGACGGGGCCAGAATACGTCTTGCGAAGGATTGTCTTCCGTCCAGCGATCCAAGTAATTACTGTAAACATTGCCTTGAACACCTTGTCCGCTACCCGGAATGAAATATTGTGTATTACCGATGACACGCCATGTATCGCCTACTCCTTGGAAGAAGAAGTTTAAGTCCCAATTCTTATAACTAACGTTACCACCGAAACCATAGACAATACGGGGATCGACTGTACCACCAATGTAACCTTCGTCGGCATCGGTGATGACACCGTCACCGTTCATATCCTTGTACTTGATATCACCCGGACGAACCGTAGCAGATCCGACATCCTGTGTCGGGATACCAAACTTCAGGTTACCATTGGCATCGAAGTCGTCTTCTGTAAACAATCTTTCAGCCTGCAAGCCCCAAAGGGTATTAAGCGAACGCCCCGTCATAGCACGGTAAGTACCTTTCACACTAGCCGGTTCGTCACGTTCTTCCACACGATTGATAGCATAGGTAAAGTTTGCATAGAAACCCACATACCAGTCTTTGTTGAGCTGTTTATTGAAGTTTAACGAGAACTCGGTGCCACGATTGGTCACTTCTCCGTAGTTGGCCCACGGATTGGTCAGGAAACCGGTTTGTGTCGGAATAGTAGCACGTTGCATGAAGATGTCAGTACGCCTTTCCTTGAAGATATCCACTTGCAAATTCAGTGCATCCCACAGCCCCACTTCAAAGCCTAAATTCATCTTAAGAGCAGTTTCCCACGTCAGGTTTTCTACGCCGACCTCACCTTCCGCAATACCTGTACGGCCAATCTGACCTGTTTCACCCCAGTTGTAGCTGTCTGCATTTGTGTTCAGTGTCGTGATATAAGCAAAGCGACGGTTTCCACCAATGTTGTCATTACCAACCTTACCGATAGAGCCTCTGATTTTCAGTTTGCTCAACGTACCTCTGAAGCGTTCCATGAAAGGCTCTTCTGAAATCAACCATCCCAAAGCGATGGAGGGGAAGAAGCCAAAACGCTGACCTTTGGCGAAGTTCTCGGAACCGTTGTAACCGAAGTTGAATTCACCGATATAACGGCGGTCGAAAGTGTAAGACAGACGTCCGGCAATACCCTGTTTGCGGTAGGGCTGGATGCCACCGTCGTCGTAACTCTGCTGGTTGTAAAGGAAGAGAGCGTCCACATCGTGCTTGCCACCGAAAGTACGGTTATAGGTCAATGTTCCTTCGAAATAAACGCGCGTGTTACCATACTCGCCACCGTTACTATGCCCCAGAGCTTCGTCACCGTAAGACAAGATGGTATGCAACAGGTTACCCTCTACGTCACGCCCCGTAGCCACATTGTAGAAAGTAGGCTGCATGCCACGCTCCATCGTACTCTTGTTCCAACGGTCGAACGAGAAGGTAATCTTGGCCTTCAAGCCTGGAGTCAGCATTTTCAAGTTCTGCTCGACAGCAAACAAAGACTGGATTTGCGACTGGGTCTCTGTCTCATAACCACGCTGCGTAACATTCGCCCAAGGATTCTCACGGTTGGTTACCACAGGAATGGCACCATCGCTGTAACGGATGGGGTGAACATGAGGCGGCGTCATAAAGGCTTGTTCAAACGCTTGCTCCGTAGAATAGTTTTGTTTGCGTAAGGTCTGCAAATAGCCACCGACATTAACACGCAAGGTGGTAGTCTTGGTCACATCGAGGTCGACATTGGCGCGAAGATTATAACGCGTCAACTTTGTACCAGTATCGTAAGGTAAATCCTGGTCAGTCTCCATGATGCCTTTTTCACCGAAGTACGATCCCACCAACGAATAGCGCAAGAAATCCGAACCGCCGGACACATCGATATTGGCACGGGTAGAGTACGCATAATCTTTCGTTATGGCATCCATCCAATCGACATCCGGATAGAGGTCGCGGTCATAGCCGATGCGCGTACGATAAATCTGTTCGTCAGTGAAAGGACGGCGCGAGGGGTCGGCCAAGTCGTTAAGCAACTGCATGTAGTCGGCGGCTCCGATGAATTCGGGCAACTGGGTTGGTTCGGTGATGGAGTGCTCCACGCGGAAGTTCACTTGGGGCGCACCGATTTTACCACGCTTCGTGTTAATAACGATAACACCGTTGGCACCGCGCACACCGTACATGGCACTGGCGGATGCATCTTTCAGCACTGAGAAAGACTCGATTTCCGCCGGGTCGATGTTGTTCAGGTCGCGTTCGATACCGTCGACCAACACCAAAGGATTCTGATTACCCGAGAAAGAGGCAATGCCTCGAATCCAGAAATTGGATGAGTCGTAACCCGGTTCACCCGAACGCTGCACGGCGATAACGCCCGCCAACTGTCCAGCCAGGTTGTTAGACAACGAGCGTGTCGAACCCGTCTGCAAACGGGCAGGTTCGAGGGTTTCCACCGAACCGATGACCGACATACGCTTCTGGCTGCCGTAACCCGTTACCACTACTTCGTCGAGGGTTTCTACATCTTCTTCCAGAATGACGTTGAAGTTGATGTTGTTGCCCACCACGATGCGCTGCGGCTTGAAGCCCACATAACTAATGATAATGGCAGATTCTTCACTCGGTACCTTCATGTAGAAATGTCCATCGATATCGGTCACAACGCCAGTCGCAGCGTTTTGCCCTTCGATAACGATGTTTACTCCGGGAAGCGGAAACTTCTCCTTGTCCATGACTGTACCACTGATTTGGATACCACTCCGCGCCTGGTCCGGTGCATTCACCGTGGCGGGAGTTTCTGCATAAGCCGGCGGCAAAGCGAGTGCACCGGCTCCGTAGCATAGAAAACAAACAATTAAAACTTTCTTTAGATTCATGATAAAAAATTTAAGAACCTACATTAATTTGACTCGGCAAAAGTAACATAACCGCCTCTGCGTCTATGCAAAAAATTGGTCAAAAAATAACAGATATTGTTCTTAGAAAGTTAATCGTCTGTCTTTCAGAAGTATTTATTTCTTTTTTTTAATACTTTTCGTTCATTCCATTGCCTTTTTATGCACGTTTTGTGGTATTTCTTAGTGTTTTTTATAGGAAATTTTCAGCCGATAGTGTCCCGAAGGGAAGGTGAAAACAGCATATCCGTGCTCCGTCCGAAGGAAAACCCCGCCTGCTTTTTCCACCTGACGACGGTCGGCATCGGCCAGATTTCCATCTGCCAAAGGAAGGTAAACAAAAGCGGAAGTATTGCATGGAATCTGTATCTCCCAGTGGAAGTATCCACCCTCCAACTGCCAAGAGCTGGTGATGCGTCCGTGTACCGACTCATAAGAAGCGTTTACGTAGTCCAATCCAGACGCAAGGTAAGGCTTCAGTTGCAAGCGTTCGAAACCGACGTGCCCCGGCGCATTGCCTATGCCGCCCAAGTAATGGTAGGCCCAGAGCATGAGATCGCCCAGCAACATCACATGGTTGCCGGAGTTCATGGAGGGGTCGGCCGTGTTTCCGTTCCACAATTCCCAGATGGTGGTGGCCCCGTTGCGAGCCATATAGCCCCAACTGGGATAGGTGTCGTTGGTGGCGATACGCCAAGCCAGGTCAGTGCGTCCGTAATCCGAAAGGCCGCGCATCAATTGCTGACCGCCTATGACACCCGTACTGATATGGCTCTGCCAATCGTTTTCCGTCTTTTGGACAATGTGGTCGAAGACTTTCCGTTCATGCCCTTGGGGCACCATGCCAAAGCGCAGAGGAAGGATGTTGGCCGTGACGGTATTGTTGTCGTAACAACTTTGTTCGGGGTGGAAGAAGGCACGGTTGAAAGCGGCCTTAACCTGTTCGGCTTGGGCCGCGAAGGCAACAGAATCGGCCGATTGCCCCAACAGACCGGCATTGCGTGCCATCAGGCACGATAAATAATAGTAGAAAGCAGTACCGATAAGGGTGCCGTTGGTGATGCGGGTCGAGTCTTGCGAATGTATCAACTCCTGGCGTTCGGGCGGCAGACACCAGTCACCGTAGGTATCGCGGGGCATCAGGCCGTCTTTCAGGTAGCCATCGCGCATGTAGTCCATCCACTTCTTCATGGAGGGGTAGTGGCGGCGCAGGGGGCGGAGGTCGCCGTATTGGTGGTAGAGCATCTGCGCCACGGTGAAGTAGGCGGCGGGCCAACTGACATCATCGTTGTAGACATCCCAATAGCTGGGGGAAACATCGCTGATGCTGCCGTTGTCGCGCTGGGCGTCACGGATGTCGTCCAGCCACTTGGCGTAGAGCAGGTGGTTGTCGAAGAAGTATGCCTCGCCCAAAGAGCCGGTAACGCGGTCGCCCAACCAACCCAGCCGCTCGTCGCGCTGCGGACAGTCGAGGGGCAAGCCTTTGTAGTTGCCTGCGATGCCCCACCAGGCGTTGCGGCAGATTTGGTTGAACAGTGTATCCGAGGTCTCGATATATCCGGTGGTGGGCATTTCGTCGTAGACCATCTGTCCTTCGAAATCTTCGGGCTTGGGCGGGGTGCGGAAGCCTTGCAGCTCAACGTAGCGGAAGCCGTGGTAGGTGAACGTGGGGCGCCAGATTTCTTCTTTAGCTCCCTTGGCTATGTAGACATCGCAGGGACGGGCCGAACGCAGGTTGTCTGTGTAGAGCGAACCGTCGGGTCGGAGCGTCTCGGCAAAGCGCATGCGCAGGGTGTCACCAGCCTGCGTGCCGTTCAGGCGGGCACGTACCCAACCGGTCATGTTCTGCCCCATGTCCATGATATAGACGCCGGGACGCAACGGGCGGATGCTGAGGGGGCGAAGGGTGGCTTGCACCTTCATGAGCGGACTAAACTGGTAGACCAGTTGCCCGCCCGAGGGAGGATTGACCTGCCGTGCTTCCTCCCAAGCGGAATCGTCGAAATCCGACCGTGTCCAACCGGACATCTCGCGGCGGGCGTCATAGACCTCGCCGTCAAATTCGCTATTGGCGCGGATTGGGCCGTCGACGGTGCACTTCCAACTGGTGTCCGACACGATGGTCTCGCGCCTTCCGTCTTCGTACACCAGCTCCAGTTGCGCCTGCATCGTAGGCAGGCCGTAACCCTCGCCCCGGTTCTGGATGCGTTCTTTCACGAAAGGGCCGTTGCCCACCAGCACGCCCAAGGCGTTCCAGCCTTCGCGGAGGTGGCAAGTCACGTCATATACATTATAATATAGTTTCTTTTCGTATTCAGTGGAGGCTGGAGCCAGCTCGTAGTCTCCTGTCTTCTGGCCGTTCACCCAAGCCTCGTACAGTCCTTGGCCGCAGACGAAGAGCGTGGCTTGACGGACCTGTCCGCCGAGGGTGAAAGTCTTGCGGAAATAGCGGGCGGGCACGTGGCTCATGCGGTCATCGCCGGGGAAGTTTCCACCCAACCACTGTGCCTTCCACGACAGGGGAGACATCATGCCGGTGACCCACGTGGCGGGCACGCTCCAGGCCGAGCGTCCGCGATTGGTACGCACCCGAACCTTCCAATAGCACTTCATGCCGCCTTCCAGCGGGCGTCCGCCGTAGGGGATGTAGAGCGTCTGCGAAGAACGGACTTCGCCCGAGTCCCACAAGTCGCCCACGTCATCGGCCAATTTGCGCAGCGACGAAGCTACCAGGATGCGATAAGATAGTTGGGAAACATGGTTGCGGTCGGAGGCCAGTTGCCAGCTCAACATCGGGGCGGGATTGTCTATCCCCACCGGATTGACGCGCATTTCTGTTTTCAAGGAAACGACCTGCACTCCCCGGGCACATGCCGGAAGTACACCGAAAATGATGACGGCGAACATCATCCAAAGTAATTTGCCTTTCACGGTTCTGTCTGTGGTTTTGTGTTTCATAACTCGAATAACGAAACAAATGTAAGCAGATTTTTTGAGGTTTGCAAGCCTTTAGTACAGATTATTTGCAAACGCCGAAGCAGAAGCACGGTTCTCGTCCGGAAGAAGCGCGCCTCTTGTCCGGAAGAGGAAAACCCGCCACACACCCCCTGCGCCGGCCTGTCCAGGCAGAAGGAACGTTAAAATTGCATAGAACCGACAAAAAAACGAATTATGCTTGCATATTCTTCCAACAATGACTACTTTTGCAGCGCAAATAAGGAATATTTATGCAGAACAACAAGAAGAAAGCCGACAGGCAGGATGCCATCAAGATGATTATCTCGAGCCAGGAAATAGGCTCGCAGGAGGAACTGCTGCAAGCACTGGCACAGGAAGGCTTCGGGCTGACGCAGGCCACCCTGTCGCGTGACTTGAAGCAACTGAAAGTGGCCAAGGCGGCCAACGTGCACGGACGATACGTCTACGTGCTGCCCAACGACGTCCTGTACAAGCGTCCGAGCCACCAGACGGCCGGAGAGATGATGCAGAGCAACGGCTTCATCTCCTTGCAATTCTCGCACAACATCGCCATCGTACGCACACGGCCGGGCTATGCCAGCAGCATCGCCTACGACATCGACAACCGCGACTGCCCTGCCATCCTCGGAACCATCGCGGGCGACGACACCATCATGCTGGTGCTGGCCGAGCACGTGACGCACGGCGAGATAAGGCAATTCCTGGCCAGCGTCATCCCCAACCTGAGGGGATGACCGGACTGACAACAAGAATAGGACTAACATAAGATTTAGCAAAGAAAAGAAATGGATGTAATGCAGATTGACGTGATGGTGGCTGATGCCTCACACGAAGTTTATGTAGATACAATTCTGGACACCATCAGAGAGGCGGCCAAAAAGCGCGGCACCGGCATCGCCGAACGCACACACGAGTATCTGGCAACCAAGATGAAGGAAGGCAAGGCCATCATCGCCCTGAACGGAGACGAGTTTGCCGGCTTCACCTACATAGAGAGCTGGGGGAACAAGCAGTATGTGGCCACGTCGGGCCTCATCGTACACCCCAAGTACCAGGGCATCGGACTGGCCAAGCGCATCAAGCAGGCGTCGTTCCGGCTGGCACGGCTGCGCTGGCCGTGGGCCAAGATATTCAGCCTGACCAGTGGCGCGGCGGTGATGAAGATGAACACGGAGTTGGGATACGTGCCGGTGACCTTCAACGAGTTGACCGACGACGAGGCGTTCTGGAAGGGTTGCGAGGGCTGCATCAACCACGACATCCTGGTGGCCAAGAACCGAAAGTTCTGCATCTGCACGGCGATGCTCTACGACCCCAAGCTGCACGAGGAGGACAAAATCTAAATGAAGAATGAAGAACGAAGAATGAAGAATCCCATGCGGACTCTACATTCTTTCACTCCATCCTTTCATTATAATAAATAGAGAGTATAAACCATCAGAAGAAGAATGAGGAGCACACGGGCATTCTTCATTCTTCATTCTTAATTCTTCATTAAACGATATGGAAAAAAAGAAAGTTGTAGTCGCATTTAGCGGCGGGCTGGACACCTCGTTCACCGTGATGTATCTGGCCAAGGAAAAAGGGTATGAAGTACATGCGGCCTGTGCCAACACGGGAGGGTTCAGCGCCGAACAGCTCAAAACGAACGAAGAGAACGCCTACAAGCTGGGCGCGACGAAGTATGTGACGCTGGACGTGACGCACGAGTACTACGAGAAGAGCCTGAAGTACATGGTCTTCGGCAACGTGCTGCGCAACGGAACCTACCCCATCTCGGTCAGCTCGGAGCGCATCTTCCAGGCACTGGCCATCGCGCGCTATGCCAACGAGATTGGGGCGGACGCCATCGCACACGGCTCGACAGGCGCGGGCAACGACCAGGTGAGGTTCGACATGACGTTCCTCGTCATGGCGCCGGGCGTGGAGATTATCACCCTGACCCGCGACATGGCCCTGAGCCGACAGGAGGAGATTGACTACCTGAACCAGCACGGTTTTGCCGCCGACTTCGCCAAGTTGAAGTATTCCTACAACGTCGGCATCTGGGGAACGAGCATCTGCGGGGGTGAAATCCTCGACTCGGCACAGGGACTGCCGGAGAGCGCCTACCTGAAGCACTGCACCAAGGAGGGCACCGAACAGTTGAAACTGACCTTCGAGCAGGGCGAACTGAAGGCCGTGAACGGCGAACGCATCGACGACCCCATCCGGGCCATCCAGCGTGTGGAGGAGATTGGAGCCGCCTACGCCATCGGCCGCGACATGCACGTGGGCGACACCATCATCGGCATCAAGGGACGCGTGGGCTTCGAAGCCGCCGCACCGATGCTCATCATAGGCGCACACCGCTTCCTCGAAAAGTACACGCTGAGCAAATGGCAGCAGTACTGGAAGGACCAGGTGGCCAACTGGTACGGCATGTTCCTGCACGAGAGCGAATACCTGGAGCCGGTGATGCGCGACATCGAGGCCATGCTCGTCTCCAGCCAACGCAACGTCAACGGCACGGCCATCCTCGAACTGCGCCCCTACGGCTTCCACACCGTGGGCGTGGAGAGCGCGGACGACCTGGTGAAGAACAAGTTCGGCGAATACGGCGAGATGCAGAAGGGCTGGACGGCCGAGGACGCCAAGGGCTTCATCAAGGTGCTATCGACCCCGCTGCGCGCCTACTACGCCTGCCACCGCGACGAGATGGAGTGAGTCTCCGTCTGTAAAAGATTCTGAACAACCCGGCACAACCTCCCCACCCGCCCCAGAAGTATCTGTGGGGCAGGTGGCGGGGCTGCCGACCACAGACGCCGTTTGTGACTACCACAGACGCCGTTTGAGGTCACCACAGACGCCGTCTGATCTTACATCAAACGCCGTCTGATGTCCGGACAAACCCAGTGTAAACAACAATTACCAAACCAAAGACAATAACCCCATGGACAATCCCAAGAAACTCACCCGCCCCCGCACGGGGCGCATGCTGGCCGGCGTCTGCGCCGGCATCGCCAACTACGTGAACATGGACCCCACGGTCATCCGCGTCATCTACGCGCTGCTCAGCGTCTTCACCGCCTTTGCCGGCGTCATCGTCTACCTCATCCTGATGCTGGTGATACCGGAAGACAAGAACCCGATTGTCCACTAACCCATTGCGTATGATAAAGATAGGAATCATCGGCGGGGCCGGCTACACGGCCGGCGAGCTCATCCGCCTGCTCATCAACCACCCGGAAGCAGAGATTGTCTTCATCAACAGCACCAGCCATGCCGGCTGCCGCGTGACCGACGTGCACGAGGGTCTCTACGGCGAGACCGACCTGCGCTTCACCGACCGCCTGCCGCTGGACGAGATAGACTGCCTCTTCTTCTGCACCGCCCACGGCGACACGCGCAAATTCATCGACAGCCACCAACTGCCGGAAGGGCTGAAAGTGGTGGACCTCTCGATGGACTACCGCCTCAAGGCCGAGGGCAACGACTTCATCTACGGCCTGCCGGAACTGAACCGCCGCGCCATCTGCCGCTCCAGCCACGTGGCCAACCCCGGCTGCTTCGCCACCTGCATCCAGCTCGGCCTGCTCCCCCTGGCCAAACACCTGATGCTGAACGACGACATCATGGTGAACGCCATCACGGGCAGCACCGGGGCGGGCGTCAAACCCTCGGCCACCAGCCACTTCAGTTGGCGCAACAATAACCTGAGCGTCTACAAGGCCTTCGAACACCAGCACGTGCCCGAAATCCGCCAATCGCTCCGGCAACTGCAAAACAGCTTCACGGCCAGCGTCGACTTCATCCCCTACCGCGGCGACTTCCCCCGGGGCATCTTCGCGACCATCGTGGTGAAGAACAAGTGCAGCCTGGAGGAGCTGACGCGCATCTACGAGGAGTATTACGCGGAGGATTCCTTCACGTTCCTCGTCGACAAGAACATCGACCTGAAGCAAGTGGTGAACACTAACAAGTGCCTCCTCCACCTGGAGAAGCACGACGACAAGCTGCTCATCATCTCCTGCATCGACAATCTGCTGAAGGGGGCCAGCGGCCAGGCCGTTCACAACATGAACCTGATGTTCAACCTGGAGGAGACGGTGGGGCTGAGGCTGAAGCCTAGTGCTTTTTAATGAAGAATGAAGAACGAAGAATGAAGAATGCGAGACACAGAAAAGAGTCGTTGCTGCACACCAAAAGCTATGCCTTTGCGCTGCGCATCGTACGCATGGCCCGGTTTCTGCGTGAGAACCAACAGGAGTTCATCCTGAGCAAACAAGTCCTTCGTTCCGGAACGGCCATCGGTGCCTTGGTGCGCGAATCGGAATTTGCCCAAAGCCCTGCCGACTTCATTAACAAGCTGAGCGTGGCACTCAAAGAAGCCAACGAGACCGACTATTGGCTCTGCCTGCTGCAAGATTCCGGCTACATCGACGATACATCGTTCGACAGCATGGAGACAGACTGCGGCGAACTGATAGCCTTACTTATTTCGAGCATAAAAACAGTAAAAAACAACCAGAACAAGAATGGGAGTTCGCTTTGAATTCATCATTCTTCATTCTTAATTCTTCATTACAGACAATGAAACTCTTTGACGTATATCCATTATTCGACATCAGCATCGTGCGGGGCCGGGGGTGCCACGTGTGGGACGACCGGGGCACGGAGTATCTCGACCTCTACGGCGGGCATGCCGTCATCTCCATCGGCCATGCCCACCCGCACTATGTGGAGATGATTAGCAAGCAGGTGGCACAGTTGGGCTTCTACTCCAACTCGGTCATCAACAAACTGCAGGTGGAGCTGGCCGAGCGGCTGGGACGGGCCTGCGGATACGACGACTATCAGTTGTTCCTCATCAACTCCGGGGCAGAAGCCAACGAGAATGCCCTGAAGTTAGCCTCCTTCCATAACGGGCGCACCCGGGTGGTGTCGTTCGGAAAGGCCTTCCACGGGCGCACGTCGCTGGCCGTGGAGGTGACGGACAACCCGAAAATCATCGCCCCCATCAACGCCAACGGGCACACCACGTATCTGCCGCTGAACGACGTGGAGGCCATGCGGACGGAGCTTCGCAAGGGGGATGTCTGCGCCGTCATCGTGGAGGGAATCCAGGGCGTGGGCGGAATTTGTCTGCCTGACACGGGCTTCATGCAGGCCTTGCGCGAGGAGTGCACGCGGACGGGGACGGTGCTCATCCTGGACGAGATACAGAGCGGCTACGGGCGGACGGGGCGGTTTTTCGCCCACCAGTGGACGGACGTGCGGCCGGACCTCATCACCGTGGCCAAGGGCATCGGCAACGGATTCCCGATGGGCGGCGTGCTCATCAGCCCGACGTTCCAGGCCGTCTACGGGCAACTGGGCACGACGTTCGGCGGCAACCACCTGGCGTGCGCGGCGGCCCTGGCGGTGCTGGACGTCATCGAGGGCGAGGGATTGATAGAAAATGCCGGCCGCGTGGGTGCGCATCTGCTGGAGGAGCTGAGGAAGCTGCCGCAAATCCGCGAGGTACGGGGCCGGGGCTTGATGATTGGCCTGGAGTTCGACCAGCCCATCAAGGAGCTGCGTTCGCGCCTGCTGCACGAGCAGAGGGTGTTTACGGGCGTCAGCGGGACGAACGTCATCCGCCTGCTTCCGCCGCTGTGCCTGACGGTGGACGAGGCAGACCTGTTCATCGAACGGCTCAAGAAGGTGCTGTAAAAAGGTTAATAATCAGCATAGTGAGGCAGAGCCCCGCCGTGCGAGCCATGCGCTCCCGGCGGGGCTTTCCATGTCCGCAGGCGGGTGTCCGCGCCAGAGTCCGCAGGGCAGGATGGTTCCATGCCGGACGGAACCAAGTTCCATCCTCCACGGAACTAAGTTCCATCCGGCATGAAACCCATCACACCCCGGCACTCACCACACGTCACCCCGGCACCCACCATACGTCGCCCTACCACTCATACCTCATCTCCACGCGGTCGAACACCTGTCCGTCCGTCACCCCGTGGCTGGCAAACAAGGCCTCAATCCGCCTCTGCTCGGCAGGCGGCAGGGGCCGCTCGTGGGTGGTGATGCGGTTCAGCGTCACCTTGGGATACATCTGGTTCAGCGCCTTCACCACCAGCCGCCCCTCGTTGTAGGGCATCCGGGCGATGGCACCGCGCACGCCCCAGGCCATGCGGATGCGACGGATGGGACGGAACCAGGCGCACGCCGCGCCGTCGGCGGGCCACACGGCGGGACTGAGGGCCTCGACCGTCGGCCTCGTGGGGGACACGTGCCGCGCCGCCAGCTGCCTCAGGCACTCCCCCGCCCGCGGACACCCGCCGTTGAAGCAATGCACGAAATAGGTGGGAACTTGGTTGTAGTCGAATGATTCTTCCATAAAACTGGGATTTTTGTGGACAAATATACGCAAATTGCCCCATCTTCCTTGCATTATCATCCAGATTTCCTACCTTTGCAAGCATAATACCAAACAGTACGAAGATATGAAAATAGCCATCATCGGAGCGGGCAACATGGGCAGCGCCATCGCCCGCGGACTGGCCCGAAGCCGCCAGGTGCAGCCAGAAGACATCACCGTCTCCAACCCCTCGCAGGGCAAACTCGACGCCTTGCAGGCCGACATCCCCGGCCTCGAGACAACCCCCTCCAACGTCAAGGCCGCCGGCGATGCCGACATCGTCATCCTGGCCGTCAAACCCTGGGTACTGGACGAGGTACTCATGGAACTCCCCTGGCGCGACGGACAAATACTGGCCTCCGTCGTGGCCGGACGAAGCATCCAGACCATCGCCAGCATCCTCACCATCAAATACGAGCGCGAACAGATGCCCAACCTCACCTACTTCCGCATCGTGCCCAACACAGCCGCCGCCATCGGACAGAGCATGACGCTGGTCTCCTCACTGGCCGCCAACCCCAAGCAGCAGCAACTCATGCTCGATCTCCTCGCCCCCCTCGGCCCCACGACGCTCGTGCCCGAAGACAAGCTGCCCGCAGCCACCGCCCTGGCCTCGTGCGGCACAGCCTTCGTCATGCGATACATCCAGGCCGCCACCCAGGCAGGCATCGAGCTGGGCCTCACCCCCCAAGACGCCCGCTGGATGGTGACGCAATGTGTGATGGGCGCAGCCGCCATCCTGCAAGACAACACCGACGCACATCCCGCCACAGAGATAGAAAAGGTCTGCACCCCGGGCGGCTACACCATCCGCGGCATCAACGAACTGGAGCACGCCGGGTTCGCCAGCGCCATCATCCGGGCCATCAAGGCAAGCGTGTAATATGCAATGATTAATGGTTAATGATTAATGGTTAATTAGGCTGCGCACGAATAGTTAAAGATTGATAGTTAACGGTTAATGGTTAATCAGGTTGCGCACGAGGAGCCGTTCCTGAATATCATTAACCACTTACCATTAACCATTTATCATTAACCATTAACCATTTGTCACTAACCATTAATTACATGAACACCGCCAACATCTTAGGGGAAAAGAGCTTTGAATTTGCAATCAGGATTGTCAACCTTTATAAGTTCCTGACCAAAGAACAAAATGAACAAGTCCTATCCAAGCAAATCCTACGCTCCGGTACATCAATCGGTGCCATGATTAGTGAAAGTGAACACAGTGAAAGCAAAATGGATTTTATACATAAGCTGGCCATCGCTCAGAAAGAAGCCAATGAAACCATCTACTGGCTAAAACTTCTTCATGCAACCAACTACTTGGAAGCAAAAGCCTATAAGAGCATATTAGACGATGCGACGGATCTTATCAAAATCCTAACGGCAAGTATAAAAACCGCCAAACGAAAAATAAGAACGGAGTAACCCTCCACACATATTAACCATTTATCATTAACAATTAACCATTAACAAAGTGGACGAACAAATCAGACAAATAGCCGAACGACTCCGTGGCCTGCGCGACGCCATGGAGCTATCCACCGCCGAAGTGGCCGCCGACTGCGGCATCAACCAGGCCGAGTATGAACGCGCCGAATCCGGCGAGCACGACATCTCCGTCAGCATGCTCCAGCAAATAGCCCGCCACTACGGCATCGCACTCGACGCCCTCATGTTTGGCGAAGAGCCCAAGATGAGCACCTACTTCCTCACCCGCGCCGGACACGGCGTCAGCGTAGAGCGCACCAAGGTCTACAAGTACCAAGCCCTGGCCGCCGGCTTCCGCAACCGCAAGGCCGACCCCTTCATCGTCACCGTCGAGCCCGGCGACCGCCCCATGCACTACAACACGCACGACGGACAGGAGTTCAACCTCGTCATCGAAGGCCGCCTGCTCCTGAGCATCGGCGGCAAGGAGCTGACACTCAACCCAGGCGACAGCATCTACTTCGACTCCCGCCTGCCCCACGGCATGAAGGCGCTCGACGGACAGACCGTGCGCTTCCTGGCAATCATCTTATAAATGAAGAATGAAGAATGAAGAACTAAGAATGATGCCTCCAACGACCATTCACCCAAGATTCTTCATTCTTCATTCTTAATTCTTCATCATTATTTATACTATGGTAGAAAGATTCTTAACGCAAACCACATTTACATCACAAGAAGACTTCATCGAGAACCTGCACATCCGTGTGCCGGACAACTTCAACTTCGGCTATGACGTCGTAGACGCCTGGGCAGCCGAAGCCCCCGACAAGCTGGCCCTGCTCTGGACCAACGACAAGGGCGAGTGCCGCCGCTTCACCTTCGCCGACATGAAACGCGAGACCGACCGCACCGCCGCCTACTTCCAAAGCCTCGGCATCGGCCACGGCGACATGGTAATGCTCATCCTGAAACGCCGCTACGAGTTCTGGGTCAGCATCATCGCCCTCCACAAGCTGGGCGCGACGGTCATCCCCGCCACCCACCTGCTGACAAAGAAGGACATCGTCTACCGCTGCCAGGCCGCGGACATCAAGATGATAGTCTGCGCCGGCGAGACGGTCATCACCGACCACATCACCGCCGCCATGCCCCAGTCGCCCAGCGTGCAACGCCTCGTCAGCGTAGGCCCCGAGGTACCCGAAGGCTACCTGGACTTCCACCAAGGCATCGAAGCGGCTGCCCCCTTCGTCCGTCCCGAACACCCCAACACCAACGACGACATCTCGCTGATGTACTTCACCAGCGGTACCACGGGAGAGCCCAAGATGGTAGCACACGACTTCACCTACCCCCTCGGACATATCGTCACAGGCAGCTTCTGGCACAACCTTCATCCCGACAGCCTGCACCTCACCATCGCCGACACCGGCTGGGGCAAAGCCGTCTGGGGCAAGCTGTACGGGCAATGGATAGCCGGCGCTACGGTCTTCGTCTACGACCATGAGAAGTTCACCCCGGCCAACATCCTGCAGATGATACAAGACTACCACGTCACGTCGCTCTGCGCGCCGCCCACCATCTTCCGCTTCCTCATCCACGAGGACCTGACGAAGTACGACCTCAGCCATCTGCAATACTGCACCATCGCGGGCGAAGCGTTGAACCCCGCCGTGTTCGAGACCTTCAAGAAACTGACGGGCATCAAGCTGATGGAAGGCTTCGGACAGACCGAGACCACCCTGACCGTGGCCACCATGCCGTGGATGGAGCCGAAGCCCGGCAGCATGGGCCTGCCCAACCCGCAATATGACGTGGACCTGATAGACAATGAAGGCCGCTCCGTCGAAGCCGGCGAACAGGGGCAGATTGTCATCCGCACCAGCAAGGGCAAGCCCCTGGGCCTCTTCAAGGAATACTACCGTGACCCGGAACGCACCCGCGAGGCTTGGCACGACGGCATCTACTACACGGGCGACGTGGCCTGGCGCGACGAGGACGGCTACTATTGGTTTGAGGGGCGCACCGACGACGTCATCAAGAGCAGCGGCTACCGCATCGGCCCGTTCGAGGTGGAGAGTGCGCTGATGACGCACCCCGCCGTGGTGGAATGCGCCATCACCGGCGTGCCCGATGAAATCCGTGGCCAGGTGGTCAAGGCCACCATCGTCCTCTCCAAAGCCTACAAGGACAAGGCAGGCGACGCGCTGGTCAAGGAATTGCAGAACCATGTGAAGAAGGTGACCGCCCCCTACAAATATCCGCGTGTCATCGAGTTCGTGGACGAGCTGCCCAAAACCATCAGCGGAAAGATACGCCGCGTGGAGATACGGCAGAACGACCAGAAATAAGCCAACAAGAAAAGCCCCTGCGGTATCGTTTCCATGTCCGCAGGGGCTTCTCCTTACCTATTTGTTTAACCCTTAATCATACTCGCTCCACACTTCTTGTGTGCCGGCATCAGACCTCCGTATATACACGCTGCAACCCAGATTCTTGTTTTCCTCATCGGAATATACATGCCGCCCGTTTATCTTCAAGGATAATACGTGGGCAAGCCATCCATCGCCTCCTACCCCGTCATTGGTGTATCCATACAACAACTCAAACCGGTCGAAAGAGCCGTTGGAGTACACATAGACCGTATAAGTGTCCGTGCTCTGGTCTATCGGGAAGCTGAAATTGAAAAAAGGCACTCCGGCCTCATCCACGGCAATCTGACAAGCCGTCCAACTGCCCGAAGAATAGTATCCGAACTCATCCACCTCCGGCACAGGCAATTGCGCCTCCTTGTCCTCGCAAGGCAGCGGATAAGTAGCCGGCAGCGACTGGTCTATCAAGCTGTTACCTTCCTCATCAATATAATAGAAATGTACCGTATTGGCCCTGTAAGCATAGCCGGCAGCGACTGGA
>DXCK01000117.1 GCA_019116045.1 Candidatus Bacteroides merdipullorum | reverse complement strand
TCATGCCGGGCGGAAGGCCGTGACGATGGGAGGCAGGTATAGGGATAATGCCTCGGTCGAGGTAGTGCAGCGGGTACCAGGTTTTGATGTGGCTTTGATTGGGCATGACCATGCGAGGGCCTGCTTCCGGGTGGCTAATGCCGAGGGTGATTCGGTGTTGGTGGTGAATCCTGCCAACGGTGCGGTGATGGTGGGTGATGTGGAACTGACGTTGACGCTGGACGGCAGCGGCGAGGTAGTTGCCAAGCAGGTGGAAGGGAAGCTGAGCCGTGTGGATGAGTTGGAGCCGGATGCTGAGTTCATGGCGAGGTTCGCAGGGCAATATGACAGCGTCCAGGCTTTCGTGTCGAAGCGCATCGGGCGGTTGACGCAGACTATTTCGACACGCGAGGCTTACTTCGGACCGTCGGCGTTTGTCGACCTGATTCACCAGTTGCAGTTGGAAATTGGGCAGGCGGAGATTTCGCTCGCCGCCCCGTTGTCGTTCGACGCGCGGATTGAGGCGGGGGATGTCTTCGTGAGCGATATGTTCAACTTGTACAAGTATGAGAACATGCTTTATACGATGTCACTCACGGGCGCTGAGGTGCGCCGGGCGTTGGAGATGTCGTATGCGCTGTGGACCAACCGTATGCAGTCGGCCGACGACCATCTGCTGCTGTTGCGCGAGGCGAAGGGCAGGGAAGAGGCAGGAGGGGCTGAAGAGCGGGCTTTCTTCCGCAATCCGAGCTTCAACTTCGACTCGGCGGCGGGCATCATCTATACAGTGGATGTCACCCAGCCCGAGGGGCAGAAGGTACGTATCATCAGCATGGCTGACGGCACACCGTTCCAGGAAGACAAACGCTATCGGGTGGCTGTCAATTCATACCGTGGTAACGGGGGCGGCGAGTTGTTGACACGCGGGGCGGGCATCCCGCAGGAGGAGTTGAAGGAACGCATCCTCTTCTCGACGGATAAAGACTTGCGCTACTACCTGATGTGGTACATCGAGCAGCGGGGCGTGCTGGAGCCGCGCAACTTGGGGCAGTGGCGCTTCTTGCCGGAGACGTGGGCACGGGAGGCCGCCAAGCGCGATTACTTCCTCCTGTTCGGCAGCGAAATGCCGCGCTGACCGGCATCCCAGTTGGCCTCAAAGGTCCTTCAGCAGTACGTTCGACGCGCTCCGGTAATATTCCTCTTTCGCCCGCATCAGCACTGCCCACTCGTCGCCGAAGGCCTTCTCTCGGTCAATCTTAAAGTCTTCCGACCCGTGCGTGTCCAGCCTGTCCAGCAGCACGGCCACGTTCAGGCGATTGATGTCCATCGACGGCTGGTAGGCCGTCTCCTCGCCCTTTTCGTCACCCGTCACCTCGTGGATGAGGCGTATCTCCTGCAATTCATACAGCGTGCGGTGTACCAGTTGGATGGGCACCTGACTCTGTTCCGAGATAGCTTCCGCTGTGTAGGGAGGCTCGCCTTGGGCGAACCGTTTGGTGATGAGCGACAGGATGAGGATGGAGACAAATTCCCGGTAACGATAGCTGATGTTCCTCGTATCCTTGTCGAAGCTGAAATTGCCGATGTTCTGCGTGGCATACGTTAGTTGCGCGCCGAACAGGCAGATGGTCCACGAGATTTGCAGCCACAGCAGGAACATGGGCAGCGCGGCGAAACTGCCGTAGATGGCATTGTAGCGTGACACCCACAACTGCCCGCTGATGTAGAGGAACTGGAACGCCTGGTGCGCCGATCCTGCCAGGATGCCCGCCACCAGCGCGTGCCGGAACTTCACCTTCGTATTAGGCATGAAGATGTACAGCCCCGTGAACATGGCCCACGTCAGCGCAAAGGGGATGAGCCGTACCATGAACTTGCCCAGCGGCGCCAGCAGCGCATAGTCTTCCACGTGCTTCAGTGCTGTGCTCATGTAGATGGACAAGCCGCCCGATACGACCAGCAGGATGGGCAGCAACAGCAACATCGACGAGTAGTCTGTGATGCGACGGTACATGTTGCGCGGCTTCTTCACCTGCCAGATGCGGTTGAACGTGATTTCCATGCTGTTCACCAGGTTGAGCACCGTCCAGAGCAGCAAGATGAGTCCTACGCCGATGAACACCCCGCTCTTCGTCTCTGATAGATAAGAGTTGACAAACTGCAAGATGACCTCTACCGCCTCCGTCTGTCCTCCCAGCGTTGCCGTGATTTGCTCTCGTATGATGTTGTCGAAGCCGAACCCGCGGGCGATGGCAAACACGATGGCCAGTATCGGCACGATGGCCAGCAGCGTGCTGTACGTCAGGGCTGCGGCCTTGTTGGCCAGCCGATCTTGCGTGAAGCGGTTGATACAGAGGTAGATACTTTTGATAATGTTGTAGGCCGAAAAGGTCGTCTTCGTGACCTCGTCTTCTGTGATGCGCCAGATGTCGTCGGTCAGGAACTTCCAGAGTGCGGCTATGCGTTTGCTCATCTTATTATATTAGTTTTAAAGAGTCCCAAGAGAAAAACGAAGCAGTCGGCCTGTAAGCCGGGTTCTGTGCCCCGCCCGTGGGGGTGGGGTGCCTGCCATTTATCTCGTCCGTATGTCGCCATACGGCTTTAGCGGTCTACCCTCCGACATGGAGCGAGCAACTCTCTTGGCGCCGGTTTACATGACCTTACAACTCCCAAGACGCACAGCCCTTGTGTCGCCACAAGGCTGGTGGGCTCTTACCCCGCCTTCTCACCCTTGCCTCCCCCGGTCTTGCGGCCGGTGCTGGGAGGCGGTTGTTTTCTTCTGCGTTACTCCGCCCTCGCGGACAGCTTTCTGTTAGGAAGTGGGATGCTCTGTGTTGCCCGGACTTTCCTCCTGCACCCGATAGGCGGTGCAAGCGACAGGCCGGCCGGCTGCTTCGTGGCGGCAAAGATACAAAAACAAAACATCGTGGCAAAGTTTTGTTGATATTTACTATCTTTGCCGGGCGATAGAAAACCGAGTATTCATTTCATAAAAGATGTGTATGGAACAGACAGAGAATAAGTACATTACTGTGGCTTATAAGATGTATATGCTGGAAGACGGCGAGAAAGAGTTTGGAGAAGAGGCTACGGCGGACAATCCTTTTCCCTTCATCACGGGCATGGGGCTGACGCTGGAGGCTTTCGAGAATGCGGTGAAAGACCTGGAGGAAGGCGCCGGGTTCGACTTTACCATCCCGTGTGCCGAGGCTTACGGGGAGTATGATGAGGAGCATGTCATCGAGTTGCCGAAAGGTATCTTCCTGGTGGACGGGAAGTTTGACGACGAGCATATCGTGCCCGATGCCATTGTGCCGCTGATGACGGCCGAGGGGCAGCGCGTGAACGGCAGCGTGGTGGAGGTGAAGGATGATGTGGTGGTGATGGATATGAACCATCCGTTGGCGGGCTGCGACTTGCAGTTCGTGGGCCACGTGGTGAGCAGTCGTCCGGCTACGGCCGAGGAGGTGGCGCACATTGCCAGTGCGATGGCCGGTGGCGGGTGTGGCGGTGGCTGCAACGGTGGTTGCGGTGGCTGTGGCGGCGGATGTGACGACGGCCAGGGCTGCGGCGACGGTTGCTGCGGAAAGTAGTGCCGGTGAAGGACTGAATGAAGAAGGATGAAGAATCTGTGGGGCCGGAGGGGCCGACGGGTTCTTCATCCTTCATTTTTAGTCCTTCCTTCAGACGTTTCCTTTTTTGTGGGTCATGATGTCGAGCACGAGGCGGTCGGTTTCGTTCATGCCGCGGGAGCCGATGCGTGTGAGGTTGCGGATGCTCTGGTCGACGTCTTGGTCGATGATGCCTTCGACGGAGGTGACGGTGCGTCCTTCCATGGCCATGATGGCGGAGAGGACGGCGGTGGATACGCCGGTGGTGACTTTCAGGGCGCAACTGGGTTTGGCGCCGTCGCATATCATGCCCGTGAGGTTGGCTATCATGTTCTGCACGGCGTAGGTGATTTGTCGGTAGTCGCCGCCCATTAGGTAGGTGATGCCGCAACTGGAGCCGGTGGCGGCAACGACGCAGCCGCAGAGGGCGGAGAGGCGTCCGAGGCTTTGTTTGATGTAGATGACCGTTAGGTGGCTGAGCATGAGGGCGCGGATGAGTTGTTCTTCGGTCTTGCCTGTTTCTTCGGCGAAGACCAGGACGGGCAGGGTGGCGGAGATGCCTTGGTTGCCGCTGCCCGAGTTGCTCATCACCGGTATCATGGCTCCGGCCATGCGGGCGTCGCAAGCGCCGGAGGTATAGGAGAGGATGTGCGAGAAGACGCTGTCGCCCATGATTTCGTTTTCGTAGCGTCCGCGCAGCATTTTGCCCAGGCCGTGTCCGTAGTCGCCTTGGAAGGAGGCTTCGGCGGCGGCTTTGTTGAGGCGGGCGGTTTGGAGGATGAAGCTGATTTCGTCCAGCGGGGCGGTCAGGGCGAAGTCGTAGACGGTGCGCAGGGTGAGTGCGGGTTCGTCGGCGTCGGCCTGGGTGGCGGTGGAGGCGGAGCGGTCGAGCAGGACTTGTCCGTTGCGCTCGATGCGCTGGAAGCGGGTGTGTCCGCCGCTGATGATGGCCGTGGCCTCGTCGTCGCCGGCGCGGCAGGTGGTTTCGATGTATAGCTTCTCGTCGATGCCTTCCTTCAGGGTGATGCGGATGCGCTTCTCGTCGATGAACTTCTGCCCCTCGGCCACAGCCTGGGGCGTGCAGTCTTTGAGCACCTCCAGCTCGTAGTCCGACCGCCCGATGAGGGCGCCCAGGGCGATGGCGATGGGCAGTCCTATCATGCCCGTGCCGGGGATGCCGACGCCCATGGCGTTCTTCAGAATGTTGGCGCTGAGGCGGGTGACGATGCTTTCGGGGCGGCGGCCCAGGGTCTCGGTGGCGCGGGCCACGCAGAGCGCCACGGCCATCGGTTCGGTACAGCCGATGGCGGGGACGACTTCGCGCCGTACCAGGGCTATGATTTGTTGTCTGAGAGATTGTTCCATGTTCCGATTTGATTTTAGTTGGATTACGGCTGCAAAACTAATGAAAATACAGGAAAAATGCACTCACTCCCGCACTTTTTCACCGAAAGGCTTGGAGTTTCCCTATCTTTCCCCTACCTTTGTCCCTATAAAGTATGATACTTTACTCATTAAAGTATGATACCTTTCCAGTTAAAGTATGATACTTTAATACATAAAGTATGATACCTTATATCATAAAGTATGATACTTTATACACCTCCCTGCCGGACTGACCCCCTGAAAGGTGCCGCCCGAGGCGGGCACGGGGGCGGAGGTAGATGATGTCAAACCCTGATAAACAATAGCTTATGTCGTTCTACAAGAAAACAAAGAAAGCCATCGACGGCAAGTGGTACCCGCAGGGCGTCACCGTGGGCCGTCCCGTCACCACGCGCGAAGTCGCCGAACAGCTCGCCCGCCTCTCCTCCCTGAGCCGCGGCGACGTCTACTCCGTACTCTCCGAGCTGGGCGGCGTCCTGGCACACTACATGTCCCAAGGCCGCACCGTCAAGCTGGAAGGCATGGGAACCTTCTTCTACACGCCCGACATGAAGGGGCAGGGAGTCGACACGCCCCAGGAAGTCAGCGCCCGCCAGATACGCGGCACACACGTCCGCTTCATCCCCGAAACCCGCCGCGCCGCCAACAAGAGCATCACCGCCCGCACCCTCGTCCCCCCCGGCGTCGAGTGGCTCGACATCGAAGAAGAAGCCTCCACCCGCCGCCAACCGTAAATAAACCACCCGCACCAGGCCCGACGTAACAAATCTTTCCGTATCTTTGCAACCGGATTGACCAGAAACAAAGAAAACCAACACACTATGAACAAAAAGACATTCCTCGCCAGCCTCCTCCTGACACTCGGCCTGACGGCCGCCTGCATCCAGGACGAAGCCCTCAACACCGAGGCAGACATCGAAACCATCACCCTGCCCGGCAACGTCATGAACCGCGAAGCCGTCTTCGGCGACGCCGTCAACCTGTCCGACGGCACACGCGTCTATCCCATCACCCTCTACGTCAAGCGAGACACCAAACTCTCCGCCCTCGCCCCCGAACTCACCCTGACCGAAGGCGCCACCGTGCAGCCCGCCAGCGGCACCACCCTCGACTTCAGCCAGCCCCAGACCTACACCGTCACCTCGCAAGACGGACAGTGGCAACGCACCTACCGCGTCTCCGTCACCACAGCCACCCTCACCACCACCCATTACAGCTTCGAGAACATACGCCTCGGAGGCACACCCGAGAAATACCACGTCTTCTACGAAACCGAGATAGACTGGGCCAGCGGAAACCCCGGCTACGCACTGGCCGACCTTAACGAGACCAATCCCCTCAACTTCCCCACCTACCAGGCCGACGGCGACGTCAAAGACAAGTGCCTTACATTGGTGACGCGCCACGGCGGCTCACTGGCTGCACTGGTCAACATGCCCATCGCCTCCGGTAACCTCTTCCTCGGCTCGTTCGACGTTAACAACGCCCTGAGCAACGCCCTCACCGCCACACAGCTCGGACTGCCCTTCGACCAAATCCCCGTCCGCCTCACCGGCTGGTACAAATACACCCCCGGCGAAACCTTCTACGTCCTCGACACATCAGCCTCCGACAAGCTCCGGCCCGTGCCCGACCGCACCGACCGCTTCGACATCTACGCCGTCCTGTACGAGAGCACCGCCGCTCGCCCCATACTCGACGCCACCAACATCCTGGCCGAAGACAATCCCCAAGTCATCTCCGTCGCCCAGATATCCGAGGATAAAGCTGTTCCAACCGAAGAGTGGGACCAGTTCGACATCCCCTTCGAATACCGTCCCGGCAAGTCCGTCGACCCCGACAAACTGCGCGAAGGCCAGTACAACCTCACCATCGTCTTCGCCTCCAGCGAACGCGGCGCCTACTTCGAAGGAGCCCCCGGCAGCACCCTCTGCATCGACGAAGTAGACCTCATCTGCGAATAACCCACCCCTAACACATCTTATATATGAAGACAAAAAACATCATACTCCTGCTCCTGCTCCTCGCAGCCGGCACCCTCAACACCCTGCAAGCCCAGGAAGACCGCAACCGCGGCATCATACAGTCGGCCCTCTACGGCCTCGAATACGAAGTCCGCGCCGGGTTCAACATCGGCGGCACCTCGCCCATACCCCTGCCCAAAGAGATACGCGCCCTCACCGGCTACTCGCCCAACATCAACCTCGCCCTGGGCGGTGACATCACCAAATGGCTGGGACGGCAGAAAGAATGGGGCATCGTCCTCGGCCTGCGCCTCGAGACAAAAGGCATGGAAGCCGAAGCACGCACCAAAAACTACAACATGGAAATCATAGGCAACGGCGGCGAACGCATGGCCGGACGCTGGACCGGCAAGGTCAAGACCAAATTCCGCGCCTCCTACTTCAGCATCCCTCTCCTGGCAGCCTGGAAAGCCAACGAACGTCTCCGCGTCACCGCGGGCCCCTACATCTCCTTCCTGACCAGCGGAGACTTCTCCGGACACGTCTTCGATGGATACCTGCGCGAAGGAGACCCCACCGGCAGCAAAGTTACCTTCTCAGGCGAAAGCATCGCCCCTTACGACTTCTCCGACGAACTGCGCACCTTCCAGTGGGGCGTGCAGGCCGGAGTGGCTTGGCGTGCCTTCCGCCACCTCAACGTCCATGCCGACCTCCAGTGGGGGCTGAACGACATCTTCCAGAAAGACTTCCAGACCATCACCTTCGCCATGTATCCCATCTACCTCAACGTAGGCTTCGGCTATGCCTTCTGAGCTGCCTGGACCTGAGTGACGATAACCCGCATCCCTTACAACCCGCCTATGGTACAGGAATACACCTTGCGCGTTCTTCCCCCCGTCGCTGCCGACGGGCAAGCCCTGCGCGACCATCTCTCTCGCGAGAAAGGACTCGACCCACAGTCCGTCACGGCCGTCCGTATCCTTCGGCGGAGCATCGACGCCCGTCAGCGGACAGTCGTGGTCAACCTCACCCTGCGTGTCTACTTGAATGAAACCCCTCCCGACGAAGACTATCGTCGCACAACCTATCCGGACGTCACGGCAAAGCCACCGGTGATCGTCGTAGGTGCCGGGCCCGGTGGCCTGTTCGCAGCCTTGCGCCTGATAGAGCTGGGCTTGCGCCCGATACTGTTGGAGCGGGGCAAGGATGTGCGCGAGCGTAAGAAAGACTTGGCCCAGATAGGCCGGCAGCAAAGTGTAGACCCAGAATCGAATTATAGCTTTGGCGAAGGGGGGGCAGGGGCTTACTCGGATGGTAAACTATACACCCGCAGCAAGAAGCGTGGCAATGTAGACAAAATCCTTTCCGTTTTCTGCCAGCATGGGGCATCGACTTCCATTTTGATGGAGGTACACCCTCATATTGGGACAGACAAGTTGCCACGGGTGATTGAAAACATCCGAAAGACCATTTTGCAGTGCGGAGGCGAAGTACATTTCCAGACACGGATGGATGCCCTGTTGATGGATGCGGATAAAGTGATAGGCGTCGAGACTCAGCGGGGGGAAACCTTCTTGGGTCCGGTTGTTTTGGCCACAGGACATTCTGCCCGCGATGTCTATCGGTGGCTAGCTGCGCATAACGTAGAAATAGAACCCAAAGGTATAGCCGTGGGCGTGCGTTTGGAACATCCGGCTCACTTGATAGACCGTATTCAATATCATAGCCGGGAAGGACGCGGCCAATATTTGCCTGCTGCCGAATACAGTTTCGTCACTCAAGTAGAGGGCCGGGGAGTATATAGCTTCTGTATGTGTCCCGGAGGTTTCGTGGTGCCAGCCGCCAGCGGGCCGGAACAGATTGTCGTAAACGGCATGAGTCCCAGCAACCGTGGTTCACGATGGAGTAACAGCGGCATGGTAGTAGAACTTCGTCCCGAAGACTTGGCAGATAAGACCTTGTGGATAGATGCAACGGGAATGTCTGGTGAATCTGATGCCTATCCGGCATTGTGTATGATGCGCTTTCAAGAACAGTTAGAGTATGCGTGCTGGCAACAAGGTAATCGGAAACAGACGGCGCCAGCTCAGCGTATGAGTGATTTCTGTCATAAGAAGCTGAGCTATGACCTGCCTGATAGCTCTTATGCTCCCGGGTTGGTATCTTCTCCTCTTCATTTCTGGATGCCCCCTTTTATTGTGAATCGTTTAGCTGAAGGCTTTCGCTTGTTTGGCCGGAGTGCTCATGGTTTCTTGACAAATGAAGCATTGATGATAGGAGTGGAAACTCGTACATCATCTCCGGTGCGTATTGTCCGCAATCGTGACACCTTGCAGCATGTTCGTTTACAAGGACTTTTTCCTTGCGGCGAAGGAGCCGGATATGCCGGAGGCATCGTTTCTGCTGCCATAGATGGTGAGCGATGCGCCGAAGCTGCTGCAAGGTATTGTGGAGTTTCAGTGCCTGATAACTTATAATATATTCCGCTTCATGCACATTCCTGAGATTGCAGTTATCGATGCCAACACATTAAGTTGTTTGGGGTTACAGAACCTGTTGAGCGAAATTATCCCCCAAGCCATTATTCGTACGTTTCATACGTTCAGAGATTTGACAGACGATACGCCTGATATGTATGCTCATTATTTTGTGTCTGCACAAATCTTCTTCGAACATACTGTTTTCTTTCGTCAACGTTTGACGCAAACGATAGTCTTGGCCGGTAGTGACAGTTTACCCCGGTTGGCTGGAGTGAAGACTTTGAATATCTGTCAAGACGAGAATGGCTTGGCAAGAAGTATCTTGCAGTTGCATCGTCATGGGCATCAGGGCGGCCATCCAGGTAGCGAAATCATGCCGTGGGAAAATGCTGAGGCAGACATGCATGACTTGTCTGTACGAGAGATAGAAGTCTTGTGTCTGGTAGCACGTGGCTTTATAAATAAAGAGATAGCCGATCGTTTGCACATCAGTTTGACTACTGTTATCAGCCACCGCAAGAATATTACGGAAAAACTGGGTATCAAGTCGGTTTCCGGTCTTACCATTTATGCGGTGATGCACGGCTATGTAGAAGCTGACCAAGTATAAGAATCCTCATAAATGAGGGTTGCACGCCTGCTGGAAATGCTGTTATTTTGCAGCCGTTTTTATGTGTTAAGGTAATGAAGAAGAAAATAGCGTTATTGTTACTGGCTGTTTCGTTTGTTTTCGTTCCTCTTTGGGCCGATGAACGCGATACTTTGCGCACTGTGCAAATGGATGAATTGGTCATAGTGGCTACTCCTAAGGAAACCCGTGTTTTGCGAGAACTTCCTGTGGCATCTTCGCATTTGTCGCAACAGATGATGCGTGCCAAGCAGGTGACTGGCATTAAGAGTCTTACTGCGATTGTTCCCAATTTGTTTATTCCTGATTATGGATCTCGTCTGACTACTGCTGTCTATATTCGTGGCATCGGTTCGCGTATCAATACACCTGCCGTTGGACTTTATGTGGATAATATTCCTTATATTGATAAATCTGCTTTTGATTTCAATTATGCGGATATAGAACAGGTAGAGGTGTTGCGTGGTCCACAAAGCATGTTATACGGACGCAATACGATGGGTGGTCTGATTAAGATACAGACTAAGTCTCCTTTTACGTATCAAGGTACGGACATCCGTTTAGGAGCTGCTACTTATGGTGATTATAATGCTTCGTTAACTCATTATCATCGCATCTCCAATCGTTTTGCATTTTCCGCAGGAGGTTTTTATGAGCATGGTGGGGGCTTCTTCAAGAATAGTTTTAAAAACAATGAACGTATAGACCGGAGTGATGCAGGAGGGGGACGTCTGCATGCCATGTTGTTGCCTTCGGATAATCTGAAGTTGGATTTGAACCTTAGTTATGAATATAGTGATCAGGGCGGTTATCCTTATTATTATTTAGGAACCGTTTCTTCTACAG
>DXCK01000116.1 GCA_019116045.1 Candidatus Bacteroides merdipullorum | reverse complement strand
GGTTGGTAATTTTTGTTTATAAGATAGGTGGCAGAAAGTGGTGCCGAAAGTTGTTTGGAAGGTGCCGGAAATGGCCGGTATGTTTGATGAGTTTGAATTAATATTAAAATGTGTTTCTTTAGAACGTTTATTTTGTCGAATAATTTATATATTTGCTGCGTCTGACACAGTAGTCAGAATAGTGGTTTATGGAATAATAATCGAAGCAGACGATGATTAGATTAGGGATAGACATGGGTTCGACAACGGCCAAATTTGTTGTTGTGGATGATGCGGGATGCATGGTATATACGAAGTATGAGCGTCATAATGCCAAGATAATGCCTACATTACTGAAATGTTTGCAGGAGATGCAGGCGGCATTGGGCGATAGAGAAGTGTCTGTGCGCATCACAGGTTCTGTCGGCATGGGCATCGCAGAAAAATGTTCTCTTCCTTTTGTACAAGAGGTGGTGGCTGCTACGAAAGCTGTCCAATGCACTCATCCGGAGGTGCGTTCTTTGATTGACATTGGTGGAGAAGACGCCAAGGTTGTATTCTTCAACGAGGGGGAAGCGAAGGATTTGCGCATGAACGGCAACTGTGCGGGCGGAACGGGGGCTTTTATTGACCAGATGGCTGTTATTCTGGGGGTAGGGGTTTCTGATTTGGACAGCCTGGCTGCAGAGAGCACAAAGGTCTATCCCATTGCTTCCCGTTGCGGGGTCTTTTGCAAGACTGACATACAGAACCTGGTGGCTAAGAATGCAAGCCGCCAGGACATTGCGGCATCTATCTTCCATGCGGTGACAGTGCAGACGGTGGTGACGCTGGCACATGGGTGCGAGATACGGCCGCCGGTTTTGTTTTGCGGTGGGCCGTTGACTTTCATGCCTGCTTTGCGCAAGTCTTTTATGGATTATCTTTCCCTGAGTCCGCAAGATGTCGTGTTGCCTGAGTTTGGGACGCTGTTGCCGGCTATGGGAAGTGCTTTGTATGAGTGCCCGGATGGGTGGCTGGAACGGATATTGTCTCTTACTGCGCTTCAGGCTTTGTTGCAGGAGAAATTGGGGGCAGCCGTTGGTGAAGCTCGGAAGGGACTTCCTCCGGTTTTTCGTGATGAGGAGGAATATAATGCCTGGAAAGTACGCATGTCAGAATATACCGTCGAGAAACGTGCCTTGGCAAAAGGCATGTACGATGTTTTTGTCGGGATTGATTCTGGCTCTACCACTACTAAAATTGTGGTGACGGATGCGGACTCCCGTATTCTCTATTCTTATTATGTGAATAATAACGGGAATCCCATCGGAGCGGTGGAAAAAGGGTTGCGGCTTTTGAAAGAAGACTGCGATGCCTGCGGGGCCTGCTTGCACATTAAGGGCGGCTGTTCCACCGGTTATGGGGAAGACTTGGTCAAAGCGGCTTTTGGCTTCCGTTCGGGCATAGTGGAGACGATTGCCCACTATATGGCTGCCCGCCACCTCAATAAAGAGGTTTCTTTTATCTTTGATATTGGCGGCCAAGACATGAAGGCCGTTTTTATCTCCAACGGGGTTATTAATCGCATTGAAATCAACGAGGCTTGTTCGTCGGGTTGTGGGTCGTTCATCGAGACTTTTGCCAAAAATCTGGGTTATACTCCTTCCGATTTCGCCCGTTTGGCATGTCAGGCCCAGCACCCTTGTGATTTGGGCACCCGTTGCACGGTGTTTATGAACTCCAAAGTGAAGCAGGTGTTGCGCGAGGGTGCTACCATAGAAGACATAGCTGCGGGGTTGGCCTATTCTGTCGTGAAGAACTGCTTGTATAAGGTGTTGAAATTGAAAGATGTCTCCGTGTTGGGGAAGCATATTTTTGTGCAAGGAGGGACCATGCGGAATGATGCTGTGGTGCGGGCTATTGAGTTGTTGACTGGAGCCGAGGTGACCCGTTGCGATTTGCCGGAACTGATGGGGGCTTTGGGGTGTGCTTTGTATGCTTCGCAGCATCCTGATATAGAAATGACGTTGGACGATTTGTTGGGAAAAGCTGCTTTTTCCACGCGTGAGTTGCATTGCAAAGGATGCGAAAATCAATGTCTGGTGACTGCTTATACGTTTGACAACGGGCGGCGTTATTATTCGGGAAACCGTTGCGAGAGAGTTTTTACCAATGGAGAAAGCCACATGCTTGGACTTAATGCCTATAAAGAGAAGGAAAAACTGCTGTTCGGACGGCCAGTCTTGTCCGATGCCGCCTTGACCATTGGTATTCCGCGTTGCCTCAATATGTTCGAAGATTATCCTTTCTGGCACGCCCTCTTTACTGCATGCGGTTTGCAAGTATGTTTGTCTGATGCTTCTGATTATGCGGCCTATGAAGGCAATGCCCGGATGGTAATGTCTGACAACATTTGTTTCCCGGCGAAATTGGTGCATAGCCATATTCAGAACTTGCAAGATAAGAAAGTGGACCGAATTTTCATGCCTTTTGTCGTATTTGAACAGCAGAAGGCCGGTTATAACAGTTTCAATTGCCCCATTGTGACTGGTTATTCTGAAGTGATAAAAGGAGTGCAACAAACGGATATTCCTATTGATTCTCCTGCTATTACTTTTAAGGACAGGGATTTGCTCAGGGAGCAATGCAAGGAATACTTGTCTGGGTTGGGGGTGTCGATTCCGACGATAAACAAGGCTTTTGAACAAGCGTTGCAGGCACAAGATGAGTATGAGAAAGAATTGGTGGCTCAGAATGAGCATATCCTGAGCGAAGCCCGGAAGACACACTCGTTGGTTGTCTTGTTGGCCGGCCGGCCTTATCATACCGACCCGCTTATCCAACATAGGGTCAGCGATTTGTTGGCGGGCATGGGTATTTATGTCCTGACGGATGATATTGTCCGCGACAAGCCAATGTCTGCCGCTGACGTGCATTTTGTAGAGCAGTGGGCATATCCTACCCGTATATTGGATGCGGCGCGTTGGTGTGCTGCCCAGGGGCATGAAGTGCAGTTTGTGCAGATGACTTCCTTTGGTTGTGGGCCGGATGCTTTTCTGGTTGATGAAGTACGCTGCTTGCTGATGCGTTATGGAAAGTCGTTGACATTGTTGAAGTTGGACGACATCAACAATGTTGGTTCCATGAAGTTGCGGGTGCGTTCGTTGTTGGAAAGCCTGAGACTGGTGCCTGGAAACTTAGCCTATGCCGGGCAAGTGGAAGCAAACGCTTGCCAGGATGCTTTTGTCACTACTCCTGTTTTTGATAAGGCGGCCCGTGGACGTAAAATACTTATTCCTTTCTTTACTCCTTTCCTCTCTCCGCTGTTGCCGGCTGTGATGAAAGTGGCAGGCTATGATGTGGAAAATCTGCCGCTGAGCGATGCCAGGTCGGCTGAATGGGGCTTGAGGTATGCCAACAATGAAGTCTGTTATCCAGCCACATTGATTGTGGGCGACATTATCAAGGCATTGAAGGATGGACACTATGAGCCGGACAAGACGGCTGTGGCCATTACACAGACCGGAGGACAATGCCGGGCCAGCAATTACTTGCCTCTAATCAAAAAGGCATTGGTAGATGCCGGTTACGGCAATGTGCCTGTGGTGTCTGTCACCTTGGGCGACATGATGGGCAATTACCAGCCGGGCTTCAAGATGAATTGGGTGAAGTTGATGCCTGTGGCTATCCGTGCCGTTTTGTTTAGCGATTGCATGGCCAAGTTCTATTACGGGGCAGTGGTGCGTGAGAAAGAAAAGGGGCAGGCTTATGGGCTGATGGAGCGCTATCTGAAAAAAGCGGCTCATTTTATTGAGGATGGGAAAAGCTCGTGGCTGTTTGATTTGCTGGCTGAGGCTGCCGATAGGTTCTTGGAAATCGTTTCTACCAAAGAGTGCCCCAAAGTGGGTATCGTAGGAGAGATTTTTCTGAAATTCAATCCTTTTGCCCAACAACGTGTCACAGACTGGTTGACAGAACGGCGGATTGAGGTTGTGCCGCCTTTGCTGACGGGCTTCTTTTTGCAGAGTTTTGTCAATCGTGAAGCATGGGGGAGAGACCATTTGGAAAAGAAGCACATGCCTTTTTTTGTATCCCGCTGGGCCTATCGCCTGCTCTGGCGAGAGGTGGAGCATGTTAACCAAATAGGGAAACGCTTTCCTTACTTTATGCCTTTTGAAGATGTTTTTGAACAGGCTCGACAGGCCAGTCGTGTCATTACGCTCAATGCACAGTTTGGTGAAGGCTGGTTGTTGCCTGGCGAGATTGTGTCGTATGCTTCGCAGGGCATTAAGAATGTGGTGAGCCTGCAACCTTTCGGTTGCATTGCCAACCATATTGTCGCTAAAGGCATGGAGAAACGGATCTCAAGGCTTTTCCCAGATTTGAATCTGCTTTCGCTTGACTTCGATAGTGGAGTGAGTGAGGTGAATGTTACCAATCGTCTGCTTTTGTTTACCAATAATCTGAAGAATTGACACTATGAAAACTGAACAAACAACAATGCCAAGCAGTATGGAAGAACGTATCTTGCTTTGCGCAGAACAGATGTTTATGGAGAGAGGCTTTGCTGGTACTAACATGAGCGATATTGCCGCTTCTATTGGAATCAACCGTCCTACGTTGCATTATTATTTCCGGACGAAAGATAAATTGTTTCAAACCGTATTGGGGCGGCTTCTTTTGTCTTTCGTTCCTCGGGTGTATGGTATTCTCAGCCGTTCTGACTTACCGATTAGCAGGCGTATAGAACAGGTGATTGATGCTTATATTGTGTTGTTTATGAAGCATCCTTGTCTTCCGTTGTTCATGGCCAGAGAGATTCAGCGAGATTCTGCTTTCTTGCTGCAAATGGCTCGCCGTGAGCAGATTGACCACTATGTCCATAAGATAATACGTTCTTTGCAGGCTGAGATGGATGAGGGGAAGCTGAAAAAAGTGCCTTTGCTTACGGTGTTTTATACATTCTATGGATTGCTGGTTTTTCCTTTTTTGACTCGTAAGTTGGCCGAAGATATATTACTGGAGAAAGGAGAGACTTTTGAAGACATCTTAGTTATGTGGAAAGGCCAGGTTGTGAAGCAGATAGGCAATTTGCTGGATGTAGATGCGTAGCTGCTCGGGAGATGAAGATATTACTTCGTCCGGTATAGTCACTTTCTTTCAGCTATTGGATGGATATGTCATGGACAGCTTTTTTAGACATACATCAGATCGCTGATGATATCATCTGAAGTGAATATACCTTCTTCTGTCAGGCAGAAACGCCCTTCTTTTTCTATCAGCTTTCCTCTTTGCAGGTGCGGGTGAGCCATCTGGCGCAGGTAGTCTAAACGTTTTGTACCGAAATCGATGGCTATCTTTTCCAGTGAGATGCCCCATCGGGTGCGCATGCCTGTCATAACGTATTCATTGTATCGTGTGTCGTTGTCCAGTTTCTCAGCTTCAAAAGGACGTTCATTCTTTTCCAGACCATCAATGTAGGCTGTCAATGAAGCTTGGTTCCATTCGCGACTGTCGGTGTCGAACGAATGTGCCGAGGGGCCACATCCCAGATAGGGTATGCCTTGCCAATAGGCTGTGTTGTGGCGGGCGTGGTGGCCAGGCAGGCAGAAATTGGATATTTCGTAATGTATATATCCGGCTTTTCGCAGTGTTTGTACCAGCAGGGTGAAGAAGCGCAGGCTGTCTTCTTCATTCACTTCGTTCACCCGGTGCGTTTCCCGCAGCCGATAGAGTAAAGTTCCTTCTTCGTATGTCAGGTGATAGGCTGAGATGTGTTCTGGATGCAGGCTGACGGCTTCTTGCAGGTCGTGTTTCCATTTCTCTTCTGTTTCGCCTGGTAAGCCGTAGATAAGGTCGATGCTCAGGTTCTTGAATCCTGCCTCTCTGCATCGTTGTACTGCTTCTATTGCTTGGGTGGCACTGTGTCTTCGCTGAAGCAATTGCAAAGTCTGGTCATCAAAAGTCTGGATGCCCATGCTGATGCGATTGAAAGGAAAGTGGCGTAACAGGCGCACGTACTCGTCGGTTAAGTCATCAGGGTTGGCTTCGAGGGTGATTTCTCGGGCGTGTTCCAGCCCATATACGTCTTGCAAGGTTTGGAAGATAGATTCAAAATCTTCTTCGGTCAGTTGTGAGGGAGTGCCACCGCCAAAGTAGACGGTTTCCACTGTCGCTCCCCGCAAGTAGTCGCGGCGTAAGACTAATTCGCGGCATAAAGCGCGGACATAGCGTTGCCGCAGGTCGTTGCGGGTGGTGGAATAGAAATCGCAGTAGATGCAACGGGTTTTACAGAAGGGGATATGTAGATAGATTCCGGCCATTGTCTGAAAGAAGGAGTGATAAGAATTATGTTTTTAGTTGAGATTATTCCAAGGTCAGGGTTACGATGGACTTGGCGGGTAGTATCACTCGTAATAGGCCTTTATTTATTCGGGCTCCGTTGAAAGTATTGGGCTTAACTTTGTCGGGGTGTTCGAAGGTGTTGTGGTCACTGATTTCAGCAGAAGTCAGAATCTCGCCGCTGACGTGTTTCGCTTTTAGACTGTCCAGAGGAATTTCTATCTCACACGATTGTTTTAAGTCGATGTTGGCTAGTGAAAGGTGTACACAACCTTGCTTGTCGCGCGAGGCAGTAGCACTGAGAGTGGGAATGATGCGGTCATCGCGAACGATGCGCCGTTTGCATTGGACGTCCAGCGGCAGGAAGGTAGCATCTTGATGTACCTTGTACATTTTGAATACGTAGTATGTCGGCGTCAATACCATCTGGTCTTCGTGGGTGAGAATCATTGATTGCAGCACGTTGGCAATCTGTGCAATGTTTGCCATGCGTACTCGGTCGGTGTATTTGTGGAAAACATTCAGTGTAAGTGCTGCAACAAAAGCGTCACGCATTGTGTTCTGCTGAAACAAGTGTCCGGGGATAGTACCTGGTTCTTGATCCCACCATGTGCCCCATTCATCTACCATCAGACCTACGTTCTTGTTCGGATCGTAGCGGTCCATGATACTGATGTGGCGTTGTAAAACCTTTTCTATTTCGAGGCATTTGCCTAGTGTCCAATAATAATCATCTTCAGTGAATTGTGTGGCCGATCCTTTTTTGTTCCAGTCCATTACAGTGTAATAGTGCAGTGAGAGTCCATTCATGCGTGTGCCTACATTTTTCATCAGTATTTCTGTCCAGTTGTAGTCATAATCGCTGGCCCCGCTGGCAATTTTGAAGAGTTCGTTGCCGTTGTAGTTACGGCAATAAGTGGAATACCGTCGGTAGAGGTCGGCATAATATTCGGGTCTCATGCTGCCACCGCATCCCCAGCTTTCGTTGCCTACTCCGAAGAAATGTACTTTCCATGGCTTTTCTCTTCCGTTTTGTTTGCGTAGTTTGGCCATGGGGCCGTCCTGTGCGGTCATGTATTCCACCCATTTGGCCATTTCTTCCACAGAACCACTCCCTACATTGCCACTGATATATGGTTCACAGTTCAGCAGTTCGCAGAGGTTAAGAAACTCGTGCGTACCGAAACTGTTATCTTCTACTGTTCCTCCCCAATTATTGTTGACCATACGCGGGCGTTGTTCACGAGGGCCGATGCCATCCATCCAGTGATATTCGTCGGCAAAGCACCCCCCGGGCCATCGTAAGTTGGGGATGGCTAAGGCTTTCAGGGCTTCCAGGACGTCATTCCGGTATCCTTTTGTGTTGGGTATGGGTGAATTTTCTCCTACCCAAAGCCCTCCATAGATGCAAGTGCCCAGATGTTCGGCAAATTGGCCATAAATATGTCGGCTGATGATGTTTTTCCCCTGGTCGGGATGTATTGTGACGGATATTTTCTCTTGGGCTGTTATCATGAGCGGCATGAAAGCCAGAGCTGCCCAAATGAATGTTTTACGTTTTTTGTTGTTTATCATAAGTTTATCTATTGGATGAGTTAAATAAGCACTGTTTGCAGGTTGTAGTTGCAAAGTTAGTGGCAATTTGGTGTATCTGCCAAGTTTAAATGTTGTAGATTTATGTCTGATTTGTTGCATGCTTGTTTTTTGTCGTTGGCAACGTGTCAGTCGATAGCGCGATGTGCCTTAAATAATGTAAGTTATCTTGAGTGTGTTTTACAACATAGTTTAGTAACACAGGCGGATTAGTTGCATTTCTTTTGATTAATTTCTAATTTGCGCCCCACTTAAGTTAAAGGTGTGCGAAGGCATGCCATATTATTCATACTAAATC
>DXCK01000115.1 GCA_019116045.1 Candidatus Bacteroides merdipullorum | reverse complement strand
TAGGACTGGTGGAGCGGCTTCTTTTCGTATATGTATGGAAAAAAGCAAGCGTCCTTTGTCGTCAGTGCTGACTTTTTCGTACCTTTGCGCGCATAAATGCTAAATTAAAATACAATACATCATTTCTTATGGGAGGTTTTTTCGGAACAGTATCCAAGGCGCAATGTGTGACCGATTTGTTTTACGGCACTGATTATAATTCGCATTTGGGAACCAGACGTGGCGGCATGGCTACGTATGACGCAGAAAAAAAACAATTCACCCGCTCCATCCATAACTTGGAAAGTACGTATTTCAGGACTAAATTTGAAGACGAGTTGAATAAATTTGTCGGTAATTCAGGCATAGGCATCATTAGTGACACAGACGCCCAGCCTATTATTATAAATTCTCATTTAGGCCGGTTTGCTATTGTTACGGTGGCCAAAATACAAAATATGGACGAACTGGAGGCCGAGCTCTTGTCTCGCAATATGCATTTTGCAGAGCTTAGTTCGGGTAAAACGAACCAGACAGAATTGGTTGCCTTGCTCATCATTCAAGGGAGGACTTTTGTAGAGGGCATTGAGAATGTTTATAATCGCATCAAGGGTTCTTGCTCTATGTTGTTGCTGACGGAGGATGGCATTATTGCTGCTCGCGACAAATGGGGACGTACACCTATCGTGATAGGCCGAAAGGAAGGGGCATACGCAGCCAGCAGTGAGTCAAGTAGTTTCCCTAATTTGGACTATGAGATACATTCTTACCTGGGGCCGGGCGAAATTGTTCGTTTGTGTGCAGACGGGGTGGAACAGTTGCGCAAGCCTAATGAGCAAATGCAGGTTTGTTCTTTCCTGTGGGTGTATTATGGTTTTCCTACTTCGTGTTATGAAGACCGCAATGTGGAGGAAGTTCGTTTCTTGTCCGGATTGAAAATGGGGCAGACGGATACTTCGGAGGTGGATTGTGCTTGTGGTATTCCCGATTCAGGTGTAGGCATGGCGCTGGGTTATGCAGAAGGCAAGGAAGTGCCTTATCATCGGGCCATTGCCAAGTATACGCCTACCTGGCCGCGCAGTTTCACGCCGAGCCGGCAAGAGTTGCGCAACCTGGTGGCTAAGATGAAGTTGATTCCCAATCGTTCCATGTTGCAAGGCAAGCGGTTGTTGTTTTGCGATGACTCCATCGTGCGCGGCACGCAGTTGCGGGACAATGTGAAGGTGCTTTATGAGTGTGGTGCCCGCGAGGTGCATATCCGCATTGCTTGTCCGCCGCTTATTTATGCTTGTCCATTTATCGGTTTTACGGCTTCGCGCAGTAATCTTGAGCTGATTACGCGGCGCATTATCAAAGAACTGGAAGGTGACGAGAATAAGAATCTGGAGAAGTATGCTCAGACCAGTTCGCCGGAATATGAGAAGATGGTGGATATCATCCGCCAGCGTTTCGGGTTGAATTCTTTGAAATTCAATACGCTGGAAACGCTGGTAGAGTCTATCGGGTTGCCTAAATGTAAGTTGTGTACCCATTGTTTCGACGGAACGGGTTGTTTTTGAGTGCCATTCTGATGCATGGCAATGAAAAAAAGAGGCGTGAATTGCTTGGCAGTTCACGCCTCTTTTCTTAATTTTACAGCGATAAACAGGGCGTGGGCATGTGCGTGTGTGTTTCATGCAGGGGGAGAGCATCTCTTGTCCGGAAGAGGTGCGCTTCTTGTCCGTAAGAAGGAAGGCTCTGGCCCGCGAGAAGCGGAGGCGTTGGTCTTCGTGCTCCGTCCTTTATTTAAGAAAGTAAATATTTGTTTAGTATGACATTGGTAGAACGATTTTTGAAGTACGTGAGCTTCGACACGCAGTCAAGCGAAGAAACCGGCGTGACGCCCAGTACGCCGGGGCAGATGGCATTTGCCAGGTATTTGAAAGAAGAATTGGAGTCGTTGGGGCTTCAGGAGGTGACGTTGGATGACAACGGCTATCTTTTTGCTACCTTGCCTGCCAACACAGACGGGGAAGTGCCCGTGGTCGGCTTTATTGCTCACATGGACACCAGTCCGGATATGAGTGGAAAGGGCGTGTCACCCCGCATTGTGCAGAATTATGACGGAGGGGACATTACGTTGTGTGCGGATGAAAACATTGTGTTGTCTCCCGCACAGTTTCCGGAACTGTTGGCTCATGTGGGAGAAGACTTGATTGTGACCGACGGCAGGACGCTGCTGGGGGCTGATGACAAGGCTGGTATTGCCGAGATTGTTTCAGCCGTCGTTTACCTGCAACAGCATCCCGAAATAAAGCATGGCAAGATACGCGTCGGTTTCAATCCCGACGAAGAAATCGGCTTGGGAGCCCATAAGTTTGACGTCGAGAAATTTGCTTGCGATTGGGCCTATACGATGGACGGCGGCGAAGTGGGCGAGCTGGAGTTTGAGAACTTCAATGCTGCTTCGGCAAAATTGTTGTTCAAAGGCCGCAATGTGCATCCTGGCTATGCCAAGAACAAGATGATAAATTCGTTGCGCGTGGCCAACCGTTTCATGTCTTTCCTGCCTGATAGCGAAACGCCTGAACATACCGACGGCTACGAAGGTTTCTATCACCTGATAGGCGTGAGCGGCGATGTGGAACAAACGACCGTCTCTTATATCATTCGCGACCACGACCGTGTGCGTTTCGAAGCCCGCAAGGCCGAAATGCAGCGTCTGGCCGACCTCGTTAACGCGGAATATGGCGAGCAAGTGGTTACGTTGGAACTCAAGGACCAGTATTACAACATGCGCCAGCAGATAGAACCGGTCATGCACGTCATCGACATTGCTTTCGAAGCCATGAAAGCGGCCGGAGTAGAACCGCACGTGAAGGCCATACGTGGGGGGACGGACGGTGCGCAGCTCTCGTTCAAGGGCTTGCCCTGCCCCAACATCTTTGCCGGGGGACTGAACTTTCACGGGCGTTATGAGTTCGTGCCCATTCAGAGCATGGAGAAAGCCATGAACGTGATTGTGAAGATTGCCGAGCTGACCGCAGCCCGTTGAACGTTGTGCTATAAACCCTTAATCAAAACCATAATCGAATGAAAACGACTCCATTTACAGAGAAGCATATTGCGTTGGGCGCAAAGATGCACGAGTTTGCCGGCTATAACATGCCTATCGAGTATTCCGGCATCATTGACGAACACTTGACCGTGTGCCACGCTGTCGGCGTGTTTGATGTCTCCCACATGGGCGAGTTCTGGGTAAAAGGCCCGAAAGCCTTGCCTTTTTTGCAGAAAGTGACCTCTAACGACGTGGCGGCCTTAGTGCCGGGCAAAGTGCAATACACTTGTTTTCCCAACGAAACAGGAGGCATCGTAGACGACTTGCTGGTCTATCAATACGAACCGGAAAAATACCTGTTGGTTGTGAATGCTGCCAATATAGAGAAAGACTGGAACTGGTGCGTGGCTCATAATACCGAAGGAGCCGAGCTGGAGAATGCTTCCGAACGCATGGCACAGTTAGCCGTACAAGGCCCTTTGGCCATCAAGGCATTGCAAAAGCTGACTCCCATTGACCTTTCGGCCATTCCTTACTATCACTTCACGCACGGCGAATTTGCCGGCGAGCCGGATGTCATCATTTCCAACACGGGCTATACCGGTGCCGGAGGTTTCGAGCTTTATTTCTATCCCGAAGCTGCCTTGAAGATTTGGGATGCCGTCTTTGAGGCCGGTGCCGAATTTGGTATCAAACCCGTCGGTCTGGGCGCCCGCGACACGCTTCGCCTGGAGATGGGCTTCTGTCTCTACGGCAACGATTTGGACGATACCACTTCGCCCATCGAGGCCGGTTTGGGCTGGATTACTAAGTTTGTGGAAGGCAAGAATTTCGTCAACCGCCCCATGCTGGAGCAGCAGAAACGCGAAGGCGTCACCCGCAAACTGGTGGGATTCGAGATGATAGACCGTGGCATCCCGCGCCATGGCTACGGGCTTTGTGATGCCGAAGGGAATGTCATTGGCACGGTCACTTCGGGCACCATGTCGCCCATGCGTAAGATTGGCATCGGCATGGGTTATGTCAAACCAGAATATTCCAAGCCGGGGACGGAAGTCTGCATCGACGTGCGCGGCCGCAAGCTGAAAGCGCAAGTGGTGAAGCCGCCTTTCCGCACAGCTAAATAAGTGTTACACCTCCTTATCTTGCCTTCCTTGCAGAAGCAGATAAGGAGGTTTTTTATCCAATCCTGAAACATACATCTGATGAAACAAGCTATCTATTTCCTGTTCGGCATCTTTCTCCTTTTTCCGGCTTATGGACAGGACAATCAGCAATTCAAGCAAAACACAAGCACGACAGAACAATCAGCAGAACTTGCCGGAATTATTTCTGCCGTTGGTCACGGCATCCGGAACGACGGGACACCTATCGGCCCGGAACTGAACCGCCTGATAAAGCAATCGTATGGCAAAACCCTATTCTTCCCAGCCGGAACATACAACCTGACCGAACCGATTGTTCTGCCCATGGACTATACGAAGAATGTGAACCTGGCATTTGACAAGAATGCCCTGCTGAAATCTGACACCCATCTGGAAGCTCTTATCAAAGTCGGCTACTCAGAGGTTTATTTTGCAGATGTCACGCACAGGCGCTTTTCGTACATCGAAGGGGGGATTCTGGACTGCTACAACGCAGATAACGGCATCTTGATAGACGGGAGAAAGCAATTGGTACAAATCCGTAACATGAGCTTGGTCCGAGGGCGGAATACCCACATACGCATCCATCTGCCTGAACCGGGCGGAACGGGCAGCTCGGACACCAAGATAGACAACGTGACCATACAAGGCATATCGTCGAACGATGACGTCTATGGCATCTATATCGATGCATCCTGCTGCGACTGTAAGATTTCCGACACCTTTATTTATAGTACCAAAGAAGCCATCGTAACCAAGTCTGCGGGGCATATCTTGAACAACGTGCATCTTCTGGCCATGAATACTACCGGAGGAACTGTACGGGCAGACGGAGAGAACTTTAAAGAAACGGTAGGTATCCGTATTTCTACTGGAGGTTTCTTCGTGTTCAACCAGGTTTATTACGATACGATGGACCGAGGTATCGTAGTAGATGATAATTTCAGCCCCGATTTGTTGCTCGACCAGCAGATTTCGTATTCATATCTGAACGATTTCGGTACTTGTTTTTTACATGCCGGAGCCAATAGTCCCAATTTGCGTGTGAAAATCTCCAATTCTACGTTTACATTGAAAAATAAAGGCTACAAGCTCCTGGATTACTCGCCCGGCATGGTGGGGTGGGATATTGCGGATAAATTTTCGTTCGTGAATTGTGTGGTCGACGGTTTGCACAATCTTTCTCCATATGACTTGACCCTTCTGCAGCGTCTTCGTGCTAAGGCAGCCGATGGATTGATGTGGAACCGGCTGGATGATTCAGGCTCACAATGGTATGTGCTAGGGGCAGTTGTTGCATCGCCGTTGCAGAATTTCCTCGAGATAGATTTGACTGATGAGTTGCGGGCCAAGCTCCGTTTCGGATTTAAGGGAGACAACCTGAATATGTACAGTTACGAGTTCGAGGGGAATGACGATGGACAAGTGGAATTAGGCTATGCGCTGCACGGCGAGTTTTGTGTGTGGATGTTCCGTAGCCGGAAAGGCGGCTCATTCACCCCCGTCGTATATGACTTGTTGGGCAGCGGACAATTCATGCCTTTCCCCGATAAAGGGAAGATATATGTGCCAGCGGATTACGGCGTGAGCGAAATCGATATACAAGTGCTTGACAATCCTTGAGTGCGGGCAAATAAAAAAGGCTGTCTCCTTTTATGGATGACAGCCTTTTTAAAGATCTGTTTAGATTTATTTCTTTGTGCTCTTGGCGTAGCGGCTCATGAACTTATCTACGCGGCCGGCAGTGTCTACCAATTTAGACTTACCTGTGTAGAACGGATGCGAAGAGCTGGAGATTTCAAGCTTAATCAGCGGATAAGTTTCGCCTTCGAACTCAATGGTCTCTTTCGTGTTGCAAGTAGAGCGTGACAAAAACATGTCGCCGTTTGACATATCTTTGAATACTACCGGACGATAATTCTCAGGATGGATACCTTTTTTCATTTCCTATTTTCTTTTTTAGTTTTACTATGCGGTTACTTTTGGTAATAAAGTAG
>DXCK01000114.1 GCA_019116045.1 Candidatus Bacteroides merdipullorum | reverse complement strand
GTAACCGAAGATGTCCGTGATTTTGGTATGCTCGGTCGGCATGCAAAAACCGGTCAAATCGAAGGTATAGCTTTCGGGGATAATGGCGTCTTTGTAGGCGACGGTCTCGTTGTTCCAGGAGGGGTAGATATCGAACGCGGGATAAAGGGACTGCTCCACGCGGATTTGTTTTTGGAGAGCTAAAGAGTCTACGCTTTTCAGTTTTCTGTCGATGGGGGCCTGACGGGCGATGAGGTCTTGTGAATAAGCCTGTGTGCCAAACACCGTTGCGGCAACCATACAGAGTGTTTTAATCAAAGGCAGTTTCATTCGTTTCGTTGTTCAGTTTGGATGTCCGGGCATCCGTTCTATGTGTGTTTAAAAAAAATTTTCCCAAAGATAGCACTTATCGGCGAAAGGGCGGACTCATTCTTAACTATTTTTTAATTTATAAGACTGCCTAAGAGTCTAATAAATCTTATAAAACACTGTCTAACAAGAATATACAAGAAACATGTTATGCAACATATTTTCGGCTGCATCTCTTTTGGACAGTCACGAGAAAGTACCGGACGGCAAACGCGTAAGAAATATTCCTGAAATATCCCCGCACACACGCCACGGTTCCGACGGACAAGAAGCATGGCCCGGACGAACAAGAAACGCGGCTCGGACGAACAAGAATCAGGCTTCTGACAAGAGCTGCAAAAATGCCTTTGAGGGGAAAGCTTTTTAGGAACCGAAGTTAACTGATGGCCGCCCAATTGATGTTGGTCTTCCGCAAAGCTTTCAGTTGCCGCCAAAGTACCAGATTGTCGGGCGATGTGCCGTCTGGGTCGTTTTCCACCACTTTTTGCGCCACTTCGCGGACATACTGCAAAAGCTGTCCGTCGCGGGCAATGTCAGCAATCTTCAAATCGAAAGCCACACCGCTCTGCTGAGTGCCCTCCAGGTCTCCGGGGCCGCGCAATTTCAGGTCGGCTTCGGCAATCTCGAACCCGTCGTTGGTACGAACCATGATTTCCAAGCGCTTGCGGGTATCTTCCGACAGTTTGTAGCCAGTCACCAGGATACAATAAGACTGGTCGGCGCCGCGTCCCACACGCCCTCTCAACTGGTGAAGTTGGGACAATCCGAAGCGTTCGGCATTTTCAATGACCATAACCGAAGCATTGGGCACGTTCACCCCGACCTCAATCACCGTGGTGGCCACCATGATTTGCGCCTCGCCCGACACGAAGCGCTGCATCTGCTCGTCCTTCTCGGCAGGCTTCATGCGTCCGTGCACCTTGCACACCACGCAATCTGGGAAAGCGCCACAGATACGTTCATAGCCCTCTTCCACATTTTTCAAGTCGGTTTTCTCGCTTTCCTGAATCAATGGATAGACTATGTAGACCTGGCGACCCTCGTCTATCTGCTTGCGGATGGAACGGTAAAGACTCTCGCGATGACTGTCAAACTGGTGGACAGTGACAATGGGCTTGCGCCCGGGAGGGAGTTCGTCGATGACCGACACGTCTAAATCTCCATACAACGTCATGGCCAAGGTGCGTGGAATCGGAGTGGCCGTCATCACCAATACGTGCGGTGGCTGCTCGTTCTTCGTCCACAAACGCGAACGCTGCTTCACGCCAAAACGATGCTGCTCGTCGATGACCGCCAGCCCCAACGAGGCAAAGTTCACCGTATCCTCAATCAAGGCGTGCGTCCCGACCAATATACGCACATCGCCCGCCAGCAATCCGGCCAGAATGGCCTCACGCCGCTTGCCCTTCACAGAACCGGTCAACAGTTCCACACGAATATCCATACCATCCAGAAAACGGCAGATGGTGTCGTAGTGCTGGTTGGCCAAAATCTCGGTAGGCGCCATCAGGCACGCCTGATAACCATTGTCCAACGCTATCAACATGCTCATCAACGCCACCAACGTCTTCCCGCTCCCCACGTCGCCTTGCAGCAAGCGGTTCATCTGGCGGCCCGACCCCAGGTCTCGACGGATTTCTTTCAACACACGTTTCTGTGCATTGGTCAATTCAAAAGGAAGACATTCGGAATAGAACTTATTGAAAATATCACCCACTTTGCCGAACACGTAACCCCGGTAACGGCGCTGACGATCCTGGGCATAACGCAAAATGTTAAGCTGGACATAGAACAATTCCTCAAACTTCAGACGGTATTGCGCCTTGCGCAGCAGTTCGGCACTGGCGGGAAAATGAATATTGCGCAACGCATCTGTCAGGGGCATCAGATGGTGTTCGGTCAAGATGGCTTGCGAAAGCGTCTCGGGCAAAGGCTCGTTCACCTGTCCCAGCAAAGCGGACATCATCCGTTCGATGGCCCGAGAATTTAGCGCAGTACGCTTCATGCGCTCCGTCGTGTTGTAATAAGGTTGCAGTCCCATTGCCGACAGTTTCAGCTCGCTCACCTCCTCTATGTCCGGATGGGCAATGTTGAAGCGCCCATTGAAAGGCGTAGGCTTGCCAAACACGATGTACTCTTTATGCACCTTATACTTGCCTACCACATACTTGATTCCCTGAAACCAGACCAGGTCAACAACGCCAGTCCCGTCCGAAAAATGGGCAATCAGCCTCCGCCCACGTCCTTCTCCCGTCAGTTCCGTACCCAATATTTCTCCTTTCAACTGGATATAAGGCATCGAACCGTCAATCTCGCGGATGGCATAGATACGGCTTCGGTCAACATATTTATAAGGGAAATAATAAAGGAGGTCGTGCAAGGAAAAGATGCCCAGCTCTTTGTTGAGCAAAGCTGCCCGTTGAGGGCCGACCCCGGAAAGGTACTTGATGTCACGCGTGGTCAAGTCGAACATAGCATGACATTATATGAGGGCAGCAGCCACCTTCAGGTCGAAAGGGGTGGTTATCTTGATGTTTTCACGATTGCCTTCGGTCAAAGTCACCGGCACGCCCAATGCTTCCACCACCGACGCATCGTCTGTGAACGAAGGGACATAAGATTGCCCATAAGCCCGCTTTAGCAGTTCCGCGTCAAAGACCTGGGGAGTCTGTACCAAGCGATATTGCTCTCGGTCGACAGTCTGACTGCCTCCGGCTGTCAGCCGGCGTACAGTTTCAACAATCTTAATCACCGGGATGACAGCTTTTTCCGTTCGGGCCAGTTCGTAGCAACGGGCTATCACTTCCTGCGAGACAAAAGGCCTGACACCATCGTGCACTCCTACCAACCCCGCTTCTTCCACCAAAGCCAAACCGTTGCGTACCGAATGAAAACGCGTCTCACCTCCATCTGCAATCTGGTGAGGGACTGAAAAACGATACTCCTCGCACAACCTTTTCCAATAAGCCTGCTGGTCGTGCGGGAGTACCAATACGATATGCATGTCCTGATTGTATGCGTAGAAAGCCTCCAAAGTGCGCATCAAGACAGGCTTCCCCTCTATAAGCAAAAATTGCTTAGGAATGTCCGTCCCCATGCGCAGGCCTTTTCCGCCGGCAACAATCAGCACATAATCCATCCTGACAACCTTGTTAACGGAGACACATGGCCTCTTCCAGTTCCTTTACCTTTTCTTTGCCACACAAATGTTCCACTAAAGCCAAAGCAAACTTCATGCAAGCACCCGGGCCCTTGCCGGTAATAATGTTTCCATCTTTCTCGACCATAGCTGCCGTATAATCGGCACCTTCCAGATATTTGTCGAAACCCGGATAACATGTAGCCTTTTTACCCTTCAGTATGCCCAGCTTGCCCAATGCCATCGGAGCAGCACAAATAGCAGCCAGATTCTTGCCTTCAGCAGCAAAACGTACCAGAAGCTTGCCCAATCCTTCATGGTCGGCCAATGTCGTTGCTCCGGGCAGGCCACCGGGCAATACCAGCATCACAGCGTCGAAAAAGTCACAATTTTCGAAATTCTTATCGCACAACACAGGCACTCCATGAGCACCCCTTACTATTTCGTCGTCTGTCACGGTTACCATTTGCACCGATACGCCGGCACGTCTCAAAATATCTACCGTGGCAAAAGCTTCCATTTCTTCAAAGCCATCGGCAAAGAAAACATACACTGTACCCATAAACTGATTCTCCTATTTTAAATTAAAGTAATATGTAATAGTTCCTATTTGATTGTTCAACCCGTCCACGGCATTAAATCGTGCTTTCCGAGCAGCATCCTCGGCAGCTTTGCGCAAAGCCGGGTTTACAGTATTAGTTTGTTTATTGATTTCAGTAGCAATCACATGACCTGCCGGATTCACGGTAATGGTTACTACCACGCGCCCTTCGTCCTGCACGTTGTAGACCGGACGAGGCAAGCCACCCGCACCAATGGAACGTCCACCCAAGTTGAACTCACCATAGGATCCCACGCCCGTCGAAGCCCCCGCTTCGGCATTGCCTGCCGGACTGCCTTGCAAGCCCTCACCTTCAGCCGCCTGTCCACGACTTTCCATTTTGGCTCCTTTTCCAAACGCGCCGGATACTCTTCGCCGGGCAGCTTCTTCGGCTTCACGGCGTTGCTGTTCTGCTTGAGCTTCCGCGCGGCGTCGTTCTTCTTCAGCCTTTTCAGCTTCTGTCTTCTCCGGTCTATCCACTGCTTGAGGAGGATCATTCTTAGGAGTCAGCGCCACTGTTTCTTCCATGTCTTGCGTAAGAAGTTCCTGTTCCGTGACGTCTTGTGAAACTGATGGTTCATTGGGCATAGTCTCCACTTCTACCAACGACGGGTCAGACCAACCAGAAGCTTGCGGAGCATCGCCTAACATGACAGGCACTCCGCTCTCTTCCTGCGGTTCAGGCAAATCAAAAGTCATCCACAACAGGAAAACAACGACAGCTATATGTACCGCCACTGCACCTGCCAAACCGATGTATTTTCCTTTTTTCTTTGCATCCGTCATGACACAAACATTATTATTCGTTATCGCTATCTGGTGGACGCGTGGCCAGCACCATCTTAAAATGATTTTCATTCGCAATGTTCAGCACCTTCACTATTTCTCCATACGGTACCGACACGTCGGCATACAGCGCGACATACATTTCAGGCTCCCGCACGGCACACGACTGAAGAAAACCTGGCAATTCTTCCAATGTCACAGGCTGTTCGGTGTCATTGCCAAAAGCAGCATAATAGTTCAAATCTTTGTCGATGATAACACGTGTCAAAGGTTTGGCAGAGGTCTGCTCTTTGCCTTGGGGAAGCAACACCTTGATGGCGTTGGGCGACACCACAGTCGAAGTAATCATGAAGAATATCAACAGCAGAAAGATAAGGTCCGTCATGGACGCCATGCTGAATGTGGGCGATATTTTAGCTCTACGTTTTAACACAGGCTTGTTGATTTAGGGGGAATTACTTGGCCGGTTCGTTCAACAAATCCATGAAAGCCATGGTCTTTCCTTCCATCTTGTTGACGACACCATCCACTAAAGTTACTAAATAATTATAGGCAAACATCATGATGATGCCGACTATAAGACCGCCTACGGTGGTAATCATGGCCTCGTAGATACCGCCGGACAGCAGGGTGATATCAATGTTATTTCCAGCATTGGCCATCTCGAAAAAGGCCTTTACCATACCAGTCACCGTACCCAAGAAACCTAACATGGGGGCTCCTCCGGCAATAGTAGCCATGATAGTGAGGCCTTTCTCCAACTTCGCCACTTCAAAATTACCCACATTCTCAATAGCAGCCTGCACATCGCTCACAGGGCGTCCTAAGCGTGTAATACCTTTTTCTATCATACGAGCGGAAGGGGTATTAACACTATGGCAATAATCAATGGCTGCCTTGATTTCGCCTCCTAAGATATAATCCTTGATCTTATCCATGAAAAGAGGGTCTTCTTTGCCGGCCTTGCGGATAACGTAGTTGCGCTCGAACAAGATGTAAAACCCTATCAGTGACATCACTCCTAACACAATCATTATCCAACCGCCCTTAACGGCCATATCCCACAGATTCATTTCATCGGCAGCAACAGTCACTGGTGTCAGTACCGGATTTGCTTCCGTAATCGCATCGCTCAGCGAAGCAGCCGCTTGAGCCAAAAGCATCATTGCATCCATAATTTAATGAAGACAGTTTTTATATTCCTGGATAGTACGTTGCAATCCCAGATACAAAGCATCGCATATCAAAGCGTGACCTATCGACACCTCGTCCAACCATGGAATGTTTTGATAAAAATAATTCAAGTTCTCTAAATTCAAATCGTGTCCTGCATTCAGTCCCAAGCCCAAACGGCGAGCTACTTTAGCGGCTTCAAGGAATGGAGCAATAGCCTCTTCCCGATTTTGGACATAAGCCGAAGCGTATGGCTCTGTATAGAGTTCCACGCGGTCGGCACCCGCTTTGGCTGCATATTCAATCATTTCAGGATCTGTGGAGACAAAGACTGAAGTACGAATCCCGGCCTGATTAAATGTATCAAGCACTTCACTTAAAAAGGTGAAGTTAGTCTTTGTATCCCATCCCGCGTTAGAGGTCAGTTGTGTGGGGCTATCGGGGACTAATGTCACTTGGTGCGGCTTCACTTTCAGCACCAAATCCACAAATTCACGCGAGGGATAGCCTTCGATATTGAACTCCGTACGCAACAAGGGGCGCAGGGCATAAACGTCGGAACGGCGGATATGCCGTTCGTCCGGACGTGGGTGTACCGTTATGCCGTCCGCCCCAAAGCGTTCGCAATCTTGCGCAACTTTCAGCACATCAGGCACATTTCCTCCTCTTGCATTACGCAATGTAGCCACTTTGTTGATATTTACACTCAGTTTAGTCATATTCAGAGGTTATAGTTTCGGGGCAAAAGTACAAATAATAGTGATACCTTGATACTTTCTACAAAAAAAATGCCATCTTTGCATCCGGTAAAAAGATATATGCGATATGAAATTTGCCCTGTTCGGTAACACTTATCAAGCCAAGAAATCGATCCATGCAGAGCAACTGTTCCGGTTGCTACGACAGCATGACGCACAACTTTGCATCTGCCGCGAATTTTACAATTTCCTTACTAAAGACATGCGACTGGAAGAGATTCCTCCGGAGGCTGAGCTATTTGACGACGACTGTTTTCAGGCCGACATGGTCATCAGTTTGGGCGGTGACGGAACGTTCCTGAAGGCGGCCAGCCGGGTGGCGGGCAAGGGTATTCCTATTTTGGGCATCAACACGGGGCGGCTGGGGTTCCTGGCCGACATATCGCCAGAGGAGATGGCGGAGACCTTCGACGAGATATACGCCGGCCGTTACCGCACGGAAGAGCGCAGCGCCTTGCAACTGAAGTGTAACGATGCGCGGCTGACACGCGAGCCGTATGCACTGAACGAGATTGCCGTGCTAAAGCGTGACAGTTCGTCGATGATAAGCATTCGTGCCACCGTGGGCGGGGCGTTGCTGACGACGTACCAGGCCGACGGCCTCATCGTGGCCACGCCTACCGGCTCGACGGCTTACTCGCTGAGCGTCGGAGGGCCCATCATCGCTCCGGACAGCAAGACGATTGCCCTGACGCCCGTTGCCCCGCACAGCTTGAACATGCGCCCCATCGTCATCTGCGATGACCGCGAGATAACGCTCGATGTCGAGAGCCGCAGCCACAGCTTCCTGGTAGCTATTGACGGGCGCAGCGAGTCGTGTCGCGAGACCACCCGCCTCATCATCTCAAAAGCGCCGCATACGGTGAAGGTGGTGAAACGCATCGGCCACAGCTTCTTCGACACGCTGCGCAACAAAATGATGTGGGGTGCCGACGTACGTTGACCTAGCCACACAGGTAGCCAGAGTGTCTGGCTAGAAGCAGCCAGACACTCTGGACATAGGCAGTGGAGAGGCTCGACAACGCGCGGCAAACTTTTCCGACCTTTTCTTGCGGCTTTTCCAATATAATTTCTATCTTTGTGTTTCAAACCCCTAAAAAACAACGGCCATGAAGTACAAACTATTAGTCCTGGACGTAGACGGGACATTACTCAACAACGAACGCCAAATCAGCAAGCGCAACCTTAGTACCCTGCTGAAAGTGCAACAAGCGGGCGTGCGCATCGTGCTGGCCTCTGGCAGACCAACCTATGGCATCCTCCACCTGGCCAAAGCTCTGGAACTGGGAAACTACGGAGGCTTCGTCATCTCGTACAACGGATGTCAAATCATCAAAGCTGAGAACGGAGAAATCGTCTTCGAACGCCGCATCAACCCGGAACTGATACCCTATCTGGAGAAGAAAGCCAGGAAAAACGGATTCGACATCTTCACCTACCACGACAACACCATCCTGGCCAGCAACCCGGACAATCCGCACATCCGGCAAGAAGCCGAGTTGAACAGCTTGCAGATTATCAAAGAAGAAGAATTTTCGGCCGCCATCGACTTCTCCCCGTGCAAAGTCATGCTCGTCAGCGACGACTACGAGGCCCTGGCCGGATTGGAGAACCACTGGAAGAAACGCTTGGCAGGCACGCTCGATGTCTTCCCCTCCGAACCGTTCTACCTCGAAGCCGTGCCATGCGGCATTGACAAGGCCAACACGATGGGCGTCCTGCTCGACCAACTGGGCATCACCCGCGAAGAAACCATCGCCATCGGCGACGGCGTGGCCGACGTCACCATGCTGCAAACCGCGGGGCTGGGCATCGCCATGGGACACGCGCCCGACTCGGTCAAAGTCTGTGCCGATTACGTGACAGCTTCCAACGAAGAAGACGGCGTAGCCCTGGCCGTCGAACGAGCCATCCTGGCCGAAGTGCACGCCTCGGAAATCCCGCTCGACCTGCTGAACGAAAACGGCAAGACAGCCCTGATGGGCAACCTCGGCATCCAATACACTTATGCTTCCGAAGACCGCATAGAAGCCACCATGCCCGTGGACCAACGCACGCGCCAACCCTTCGGCATACTGCACGGAGGAGCCACCTTGGCCTTGGCTGAAACGGTTGCCGGACTGGGGTCGATGATTACTTGCAAGCCCGACGAAATCGTGGTCGGCATGCAAGTCAGCGGCAACCACATCTCGTCGGCACACGAAGGAGACACGGTGCGTGCCGTGGCCACCATCGTACACAAAGGCCGCTCGTCGCACGTGTGGAACGTCGACGTATTTACTTCGACCAACAAGCTGGTGTCCAGCATCCGCGTGGTCAACAGCATCATGAAAAAGAAGTAGACATCAAGAGGCGTAGCAACCCCTCTACCGAGGTGGCCGTTTGCGGAGACTGCCCGCGGCAAGTTAGGACATACCCTCCCTCTTGAGCCTCCACACACACATCAGACTGCACTTCGCTGCCGGCTTCCACGCCGTTGCGGCGAAGTGCTTTTTTTATCATCTCGGCCCACAGCCCCTTTCCAAGCAATCGAATATGATGCGCACACTCGTGCTCGACACGGAACAATCCTGCTTGTTCGTCAAAAGCAATGCCCTTACGAACAATGAAGCGGGCCATTGTCCGGTCTAACGTCAAGTCCTCCGGAGTGCCCACAGACAAGTGCCCGCCCTTGCCCATCAGCCAGACCTTATCCGCCAGTTGAAGAGCCAAATCGAGGTCGTGCGTAGACAGGAAAATGGTCTTTTGCATCTGCCTGCTAATCCGATGCAACAGTTGCATGATTTCTACTTTGCTCGGAAAATCAAGGAAAGCCGTCGGCTCATCCAGCAGAATGACGGGCGTTTCTTGCGCCAGAGCCTTGGCAATCATCACCTTCTGCCGTTCCCCATCGCTCAAAGTGTCAACCATTCTGCCCAGCAAATCTTCTACCCCGACCCAACTGGCTGCCTGTGCCACGACCTTTTTGTCGGCCTGTTGCAATCCTCCCCAGAAATTGGTGTAAGGACTACGCCCCAAGCCAATCAAGTCTTCGACAGACAAGTTATGTACCTCAGGACGCTCTGTCAGCACCACACCAATGACCCGTGCCAACTCCCTGTCCGTATATGCCCCCAATTCCTTGCCTTTCACCCATATGCTTCCCCTCAACTGTGGCTGAAAACCAGAAAGGGTGCGCAACAGGGTGGACTTCCCCACCCCATTGGCACCCAACAGGCACGTCAGTTCTCCGCTCTCTATGCAGGCATTGATGCCTTCGGCCACCACTTTGGGGCCTCGTTTAGTGCGATAACCGACGCATAAATCATTCAGTTGGATCATACTCCAGACTTCTTCAATGCCGCAATGCTTTCTTTCAACGATTTGATAATGCTTTCGGCATCAGCCTGTTTCTTACGTTCCAATTCAATAACCGCAGCAGGAGCATTGCTAACAAACTTCTCGTTTGAGAGTTTTTTAAGCACACCCTGCAAGAAACCTTCCTTGTGCTTCAATTCCGCCTCCATGCGGGCAATCTCTGCTTCCACATCAACCAGGTTACCCAACGGAACAGCATACTCTGTGGTTCCCACCATGAAAGCGGCAGCCCCTTCTACCTTATTCTCCACGACACGGATGGCAGAAAGGTTGCACATCTTGCTTAAGACAGCATCGAAAGCGGCAATCACATTCGAGCCTACAACCTGAAGCTCCAGCGCTTCTTTCTGCGCAATATTCTTTTGCAGGCGAATGGCACGTACATTGCTAATAACCTCTTTCACTACTTCAAACTGCTGAAGCAAGGCCTCATCGTAAGCGGCAGGAGCCTGCATCGGGCTGACCATCAAGCTTTCGCCTTCTTTCCGTTCGCAGAGATGTTGCCAAAGTTCTTCAGATATAAACGGCATGAAGGGATGCAGCAGATGCAGCAGATTGTCGAAGAAGCCAATGGTACGGTCGTACACTTCCTTGCTGATGGGCTGGCCGTATGCAGGCTTCACCATCTCCAGGTACCAGGAAGAGAACTCATCCCAGAACAGTTTATATACAGCCATCAACGCTTCGCTCAAGCGATATTTCGAGAAGAGGTCTGCCACCTCGGCGGCAACGGCGTTCTGCTTGGCCTCAAACCACTGCATGGCCAACGCAGAAGCCTCGGGGACGACGACATCAGCACTCACCTCCCAACCTTTAAGCAGGCGGAAAGCATTCCAGATTTTATTACAGAAGTTACGTCCTTGCTCGCACAAGGCTTCGTCAAACAATATATCATTACCAGCCGGGGCGGAGAGCATCATGCCCATACGCACGCCGTCGGCACCGAACTTGTCAATCAGTTCCAAGGGGTCGGGCGAGTTACCCAGCGATTTAGACATTTTACGTCCTAACTTGTCACGCACGATGCCCGTGAAATAGACGTTGCGGAAAGGCATGTCGCCCATGTATTCGTAGCCGGCCATTATCATACGCGCTACCCAGAAGAAAATAATGTCCGGTGCTGTTACCAAGTCACTGGTTGGATAGTAGTATTTTATTTCCTCGTTACCGGGATTGTTGATACCATCGAAGAGAGAAATGGGCCAAAGCCATGAAGAGAACCAAGTATCCAGACAATCTTCATCCTGGCGCAAATCTTCCAGGGTCAAGGCATCATTGCCAGTTTTCTTCTTGGCCAGTTCCAGAGCCTCTTCGGGCGTCTCGGCCACAACATAGCCACCTTGCGGCAAGAAATAAGCCGGGATGCGATGCCCCCACCAAAGCTGACGGCTAATGCACCAGTCTTTAATGGTTTCCAACCAATTCTTGTAAGTATTCTTGTATTTGGCGGGATAGAACTTCAGTTCATCATTCATCACTGGCGGCAGGGCCATGTCGGCAAAGTGCTGCATCTTGAGGAACCATTGCATGGAGAGTTTCGGCTCGATAGGCACATTGGTGCGTTCTGAGAAACCGACTTTATTGGTATAAGCTTCCACTTTTTCCAAAAGCCCTGCGTCAGCCAAGTCTTGTTCAATCTGCTTGCGCACATCAAAACGATCCATACCTACGTAGATGCCTGCACATTCGGCAATCGTCCCATTGTCATTAAAGATATCAATGCTCTGCAAGTTATGTTTTTCACCCAACATGTAGTCATTTACGTCATGGGCAGGAGTCACCTTCAGGCATCCTGTACCAAACTCCATGTCAACATATTCATCCTCAATGACAGGGATAACGCGGTTCACCAACGGCACGATGACTTTCTTGCCGCGCAGCCAGTGAGTCTTCGGGTCGTTAGGATTAATGCACATGGCCGTGTCTCCCATGATGGTCTCCGGACGTGTCGTGGCTACCACGGCATAGCGGCGGCCTTGCGCGTCGCGATGTACCACTTCTTTCTCATCGCCTGTTTCGCCACCCATGTCATCATCTGCCACATAGTACTTAAGATAATAGAACTTGCCGTGTTCTTCTTTATAGATAACCTCTTCGTCCGAAAGGGCTGTCAAGGCTTTGGGATCCCAGTTGACCATGCGCACGCCCCGATAAATAAGTCCTTTGTTATAGAGGTCAACAAAGACTTTGATGACGCTCCGGCTGCGTTCTTCATCCATCGTGAAGGCCGTACGGTCCCAGTCGCACGATGCCCCCAAGCGACGTAGCTGTTTCAAGATAATGCCTCCGTGCTCGTTCGTCCAGTCCCAGGCATGCTTCAGGAACTCATCGCGTGTCAAGTCTGTTTTCTTAATGCCTTGTGCAGCCAACTTGGCCACCACCTTCGCTTCGGTAGCAATAGAAGCATGATCCGTGCCGGGCACCCAACAAGCGTTCTTGCCCTCCATGCGGGCACGGCGCACCAGAATGTCTTGGATAGTATTGTTAAGCATGTGCCCCATATGAAGCACACCAGTGACGTTGGGGGGCGGAATAACGATGGTGTAAGGTTGACGGCCATCGGGTTTCGAACTGAACAGTTTATGCTCCAGCCAATACTGGTACCATTTTCCTTCCACGTCGGCTGGATTATACTTACTTGCTAATTCCATGTCTTTTTGTTGATATAATTAGAACGGGCGCAAAATTACGGAATATCGTTGGAATAACCACACAAATCAACAGATTAACGCAAACAAAATTGAAAACGGAGGAAGTTTTCCAAAAACAAGCCATGCGGTGCTTGGCAACAAAAACTGTCCACAAATCCCCGGTTTCTCTTGAGCTACACGGCATCAGAACAAAATCAGAAACGAAGAACCAGCCACAAGCGTATTCATCCATTCGGCATGTCTCCTGCTGTGCGACGGCATCAGGTTGTAATCCAGAAACAGTTTCATTCCGTAATGTTCCGTAGCCCGAAAGGTCAGGGACAGACCACTGCCGAAGCAGAAACCGTTGCGCTGCGGGACGGTGATGTCATGAAACTGTAGCTTGGGATAATGGACGAACCCGCCCAACAGCTTGCTTCCTACCAGGAAACGGGAAGACAGGGGATAAGAGAAATAGCAGCCGCCGCTTAAGGAAACGGCATCGAAGGTATTTGCCTCAGCCTCCGTCCCGTTGACAATGACGGCTGTATTGGACACGGCAAAGCGCCCTCCCAGCCCGATGTAAGGACTGAAGAACCACGCCCCCTCCACACCTGCCGTACTGCCGGAGGAGGTACTGAACTCGTGTTGCTCGTCGATGTCATATCCGCTCAGAGGAATGTTCATCCCGATGTAGAGGCCGAAGAAAGACGGCTTGTCCTTGTGGCCGAACGCTTCATTATCCGTAAAGCGGCGGATGCCCTTCTCCTTAAAGATAAGGTCGGCCAGATAATAGCCCTGTTCCGTAGAAAGGATACCGATGCCTGCCCCCGTCAGCACATCACTCAGCCAATGTTTATTGTTCGCCATACGCATCAGCCCCGTGGCTGTGGCTACGGAATAGGCACCGATACCTATCCACGGACTCTTGTGCCCGTATTCCTTGGTCAGCATGGTGGCGGTCATAAAGGCTGTGGCGGTATGTCCCGAAGGAAAGGAATGGTCGTTGGAGCCATCGGGACGCATCACGTGGGTGGTCTGTTTCAGGGAATAGACCACGCTGCCCATCAGCAGGGCCGAGAAAGCATCCGATGCCAGCATCCGCCCCCACGAGCTTCGTCCTTCCACGCCGCCCAGCTTCATCCCCAGCATGACGGCAGCCGGAAGGTATTGCAGGTAATCATCGGCATGGCGGTTGAAATGAGGAAGATAATCGTTGCGGAGATGGCGGAAATGATCATCCTCGCTTTTAATAAGGAGTCCTCCTGCCACCAGCGGCAAGCCGACGTAGGTCATACGGAAGGCTCGCGAATCGGCCAACCGGTCGATGAACCTCTCTTGGGGAGGGAGGCTGTCCACATCGGCAAACTCCAGCGGCAGACCGGTTCCCTGTTCGGCAATGCGCCCGGTTACCCGGCTTCCCCGCATTTCCACGCTGTATAGAGACTCCAAGCAGAAGCAACTTACGATGATTATCCAAACTTTATGTGCCATACGTTACTTTGTTAAATCTGCGACAAAAGTAGCGTGCGACTTTGGGGATAGTTTGAAGAAAAAGTAAAAATCCAAGCAAGCCAAAGCTTGCGCAGAACAACGAATTTGCCTATCTTTGCCAAAGGGAATATGAAGTACTGTACTTCACCTATTGAACTACTGTACTTCACCTATCGAAGTACTGTACTTCATCTACTGAATTACTGTACTTCATAACCCCATTATACAACCAAGAAAAGATGAAAGGAGGAACAAGACAATGCTATTCTTCAGACGAGTGATGCGGAAGCTGGGCAACCGACTGCTGTGGTTCCCACAATTGATTACTTTGGGCAAACCTGCCGACACGGAGGAGCTGGCCAAGCGGCTGTCGGCCATGTCCACCGTGAGCAAGGGCGATGTGTTCGCCGTACTCAGCGACCTGCCGGACGTGATGGCGGACATCCTGTCCAACGGGCGTGCCGTACACCTCGACGGACTGGGGTCGTTCTACCTGGCCTGCACCTCGCGCGGCAATGGCGTGGCGACCAAGGAGGAAGTGGACGCTTCGCAAATCAAAGGTTTGAAAGTCGTTTTCCTGCCCGAACGCCGCCGGACGGGCGACCGGAAGATGAAGCGGCCCCTCGTGCGGCAGGACATGGAGTTCATAGAATGGGAAAAGCCACAAGAAAATGAGAGTGTGTCAAAATATAAAATGGCACGCAGATGACGCAGATGCGACAGATGACCACTGATTATACTTCGTTGATTTACAGCCTGACAAATCTGCGAAAATCTGTTTAATCAGTGTCATCTGCGTGCCATTTTATATTTTGATACCCCCCGCGAAAACAGAGTAAGGTGTAAAAAAGAAGCCTAAAACAGGATTAGAATGTTACCGTAAAGCTATGCATGTCCTCCTCGTAGCGATAGCCGACCGCCCACCCATGATATTCGCAGATGGCACGGACGATGGCCAGCCCCAGCCCGTTGCCTTTTACCTTTTCAGACGGACGGTAGAAACGGTTGAAGACTTGCCGCCCGTCCAGTGCCGGCTCGTCGGACGTGTTCGATATGGTCAGTTTCCGGCCCGACACGGTGAGGTAGATTTCGCCTCCCGTGCGGTTGTAGCGGACGGCATTGACCATGAGGTTGTTCACGAGGCTTTCCAGTAGCGTGCGGTTGGCGCGAACGGTCAGGTCACTGTTCGTAAACTCTTCATAAAAAAAGATGTCGCCCGTGATGCTTTGCAAATAGGAAGCTTGCTCCTCGAGAAAACGGGTCAGGTTGATGTCCTCCATCTGTCCGTATTGGCGGTTGTCTATCTTGGCAAGCAACAGCAGGTTACGGTTCAGCCGGGAGAGGCGGTTGGAAGTCTCGTACAGGCTCTGCATCAGTTCCGCCTGCTGCCGGGTCAGGTCGGGCTGCTGGAGCAGGAGGTCGAGTTTGCTCTGGAAGACGGCGAGCGGAGTCTGCAACTCGTGCGAGGCATTTTCGGTAAACTCCTTTTGCGTCCGATAACTGGCCAGGCTGCCCTCCATCAAGGCCGTCAGCGTGCGGTTCAGCCGGGCAAACTCCTCCACATTGCTTTCGGGCAAGGCGGGCAGTTTGCCGTCCTCCAGCCGGAAGCCCTCTATCCGGAGAAGCGTCTCGTCGAAAGGTTTCCACAGCCGGCGGGAGATGAAACGCACGGTCAGCACGATGGCGACCGCCAAGACCACGGTGATGACACCGAACTGTATCATGATGCCGTGCATGATGTCCTCCTCCAAGTCGAGCGCAGGGATGGGCTGTCCTTGTCCCACCGCCTCGATGATGTCTATCATGTCTTCGGCATAATAATGCTTCGTCAGAAAATAGAACAGCGGCGTGGCAAGCAACAGCAACACCGCGATGCAGGCAGCAAACTGCGTCAGCATCTTTTTGCTTAATGAAGAATGATGAATGAAGAATGAAGAATCGCTCTTCATCCCTTTATTCTTTATCAATCGTTCTTCATCATTTTTCATTCTTAATTCTTCATTCTTCATTTCTCCACCCATTTATACCCCGTCCCATACACATTCTTGACGCAATCCCTCACGCCCGCCTCCGCCAGCTTCGCCTTCAGGTTCTTGATGTGGGTGTAGACAAAGTCGTGGCTGTCCAGCATGTCGGCCATGTCGCCGCTGAGGTGCTCTGCCATTGCTGCCTTCGACACCACCTTGCCCGCATTGCCGATGAAGAAGAGCAGCAGTTCGTACTCCGTGCGTGTCAGTACGACGGGGCGGCCCTTCACGCTGAGCGTCTTGGCAGGCAGGTTGATTTCGATGCCGTTGCTGCGCAACAGGTTGCCCCCGGCAAACTCACGGCGGCGGATGATGGCGTAGATACGCATCGAGAGTTCG
>DXCK01000113.1 GCA_019116045.1 Candidatus Bacteroides merdipullorum | reverse complement strand
AAAAGGAAAAAAGATCGTCATTGCCGATCTGACTAAAATAGACGATACCATTTGCAATTATTTCGTCATCTGTCAAGGAAACTCTCCCAGCCAAGTCACAGCCATTGTGGAATCAGTAAAAGATTTCGCCCGTAAAGGAGCACATGTCAAGCCTTACTCCATAGACGGACTACGCAATGCCGAATGGGTGGCCATGGATTATAGCGATGTGCTGGTGCACGTGTTCCTGCCGGAAGCAAGAGATTTTTACAACCTGGAGACTCTCTGGGCAGATGCAAAACTAACCTCAATCCCCGACCTCGATTAACAGACGTATGGATAAGAAAAACATAAACCAAAAGCCTGCCAACAAGCCGAACATGCCCAAGTTCAACCTGAACTGGATGTTCTCCATCATAGCCCTGATGCTGCTGTTTCTGGTATTTACAGGCGATAAAGGACTGAACACGAAGGAAATCTCTTACAGCGAGTTCCAACAATACGTGCAAGAGGGCTACATCAGCGAAGTGATCGGCTACGACGACAACTCCGTGGAAGCATACATCAAGCCCCAGCACGTGGGGGACATCTTCGGGCAAGACTCCACCCGCGTGGGCAAAAGCCCCATGGTCGTCACCGAAGCACCCTCGAACGACAGCCTGAACGAGTTCCTGGAAAAAGAAAAGAATGAATCGCACTTCGACGGCGCCATCAGCTACAAGAAGAAGCAGAACTACATCGGCATCATCCTCTGGCAAGTGCTCCCCATTGCCTTTATCATAGGTTTCTGGATATTCATCTCACGCCGTTGGAGCGGCGGAGGAGGCATGGGCGGTGGAGGCATCTTCAACGTGGGCAAGTCGAAAGCACAACTGTTTGAAAAAGGAGGCAACACGACCAAGGTCACGTTCAAAGACGTGGCAGGCCTGGCCGGTGCCAAACAAGAGGTGGAAGAGATTGTAGAATTTCTGAAAGAGCCACAAAAATACACAGACCTTGGCGGCAAGATACCCAAAGGCGCGCTGCTGGTTGGCCCTCCGGGAACGGGTAAGACCCTGCTGGCCAAAGCTGTGGCAGGCGAGGCAGATGTACCGTTCTTCTCACTGGCAGGTTCCGACTTCGTAGAAATGTTCGTCGGCGTAGGCGCTTCGCGTGTGCGCGACCTTTTCCGGCAAGCCAAGGAGAAATCGCCCTGCATCGTTTTCATTGACGAGATAGATGCCGTGGGCCGAGCCCGGTCAAAAGCCGCAGCCATGGGCGGAAACGACGAACGCGAAAACACGCTGAACCAACTGTTGACAGAAATGGATGGTTTCGGTTCAAACAGTGGAGTCATCATCCTGGCTGCCACCAACCGCGTGGACGTGCTGGACAAAGCCCTACTGCGTGCCGGACGTTTCGACAGACAGATACACGTTGATTTACCCGACCTGAATGAACGAAAAGAAATATTCGGCGTACACCTGCGTCCCATCAAGATAGACAACAGCGTGGACATTGACCTCTTGGCACGACAGACGCCAGGATTCTCAGGCGCAGACATTGCCAACGTATGCAATGAGGCTGCCCTCATTGCAGCGCGGCATAGCAAAAAATTCGTAGGCAAGCAAGACTTCCTGGAAGCCATCGACCGCATTGTGGGCGGCCTGGAAAAGAAAACGAAAATTACCACAGAAGAAGAGCGGCGCTCCATTGCCACACATGAGGCCGGACACGCCTCCATCTCCTGGCTGTTGGAATATGCCAACCCGCTTATCAAGGTAACCATCGTCCCCCGCGGCCGGGCATTGGGCGCCGCGTGGTATTTGCCAGAAGAACGGCAGTTGACCACCAAAGAACAAATGCTGGACGAAATGTGCGCCACTTTAGGCGGACGAGCCGCCGAAGAGTTGTTCCTGGGACGGATATCAACCGGAGCCATGAATGACTTGGAACGCGTGACGAAACAGGCTTACAGCATGATAGCCTATTTCGGCATGAGCGAAAAGTTGCCTAACCTATGCTATTACAGCAATGACGAATATTCCTTCAATCGCCCGTACAGTGAGAAAACGGCAGAACTGATTGACGAAGAAGTTAAGAAGATGGTCAACGAACAATACGACCGTGCCAAGCAGATTTTGTCTGAACACAAGGAGGGACACCAAAGATTGGCTCAAATACTGATAGACAAGGAAGTCATCTTTGCCGACGACGTGGAACAGATTTTCGGTCCCCGTCCTTGGACTTCACGCTCAGAAGAAATCATGGCTGCCAATAAAACTTCTAAAGAAATGAAAGAACTGGCTGAGCAAGAAGCCCAAAATGCTACTCAAACAGAGAAAGCCGTAGAAGAGCAAAAGGAGAAAGCCTTGCCGGACAAAAGCAAGTCCCAACCAGAAGGGAAGGAAGAAACATCGTCAAATGTCCCCCAATAAATATTCAAACTGTAATCATGAAGAGCAATTTCGTACAACGCACCATCACCGGCATTCTGTTCGTCGTCCTATTGGTAGGATGTATTTTGTTGACTCCCATCTCGTATGGCATCTTGTTTGCTCTCATCAGCGCGTTGTCTGTATATGAGTTCGGACAACTGATGAACAAGAGCAAACAAGTCACAATCAACAAAAAGATTACCAGTTTGGCGGGCGCCTACCTGTTTTTGGCTGTGATGGCTTTCTGTATCCGAGCAACAGACGCACAGGTATTTATACCTTACCTGCTGTTGCTGCTCTACTTAATGATTACAGAATTATACCTGAAGAAAGAAAATCCGCTGGGCAATTGGGCCTTCACAATGCTGAGCCAACTGTATGTAGCTTTACCTTTTGCCTTGCTCAACATCTTGGCTTTCCACAACGACGTGGCATCCAGCAGCGTAAGTTATAATCCAGTCTTGCCACTCTCGGTCTTCGTCTTTATCTGGCTCAGCGACACGGGAGCTTATTGCGTGGGGTCACTTATCGGAAAACACCGCCTGTTTGAACGCATCTCACCCAAAAAATCGTGGGAAGGCAGCATTGGAGGCGGAGTTTTTTCGATAGCTTCTTCCCTTGTATTCGCTCATTTCTTTCCGTTCCTCAACTTGTTTGAATGGATGGGATTGGCCCTAACGGTCGTTGTGTTCGGCACATGGGGCGACTTGACAGAATCGCTTATGAAACGCCAACTGGGAATAAAAGATTCTGGCAACATATTGCCGGGACATGGCGGCATGCTGGATCGTTTTGACAGCGCGCTGATGGCCATTCCGGCTGCTGTGATTTACTTGTGTGCAGTCAGGCTATTCTGATTTTCTGATACAGACACCTGGTCAAAGCTCAGTTCTTCTTCGCCGGTACCTTCCATATTCAATTTCAATTTTATGCCCTTGGTTTCGGTTGTCATCTGCAACCCGTTCAGGCTGTAAGAGATAAGGCTGTAAGTACCGGGCGTATCCGTATCGGTTTGTGTATTGCAACGCAATTCCAAATGGATATATCCGTCATCCGAGGCTTCCACGGAAGTTGTCTGTGCCGCATCGGTTTGCGGATAAACCAGTCTGACAGTGGTAGAAAACGGTAAACGGCGGAGAAACCATACATTTAAATATCCGTTGCTAATGGTTACGCCTCCGGCAGTAGTAGGAATAGCGTCATGCCCCATTTCCTCTTCGTCGGCAGGCGACATTGGTTCCACATAACCGGTCAGCACATCTGTCATATCCAAAATCATCACTGCATGGTCAAAGCCACCATAATTATCCCACAGAGGATTAAAAGTCACGACCACGCGTTGCCCATCAATAGGTACATACCACCCCATATTTGTATTGAGCGGCCAACAAGTACCCCAGACATCACAGTCCAAATAAAACCCGGTACTTGACACCGTACGCACAGTGGCCAACTGAGGAGCAGTAAAATCGCCCAACGAATATCCCTCATCATCACCGCAGGACTGCAAACCTAACATTGCAACCAAACAAATAGTAGCCCACAGACAGATTATCTTTTTCATAAACATTTCTATATAACAACTGTTTACTGAAAAACACGCGAGCCGGGCATTTACTGCACCGGCTCGCGAAGGTTTAACATATAATTACACACTCAGGATCTATTGCTCTGGCGGGTCAGTTGCTCCACCATCATACGAGCCGCCCTAGCTGGTGCACCGGGTGCACCCAGACTGTGAGCCATTTCATCGTAACCAGCACGAACCGATTCCCTTCGTTGTGTGTCATAAAGTAAACGTTGTAGCTCTGCTTTCATCTGTTCTACCGTCATCTTATCCGCTACCAATTCTTTCACAACCTCTTTGCCTGCAATCAGATTTACCAACGAGATATAAGGAACTTTCAAGACGTGACGTTTCAAGAAAGCAATCAGCTTAGGCAAAGGAGTATGATAGCAAACGGCTTGCGGAACTCCGAAGAGAGCCGTCTCCAACGTCGCGGTGCCTGAAGTAACCAAAGCAACAGTGGCATGAGCCAACAAGGGGTAAGTGCGATTGAACAGCACTTTCACATTGGTATGGTTCAAGTACGGCTGATAAAACTCGGAGGCAATGCCTGGTGCTCCGGCCACAACCATCTGCATGCCGAGAATGGAGGAAGCAGCCCGAATCATATCGGGAAGATTATCTTTGATTTCCTGTTTACGGCTGCCGGCCAATAATGCGATGACAGGCTGCTGGCTCAAACCATTGGAAGCGGAAAATTCCTCAAAGGTTTCAGTATAAGTCTTTTTAAAAGCCGCTATTTCATCTACCGTTGGATTGCCTACGTAATGAATAGGATAATCGTGCTTGTTTTCAAAGAAATCCACCTCAAAAGGCAAAATAGAAAACAGTTCATCCACATCGCGCTTTATGTTCTTAATGCGGTATTCTTTCCACGCCCATATTTTGGGTGAAATGTAATAATAGACCGGTATGTTAGTATGCGCGTGCACATAACTGGCAATCTTCAGGTTGAATCCCGGATAATCTACCAGTATCACCACGTCGGGATGCCAAGCCGTAATGTCAGCCTTACACTGTTTCATGGCGGCAAAGATGGTACGCAAGTGCAACAGAACGGGGACGAAGCCCATATAGGCCAGTTCCTTGTAATGTTTCACCCGTGTGCCACCTATGGCCGTCATCAGGTCTCCTCCGAAAAAGCGAAATTCCGCCTGCGGGTCTTCTTTTTGCAAGGCCGCCATGAGATGCGAGGCATGCAAATCGCCGGAAGCTTCGCCGACTATGAGGTAATACTTCATAAATTTAGAACCAAGTTTGCAGTTCGTCCATCAGCTCATAAGCCGTCATATCTACGGTTGTAGGCGTAACGGCAATGTAACCATTGGCCAAAGCCCAGCGGTCGCTCTTTTCATTTTCAGAGTCAGTTTGCTGAAATTCGCCTGTCAGCCAGTAATACTGCGTATCTTCGCGGTGTGCAAAGTGTTCCCATTCATTCACCCATTGTCCCTGGCTCTGCTGGCATACTTTCACGCCTTTCAGTTCCTTGGTATCGGGGATGTTGACATTGAGGCAGGTCAAAGGAGGAAGCCCCTTGTCCAACAATTTGCGTACAATATCTCGAATGTATTCACCCGCGGGCTCGAAATCAGCATCCGCCTCATGGCTGCACAACGAGAAAGCAACCGAAGGTACACCTTTCAGGCAGCCTTCGATGACCACTCCCATCGTACCGGAGTAGTGTACGTTGACAGCGGAATTGTCTCCGTGGTTGATACCTCCGATGACCAGGTCTGGCTTACGGTCGAGCACGGTATGGAAAGCCAGCTTGACACAATCGGTCGGTGTACCCGAGCACTTGTAGACAGTCAGGCCCACTTCTTTGCGCAAGAGTTGGTAATGAATAGGCTCTTTCACCGTCAACGAGCAAGCAGTGCCTGAGCGGGGCATGTCGGGAGCCATTACTACGATTTCACCCAGTGGGCGCAAAAACTTAATCAGTTCGCTGATACCTTTGGCAGTGATGCCATCGTCGTTAGAGACGAGAATCAAAGGTCTTTGATTTTCCATTGTTTTCTTTTTTAGTTATATCTATTACTGTGCCGCAAAGATAGAAGTTTGAGGTGAAAAACGGAAACACGAGAAGACTTCTTTCGCAGGAATCGTAGCGGAAAGAGGCAACATCAAGTGCAAAGAGTACTTTTCAGACCTTCATTTGCCTGGTAAAAGTTCTTCTTGCGTTGAACAGAGATACGCCCGGAAAAAGTACCAGCCGTGCAGGCTGAATAGTAGTTCTGGGGTCTGCCGATATTCGCCCGAACACGAGCGACTGCCCGTCCGAACCCTAAAGGGACTTCGTCCGAACAAGGACGGAGCCCCTTTGACACCCAAACCGAAAAAGCTATGCACCTGACAGCTTTTTTTCCTCCTTCCGCACCTTCTTCCTGACATAAATTCTTATCTTTGCCGGCGGTAAACTTAAATCTTGCCGATTATGGACATCTTTCTCATCATCGTAGGCATCCTTTGCCTGCTCACCGGACTGGCGGGCTGCGTCCTGCCCGTATTGCCTGGCGTGCCGTTGGCATACGGCGGCATGTTGTTGCTGCACATCACCGACCGCGTACAGTTCAGCACCACCCAACTGCTGGTATGGCTGGGCATTGTCATCGTCATCCAAGTGCTGGACTACTTCATCCCGCTGCTGGGCACCAAATACACGGGCGGCACCAAGTGGGGCACGCGCGGCTGCCTGATAGGCACCATCGTCGGCCTGTTCTTCATGCCGTGGGGCATCATCCTCGGCCCGTTCATCGGTGCCGTGGTGGGCGAACTGCTGGGAGGCCGGAAGGCGGCCGAAGCCCTCAAGTCGGGGTTAGGCTCAGTGCTGGGATTCCTGCTGGGGACTGTACTGAAATGCGTTGTCTGCGGATACTTCATCTGGCAGTTCGTGGCAGCATTGGCCTGAAAAGGCACAGGAATCTTCCTTCTTTTTATTTTCTTTAGCACTCTTATTGTCAACTTATCGAAAGTTTTGTCCTATATTTGCCCCCACACAATCATAAACAACAAAACCTATGAATCAGGACACGACTAAAATCAAAGCCGCCCTTATAGGGTTCGGCCGAATGGGACAAATGTATGGGGAGGTCATGGCCAAAAGCAACCGTTGGGAGGTTGCCTACGTTTGCGACCCTTCGTCTGCTTCGCGTGCCAAAGCCAAAGAGATATTCCCCAACGCCCAAACAATCACCGACGAGAACATTATCTTCAACGACGACAGTATCCGGGCAGTCGCCCTTTGTGCGCTGGCGGATTCCCGAAAAGAACAAATCGAAAAAGCTGTCCGGACCCATAAACATATCATTGCAGAAAAGCCCGTGGCTGACACCATCGAACACGAATGGGAGGTGGTGGACTTGGTGAAAGACAGCGGCGTGTTTGCCACAGTCAACCTCTATCTGCGCAATTCGTGGTACCATCAGACCATGAAGCAATTCATCGAAGAAGGTGAAATAGGCGAATTAGCCATCATACGCATCTGCCACATGACTCCCGGACTGGCACCGGGCGAAGGACACGAATACGAAGGTCCCGCCTTCCACGATTGCGGCATGCACTATGTCGACATCGCACGCTGGTATGCCAACAGCGAATATAAGACTTGGCACGCCCAAGGGCTGCGCATGTGGAACTACAAAGACCCTTGGTGGCTGCAATGCCACGGTACTTTCGAAAACGGCATAGTCTATGACATCACACAAGGCTTCGTCTACGGACAACTCTCCCAACAGCAAACCCACAATTCATATACGGACATCATCGGCACGAAAGGCATCGTACGCATGACACACGACTTTAAGACAGCCGTTGTCGACCTGCACGGTGTCAACCGCACGCTGCGCATTGAAAAGCCCTTCGGAGGCAAGAACCTGGACAAGCTGTGCGCTCTGATGGCAGAGTCCATCCTGAGCGGCCAACGCGACCCACGGATGCCGCGGATGCGCGACTCGGCCATCGCCTCGCAACATGCATGGAATTTCTTGGACGATGCCCGCGCCCATGACCTGCCCGCCATAGGCAACCTGGAAACTCTGGAAGAAATCAGGGAACGGCGCCGCCACATGACCAACGGCTACGGGCTGCTGAAACACAACAAAGAATAAGAAACCAAATTGTACTAAATCAATAATTAAACTAACTTTTAAAAACTAACGAACATGTCGAAATTCACACGCAGAGAATTTCTAAAGACCGGAGGCTTAGCCTTGGCCGGTCTGACCATTGCCCCGAGCAGTATTCTGGGGCGCAGTCACGGACACATTCCCCCCAGCGACAAAATGAACATTGCCGCCGTCGGTATCGGAGGCATGGGCCACGCCAACATCAACGCAGTAAAAGGCACTGAAAACATCGTTGCCTTGTGCGACGTAGACTGGAAATATGCCAAAGGCGTATTTGACGAGTTCCCCAACGCAAAACGCTACTGGGACTACCGCAAGATGTTTGACGAAATGGGCAAAAGCATCGATGGCGTTATCATTGCCACTGCAGACCACACACATGCCATCATCACGGCCGATGCCATGACACTGGGCAAGCATGTATACTGCCAAAAACCCCTCACCCACTCCGTATACGAATCGCGCCTGCTGACCAAGCTGGCCGAAAGCACGGGCGTTGTCACACAGATGGGTAACCAAGGTTCGTCCGGCGAAGGCACCGACCTCGTCTGCGAATGGATTTGGAACGGCGAAATAGGCGACGTCTACAAGGTAGAATGTGCCACAGACCGCCCCATCTGGCCTCAAGGCTTGAACGTGCCCGAAAAAGAAGAACGCATCCCCAAGACACTGAACTGGGATCTTTTCACCGGTCCGGCCAAACTGAACCCTTACAACCCCATCTATCACCCCTGGAACTGGCGCGGCTGGTGGGATTACGGTACAGGCGCATTGGGCGACATGGCTTGCCACATCTTGCACCAACCCTTCCGTGCACTGAAATTGAAATATCCCACGAAAGTAGAAGGCTCTTCTACGCTGCTGCTGAACGCCTGCGCACCGCAAGCACAGCACGTCAAGATGATATTCCCCGCCCGTGAGAACATGCCGAAGGTAGCCATGCCTGAAGTCGAAGTACACTGGTACGACGGCGGCATGATGCCCGAACGCCCGAAAGGCTTCCCCGAAGGCAAGCAACTGATGCAGAGCGGCGGTGGTCTGACCATCTTCCACGGCACCAAGGATACACTGATTTGCGGATGCTACGGCGAAAATCCGTGGTTGCTCTCCGGCCGTGTGCCCAACGCACCGAAAGTATGCCGCCGCGTGAAGACATCACACGAAATGGACTGGGTACGTGCCTGCAAGGAAAGCAAAGAAAACCGCGTTCCGTGTAAGTCGGACTTCTCCGAAGCTGGCCCGATGAACGAAATGGTTGTTATGGGTGTACTGGCCATCCGCTTGCAAGCCCTGAACCGTACGTTGGAATGGGACGGCGAGAACATGCGCTTCACCAACATCGGTCCGGACGAAACCATCCGCACTGTGATCAAAGACGGTTTCAAGATTCACGACGGACACCCGACGTTCGACAAGACGTGGACAGACCCCGTCAACGCACAAGCTTTCGCACAAGAACTTATCAAGCACACTTACCGCGAAGGCTGGGCACTGCCGGCTATGCCCAAATAAGAGGCTGATAAAAAAGCACAAATACGTCTCGGCGAAATACAGACAGTGTTTCGCCGAGACAAAACATACAGTAAACAACCAAATTTATACATAACAAAAATCAATCGTATGAAACAAGTACTTTATTCATTAGGATGCGCTGCACTGGCCTTCTCATTGGCAGCATGCGGCGGCAAAAAAGCACAAAACACGGAAGCAGAAGCGCAAACGAAAGCTCCCGCAGCACCGGAATATGCCTTGATGGACAAACCCCAGGCCAATCTGGATGAGTTCCAGAAAGATGCTGACGGATACATCACTATCTTCGATGGCAAGACCATGAAGGGATGGCGTGGCTATGGCCGCGACACAGTGCCCGGACGCTGGGTAGTGGAAGACGGCTGCATCAAGTTCAACGGTAGCGGCGGCGGCGAGGCTCAGGCCGGCGACGGTGGCGACTTGATTTTCTCGCACAAGTTCAAAAACTTCGAACTGGAGCTGGAATGGAAGATTTCTAAAGGCGGTAACTCGGGTATCCTCTACCTGGCACAAGAAGTAACGACGAAGGACAAAGACGGCAACACGGTGGTAGAGCCTATCTACATCTCGGCTCCCGAATACCAGGTGTTGGACAATGCGAATCACCCGGATGCCAAGCTGGGCAAGGACAACAACCGCCAGTCGGCTTCGTTGTATGACATGATTCCCGCTGTTCCGCAGAACGCGAAGCCTTTCGGCGAATGGAACAAGGCTAAAATCATGGTGTACAAAGGCACAGTGGTACACGGACAGAATGACCAGAACGTGCTGGAATATCACTTGTGGACTCCGAAATGGACAGAAATGCTGCAAGCCAGCAAGTTCAGCGAGACAGCATGGCCTTTGGCTTTCGAACTGCTGAACAACTGCGGCGGCGAGAACCACGAGGGTTACATCGGCCTGCAAGACCACGGCGACGATGTATGGTATCGTAATATCCGTGTGAAGATTCTGGACTAATAGAAAGAGACAAGTTAACGAGTGGACGAGTTGACGAGTTGACAAGGAGACGAGTTGACGAGTTGACGAGGAAACGAGTTAACAGGAAGACAAAGTGTGGGGGCAAGCGGACAAGATATGCAGTTAGCTTGTCCCCACGTTCTTTCAGTCCGATAGGTTATCATTTATTGACAAACAACTTAATAAACAGACAGAAGACTATGAAGATAAAACAAATGATGATAATGGCCGCCGCAGTGTGCATGGGCATGGTGCAGACGGCATGTACAGCGCAGGAGGCTGCCACCGATGCGCCGAAGGAGAAGAAGGAGATATGTGTGCAGCTTTACTCGGTGCGCGACTTGTTGTCGAAGCCGGACAGCTTGGAGCCGATTGTCAAACAACTGGCTGCCATGGGTTACACGAGCGTGGAGGCTGCGAACTATGGTGACGGGAAGTTCTACGGAAGGACGCCGCAGGAGTTCAAGGCGTTGATTGAGAAGTATGGCATGGAGGTGCTGTCGTCGCACGTGGGCCACGGGCTGAGTGCCGAAGAGTTGGCCAGCGGCAACGTGGAGGAATCACTGAAATGGTGGGACCAGACGATTGCCGACCACAAGGCTGCGGGGATGAAGTACATCGTGATGCCGTGGATGGACGTGCCCAAGACGCTGAAGGACATGCAGACGTATTGCGATTATTTCAACGAGATAGGCCGCCGTTGCCAGGCTGCTGGGATGAAGTTCGGCTACCACAACCATGCGCACGAGTTCCAGAAGATAGAGGACAAGGAGGTGATGTATGACTATATGTTGCAGCATACGGACCCTGCACTGGTGTTCTTCGAGATGGACGTATATTGGGTGGTGCGCGGACAGGCTGCCCCGGTGGAGTATTTCAAGAAGTATCCCGGCCGCTTCCGCCTGCTGCACATCAAGGATGAGATGGAAATCGGGCAGAGTGGCATGGTGGGCTTCGATGCCATCTTCCGCAACGCGCAGACGGCTGGTGTGGAGGGCATCGTGGTCGAGGTGGAACGCTACTCGATGCCGGTGATAGAGAGTGTCAAGCAGAGTGTGGACTACTTGCTGGAAGCTCCGTTCGTGCCGGCCACGTATGGCAAGTGACCTCGCTGGCGAGGACCGAAAAGGAAAGGGCGCATCCCGCTGCGGGGTGCGCCCTCTCTCGTGCATCGGCATCAGCCGAAGGTGCCTTGGCCGCTGTCGTCGCCGTCTTCGCCGCCGGTGCCGGGGGTGGTGGAACCGGTCGCCTCGCCGCCCCACTCTTCCCATTTCAGCTTGTCGGGCACTAAGGCTCGCGTGGCCGTATGGTCGGACGCACGCGAATATTCCGGCAAGAAACGCACGCGCACGCCTACGATCTGGTTGGCATTCACCTCCTCGGGAGTATCGACACCCTGGCCGGCGGCCGTCAGCGTATAGTAGAACGTGCCCACGCCATCCAACTTGACCGAGCGGCCATTGCTCATGTAGATGCTCATGGCCCGGGCCAGGTTCTTCAGGATGTTGTACGTGTCGCCTACGCTGGCCGATGAGAAATCGGCGAGCAACTGGGCAATCTCATCAGTCGTCACAGGATCGCCCACGGTAACGGATTGTGGATACCACTTTCCGTTAATTTTTTTCTGTTTCTTCTTGTAGTACGGCATAACTATAAGATTAACCGCTTCCTGACACCTTACAGAAGGGGGTAGGGAATGGTTCCGTACTATTCTGGGAATCGTTCCGTACCATTCCGGGAATCGTTCCGTACCATTCCCAGAAGGATTACGTAGTATTCCGGTCAATAGAAGGATTTCTGCCCCGAATCTTCCGAATTTGTCAGAAAAAAAAAATAAGAAGTTACCGGGTTCACCGCCATCCCGGCTTGGCATGACCTGGGGACGATTGCCCGAAGGTCACGAGCCAAATATAGGAAATCGGCCGGAGAAATCCAAATTCCCGGGCCACATATTTCCGGAAAAATCGCATCGCCCGGCGGCAAGGGGCATAAACGGAAACAGGGAAACCCTGCGGCTCCCCTCCCATCGGTCATGAACACACGGTTCATGCTTTATTTTGTGTTGTGTTGTTCGTCTTCATCAGCCAATGCCGCTTGAGCCACTCGCGCACGGGCAGGTCGTAGAGCTTCAGGCATGCCCAAGCCTGGAAGATGGCCAGGAAGAACACGCCGAGGGACACCATGACGTGGGCGTAAAGGGGGGCGTCCGGATGCGCCCAGACCCACGACATCTGCATGTAAATCAACGGGTAATGGGTGATGTAGAGCGGATAAGACAGCTCGCCCAGGAACGTGCACACACGCACGCTCCTCGCGTCCGTCAGCCGGCTGCCAGCCCCCATCAGCACAACCAGGGGGAAGACCAGCAGGATGCACACAGCGTTGTAGACCCCGTTCAGCACATTGCCCTCGCCACCCACGCAGGGCACCGCCATCAGCGCCGCCAGCACCAGCGAGCCCGACACGTGCCCAATCTGCGCGAACCCCTCGCCCTGCGCGAAGAAATAATAACACGCCCCCAGCACCGTGCCCATCACCACCATCGGATGCAGGCGAACCAAGCGGCGCTTGGAGAACCCCACGTAGACATACGGTCCCAACGGACCAGCAAGCCCCCTTCACCGCAGGCGACCTCGTACTCATACCCCCCGGCATCCCCCACGAATGGCAGTTCGACCCGGCACAGACCGACCCACATGGATACATAGAAAACATCACCGTCATCTTCGAAGAAAACTGGCTGCAGAAACTGGCAGAAACCTTTCCACCCCTGGACACCATCATCAGCCGCCTGCACACCTACACCGACGCCGTCACCTTCCCCACCCGGCGCCAGGAACACATCGGCCACCTGCTACAACGCATGTGCAACGAAACAGCCACCACCCGCGCAGCCTCACTCATCAGCCTGCTCGACTGCATAGCCGAAGAAGGCCAATCCCTTGGACACTACCACAAGCCCGACCCGACCGAACAACGCCTGATGCAGACACGCATCTACGTCTCATGCAACTTCCGCCACAGCATCAGCCTCGACGAAATAGCCCGCCACCTGGGCATGAACCGCTCGGCCTTCTGCACCTTCTTCCGCAAACACACGGGACAAACATTCACAGACTACCTCAACGCCTACCGCGTGGAACAAACCCACCGCATGCTCGTGGAAGAACAACGCCCCGTAGGCGAGACATGCTACGCCTGCGGCTTCAACGACGTAGCCTACTTCTGCCGCACCTTCCGCCGCTACAAAAGCTTCCCGCCCTCACAAGCAGCCAAGGCAGCCCGCTCTACCAACACCACGGCATAAGCCGCGATGCCCTCCTCACGCCCCGTAAAGCCCAGCCGCTCCGTCGTAGTGGCCTTGATAGAGACATCCTCCTCATCCACCCCCATCACGGCAGCCAGCACCTGCTTCATGCGTGGAATATGCGGGTTCAACTTCGGGCGTTCAGCGCAGACCGTCACGTCGACATTACCCACGGCATACCCCTTCGAAGCCAAAAGAGCAACCGTCTTCTTCAGCAACACCTTGCTGTCAATATTCTCATACTCCTCGGCCGTATCCGGAAAGTGGTAACCAATGTCACGCATGTTCGCTGCCCCCAACAAGGCATCGCAAATGGCATGAATCAAGACATCCGCATCCGAATGTCCCAACAAACCCTTCTCATGCTCCAAACAGATGCCACCCAACCACAATTCACGACCCTCCACCAAGCGATGGACATCGTATCCAAATCCCACGCGAATCTTTGCCATAACGCCTATAACATTACTATCTTATATAAAAGTCCAAAACATTCTCCTTGCCCAAATAGCCTTGCAAACGTTGCCCCACTGCCACGGGACCCACGCCGGCAGGCGTCCCGGTATAAATCAAGTCCCCCATCTTCAACGTCATAAAACGACTGACATAAGCGATGATGTCATCCACGCGGAACAACATGTCGCCCGTCCATCCCCGCTGCACCGTCTGGCCATCTATGTCCAGATGGAAATCCAACCGCTGCACATCTCCCCCCAACTGCTCCAACGGCAGGAAACGACCGATAGCGGCTGAATTGTCAAACCCCTTCGACAACTCCCAAGGCAACCCACTGGCACGGAAACGGTTCTGCCAATCCCGCGCAGTAAAATCAATGCCCACCGTCACTGCATCATAATAGCGATGAGCAAAACGCGGAGCTATACACTTGCCCAACCGGCAAATATGTACCACCACCTCCGCCTCGTATTGCACATCCGAAGAGAAATCGGGCAGAAAAAACGGTTTCCCGTCTTTCAGCAACGAAGAATCCGGTTTCAAGAAGATAACCGGCTCTGTAACATCTCCAGCATATCCCAACTCAGCGTTATGCCGGACATAATTCATCCCTACCGCTATTATTTTCATTCTTTATCATCAATAAGATTCAACCGGTTAAACATCAGTGCCAAATGGGCATAAAGAGAAGTGTTCTGCACGACAATGTGTTCGGGGACACGAATACGGAAGGGCGTAAAATTCCAGACAGCCCGTATGCCTCCTTGCACCATCATGTCTGTCACCTCTTGGGCTATCTCAATAGGTACGGTCAATACACCGATTCGGACATCATATTCTTGCATCTTCCGCTCAAACTCAGAGGTATGAAAAACCGGAATCCCCCCAGGCGCCGTCCCTATCCGCTGGGCATTGACATCGAAAGCCGCCACTATCTCCAGACCGAAATGTTGCAAACCAGAATCACACAGCAACGCCCCGCCCAAGCTGCCGGCTCCGAACAAGAAAGCCTTGTGCATCTGGCTAAAGCCCAAGAAATCTTCCAGAACTGCAATCAATGAATCCACGTCATAGCCCACCCGTGTACGACCTACAATATGCACATACGACAAATCTTTGGCCACCTGAGAGGCATCTATGTTTATCTCTGCCGCTATCCGTGTAGACGAGACAAAGCGCTCTCCCTTCTTTCTCAACAATTTGGCATTGGAAAGATACCACGGTAATCGACGCAATGTCGGTTCGGGAACATGAAGAGTAGCTTTTTTAAGCGAGAGGCAGCTCATGGTCTTTATCCTTTAATATATAGTATATTGCAGAGCAAAGGTACACTTTTTTTCCTACTCTGGCAAAAATATGCTATTTTTGAAGCGAGATAGCTTAAGCTCTCCCCCTACGAACAGCAGGGGAAACATAAACGCTAAGAAAAATAACCAACTACTCTCCTACCGATATGAGGAAAAACAACAAAAACAACGACTGGAAAGAACGGCTTAACATCGTTTACTCTACTAATCCGGACTTCCATTATGAGACAGAAACCGAGCAGGAAGAAAATACCTTACCAGCTTCCCAGCAACGCCTACGCGTCAGTCTGGACCGTAAAAACCGTGGTGGAAAAGTTGTGACTCTTGTCACAGGCTTTGTCGGTTCTGACGATGATTTAAAAGAATTAGGCAAACTGCTGAAAAGTAAATGTGGCGTAGGCGGTTCAGCCAAAGATGGCGAAATCATCGTGCAAGGTGACTTCAAACAAAAAGTGGCCGAACTACTCATAAAAGCCGGATACACACAGACGAAAACTGCTGGATAAGAAAGAGCCAGGCCAGTGCCACACCCAGAGGGCGCACTCAGGCCAATCCACATCAAAAAAGAAGAGGATGTATCCAACGGACACACCCTCCTCTTATTTTATATTGCCTTTGAAAGAACAATTATTCTGCACGCAGCGTAAAGCGTTTGAAATCCAATACTGTCAAATCCTTGTCGTTAGACTTCAGATAGTCAGCAACAGACATCTTGGCGTCCTGAATATACTCCTGGTTCAACAAGCAGTTTTCCTTATAGAACTTAGCCATACGACCTTTAGCAATGTTCTCAATCATCTGAGCAGGCAAGTTTGCAGCCTTTTCAGCAGCAACTTTTTCTTTCAAGTCGCGGATTTCCTGAGCCTGAGCTTCCGTGATATTGCCCTTCATGATGCCTTCGTTCAGGTGTTCCTCGTTTTCTGCAATATAGAGGTTGAAGCCAGCTTTCTTCAAAGCTGCTTCTACAGCCTTCTGAATCTGTTCAGCCTTTGTTTTCTCAACAGCCACTTGCATCTCGTTATTCTTCACCTCTTCGGAAACACCAGCTTCGTTCACAGCAATCGGGTTCATAGCAGCAATCTGCATGGCTACTTCATGCCCCACTTTCTCGTCGGCTACTTTGTTCAGTACTACCATCGTGCAGAGGAAGTTCTTGTTCTGGTGGTTATAAGTAGAGATAGAAGGACCTTCTACTGTCTGATACCCATCCAGTTCCATCTTCTCACCCGTGATGCCGCTACGGTCAGTTACAGCCTCAGCCACAGTCATATCGCCCAACTTCAGAGCTTTTACCTCGTCCAGAGTCTTGCACTTGTTGGCAACAGCAGCATCCAAGATGTCTTGAGCCAGTTTCACGAAATCAGCGTTCTGAGCCACGAAGTCTGTTTCACACTTCAAGGCAATCATAGCGCCAAAGCCATCTACGGCTTTCACCAGCACGCAACCTTCGGCAGCGTCACGGTCTGAACGTTTTGCGGCAACAGCCTGTCCTTTCTCGCGGATAATCTTTATAGCTTGGTCGAAATCGCCTTCAGCCTGTGTCAAGGCGTTTTTACAATCCATCATACCAGCACCCGTCATTTTGCGGAGCTTGGTTATATCAGCCATTGTTACAGCCATAATCTTTTTTCTTTTTATATGGGTTAATAAAATAAGAAGTAGTCAGCAGCGAGAGTGAGCAGTAAGCAGAATGTTCACGCGCATGGTGCACGTCTTTTTCCACCGTCTACTGACTTCTGACTGCTAACTACTTCCGTATGTTTTAAGCTTCTTCTTCCTCCTTAATGAAAGCAGCAGCCTTGGAAGCGTTGATAGCTTCTTCGTCCGACTTGTCGAGGCGAGCTTTGGCAACGCGTTTCTTACTCTTGTTGGCAACTGCTCCTTCGCCGGCAGCTTCCATGTCCACTTTCTCAGCCTTGCGCTCTTCCAGTCCTTCCTGCATGGCAGCACAACAAGCGTCAAGGATGACTTCTACAGACTTGGTTGCATCATCATTGGCGGGGATTACAAAATCCACGTTAGTCGGATCAGAGTTCGTATCAACAATGCCGAATACGGGGATGCCCAGACGGTTGGCCTCACGCACAGCGATGTTTTCCTTCATTACGTCTACTACGAACAAGGCAGAGGGCAGACGGGTCAGATCGGCGATGGAACCGAGGTTCTTTTCCAGCTTGGCACGCTGACGCGAGATCTGCAGGATTTCACGTTTGGAGAGATTGGCATACGTACCGTCGTTTGACAGTTTGTCGATAGTAGCCATCTTTTTCACAGCCTTCCGGATAGTGGGGAAGTTTGTCAACATACCGCCCGGCCAACGCTCGATTACATAAGGCATATTCACAGAGGCAGCTTTGTCGGCCACCACTTGCTTGGCTTGTTTTTTAGTAGCAACAAACAGGACTTTCTTTCCTGATTTAGCGATTTGTTTCAAAGCTTCAGCAGCTTCGTCTATTTTGGCAACGGTTTTGTTGAGGTCGATGATGTGGATGCCATTGCGCTCCATGAAGATATAAGGAGCCATTGCAGGGTTCCATTTACGCTTCAGATGGCCGAAGTGGCAACCTGCTTCCAACAGTGTATCAAAATTTGTTCTTGACATAGTCTTTGTTTCTTTAATTCGTTTACTTTCTTTTTTGTTTTTCTTCTAAACCAACCGCCGGGTAGCCTTCTGGGAAAGAGTCCCGGTAGTTTAGATACTAAACGCTGTTCAGTTGTCGGAGTTATCAGTTGACTTGCCAACAAGGAAAACCTCGTTAACTTGTTAACCTGTCCACTTGTTAACTTGAGTAACTGATTAACGCTTACTGAACTGGAATCTGCGACGTGCTTTGGGACGACCCGGTTTCTTACGTTCAACAGCACGGGGGTCACGCGTCATGAAGCCTTCGGCACGCAGGGCAGCCTTGTCCTCGGGGTTGATTTTCACCAAGGCACGGGCAATGGCAAGGCGAAGAGCCTGAGACTGTCCGGTGAAGCCACCGCCACAGAGGTTGACTTTAATATCATATTTCTCGGCAACGCCCAGCTTGTTCAACGGCTGTTTCACCACATACTGGAGGATGCTTGAGGGAAAGTATTCTGCGAGATCCCGTTTGTTTATCGTAATCTTGCCTGTTCCTTCGCTTACGAAAACGCGTGCAATAGCACTTTTACGTCTGCCTAATGCATTTACTACTTCCATTATCTCTTATTTAAGTGCGTTAATATCAATCATTTTGGGGCTTTGAGCTTCATGTTTGTGCTCACTGCCTGCATATACATACAGATTGCCCAGCAGTTTGGCGCCCAGTTTGTTCTTGGGCAACATGCCTTTTACTACTTTTCTCAGCAGCTTGTCTTCGCCGTTGGGTTTTGCCATCAGGCGGGCGGGAGTCATTTCACGCTGACCGCCGGGGTAGCCCGTGTAAGACAGGTAGACTTTGTCCGTCCACTTGTTTCCAGTCATTTTCACCTTATCGGCATTGATAATGATGACATTATCGCCGCAATCCACGTGAGGGGTAAAGTTGGGTTTGTATTTCCCTCTCAACAGTTTCGCAACTTTCGCGCCCAAACGGCCCAGTACCTGGTCCGTAGCGTCAACAATGACCCATTCTTTGGTCACCGTAGCTTTGTTGGCAGAAATGGTCTTGTAACTTAAAGTATCCACTCTTGAAATGTTTTTAAAATTGTTACTACTAATTAGATTACCACCACAAGCAATGGGTTGGACACACTCCATTAACTTGCTATGAATTAATCGCTTAACCTTTTTTGATAATAATCGGCTTGCAAAGGTACGGATTTTCCGGCAAACAGCAAATGTTTTGCGTATTTTTTTGAGTGACAGCCGATATGCGGCAAGCGGACACGGACAGCCGGTCGCGAAAACGGCGGAGGCGAACAGAAAGAAACCACGTCCACCCGATTTAGAAAATGCATTTCCATAATAACCATATTTATAGACCAGTGGCAAAGACTGCAAGCCTTTGCATCAGAAACACAATCTTAGCAAGAAAAGCGAGGCCGAAGTCCGAAAGAGCCAAGCCTTGTCCGAACAAGAGACGCGGCTCGTCCGAACTCCGGCCGTGCTTCTTACGCACACAAAGCAAAAAGACGACGAAGAAGAGCAACGAAAGGCCTGAAAACCGGAAAAGAGGCGGATACACTTACAAGAAAAGCCGAGTCCACTTTTTTAAATATTTCATTTCTCATAACAAGAATTTATAGCTAATTTTGCCATCCACAAAAGCACAAGACAATTTTATGTGAGGCACGCCCTTATTACCTACGGGCCAGCTTCTGTGCCTTCCCATTCATCACACCGGCAGAGGAAGCAGCCGGAAACGAAAAACTTTATTATAATGAAAATGAATGCTATTTTATGGATGTTTGGCGCCCTGTTTGGCGTCATGACTGGTTTGTGTGCCTGCAGCGACGATGACGAAGGCGGCAATGGCGGCGTGAACAACGGAGCGCTGGTGAGTGACCAAGTGCCCGACACGCCCGGATGGTCCGGCTCGGCCGACAACGGCGTCTGCACCTACACGCCACAAGATGTTGACTATCAAGACTATCCCGGTTACTATGCCTTCGACTTCAAAGACGGTGTGTGTCAGGAAGCCGTGTACGACCTAGTGTGTGATTCGGAAATGGAAGCCCAATACATCAGCAACTTGCTGAACAACGGCACGTTCGAAGACCTGATGGGCGACGAGGAATACAGCCTGACGTCCGCAACGACAGACCAGAAATCGCTGCTGGGCCAATCGCTGCGATACCTTCAGACACTCCGCAAAGTAATGGCGAAGGCCGTGCCCGCCACGCGCGCCGACCTGCTGGGCATCAGTTGCACACAGAGCGGCAAGGTCATCGTGTTCAAGCTGGATTGCTTCAAGGGAAAAGACGGCGAAACGACGCAATACGTCATGCAAACCTGGGACACCGGACTCACTCAAGACAACCTGCCCGATGCGCCCATATTCGGGACCTACGATGCCTCCACCGGGCGGTACACCAACAACAACATCATGGGCCTGGCCAACAGCCGCTACGAAATCTCCACGCAGTATGACAGCGATGTCCTGACCGACTTCACCACCACGCTGACCCTGCCCAACGCCACCTGGGCCCAGATTCTGGAGGAGAGCTTCAACGAGCAGGCCGAAGAATACATCGAGATATTTGGTAAAGCCCCCGAAGTTTCGTGCAACGGCAACCAAGTGACCGTAAAAGCCATCATCGCAGGCTCAGTCACCCGCGAACAGGCTGAAGACTACATCATTGTGCTGGACATGATGATGAACATGCCCATCGGCGTCACGTTCTTCAGCTAACCACCGATACTTAAAATAAAAGCCCGCTCTGAGCGGGCTTTTATTTTATCTACCAAGAGGTTTAGAAATCAGCATTGCGCGGCGTACGCGGGAAGGGAATGACGTCGCGGATGTTGGCCATGCCGGTGACGAACAGCAGCAGGCGTTCGAAACCCAAACCGAAACCGGCGTGCGGGCAGGTGCCATACTTGCGGGTGTCCAGATACCACCACATGTCTTTCATCGGGATGTGCAACTCCTCGATGCGCGCCATCAGCTTGCCGTAATCCTCTTCACGGACACTGCCGCCGATGATTTCGCCAATCTGCGGGAACAGCACGTCGGTGCCCTGCACCGTCTTTCCATCTTCGTTCTGCTTCATGTAGAAAGCCTTGATTTCCTTCGGATAATCGGTCATGATGACCGGCTTGCGGAAGTGCTCCTCCACCAAGTAACGCTCATGCTCGCTGGCCAGGTCGCAGCCCCAGTAGACGGGGAACTCAAACTTGCGTCCTGCAGCCACCGCCTCTTCCAGAATCTTGATACCTTCCGTATAAGGCAGACGCACGAATTCGGTATTCACCACACTCTGCAGACGCTCTATCAGGCCCTTGTCCACCATCTTATTCAAGAACTCCAAGTCGTCCTTGCAGTTGTCCAGCGCCCACTGCACGCAATACTTAATGAACTCTTCCTCCAAATCCATCAGCTCCTTCAAGTCAGCAAAAGCCACTTCCGGCTCGACCATCCAGAACTCGGCCAAATGGCGCGGCGTGTTCGAATTCTCGGCACGGAACGTAGGGCCGAAGGTATAGATGGCACCCAGAGCCGTGGCAGCCAATTCGCCCTCCAACTGTCCGGACACCGTCAGGCTGGCCTGCTTGCCAAAGAAATCATCGTCATAGATGATAGAGCCATTCTCATCCTTCTTCAAATCATAGAGATTCATCGTTGTCACCTGAAACATCTGGCCGGCACCCTCGCAGTCGGAAGCCGTGATGATAGGCGTGTGGAAATAAAAGAACCCCTTCTCGTGGAAAAACTTATGAATCGCAATGGCCATGTTATGACGGATACGGAACACCGCACCAAACGTATTGGTACGAGGGCGCAAATGAGCCACTTCGCGCAGGAACTCCATAGAGTGCCCCTTCTTTTGCAGCGGGTAGGTATTGTCACATGCCCCCAGCAGCTCTATCTCGCGGGCTTGCAGCTCAACTTTCTGTCCGGAACCGACCGACTCGGTCAGCACACCGTTCACACTCAGACAGGCACCCGTGGTAATCTCCTTCAGCAGCGCCTCATCGAAGTTGGCCACATCGACCACAATCTGTACGTTATTGATGGTAGAACCGTCATTCAGCGCAATGAAGCTGACTTGCTTGCTTCCCCGGCGGGTACGCACCCAGCCTTTCACGTTGACCGTAGTCCCGAAATCGTCGCGCTTCAAGAGGTCAACCACCTTTGTTCTACTTATCTTTTCCATCTTCTCTATACATTATTATATTTATCATTCAAAAGACCCCATGCGCAGGAAGTTCACCTCCTGCTCCGTGAGGAAACGCCATTCGCCACGGCGCAGACCCTTCTTGGTCAGGCCGGCAAAGTAGACACGATCCAGTTTCTGCACCTTATAGCCCAAAGACTCGAAAATGCGGCGAACGATGCGGTTCTTGCCCGAATGGATTTCGATGCCGACATCGCTCTTCTTGTTCTCATCAGTGTAGCTGATGGCATCGGCATGGATTTCCCCATCGTCCAACTGAATACCCGAAGCAATCTGGTCCATATCCGCCTTGGTCAAGTTCTTATCCAAATGTACGTGATAGATTTTCTTCTTCAGATACTTCGGATGTGTCAATTTCGAAGCCAAATCACCGTCGTTTGTCAACAGCAGCACACCGGTAGTGTTACGGTCCAAACGCCCCACAGGGTAAATACGCTCGGGACAAGCCCCTTTCACCAGATCCATCACCGTGCGGCGTGCCTGCGGGTCATCAGACGTCGTCACCGTGTCCTTCGGCTTGTTCAACAGGATATAGATTTTGCGCTCGATGCTGACAGGCTGGTCGTGGAACTTCACCTCGTCTCCACGCTTGATTTTGGTTCCCAGTTCCGTAATCACTTCCCCGTTCACCGAAACGACACCTGCCGTGATAAACTCATCGGCTTCGCGACGAGAGCAAACACCTGCATTGGCCAAGAATTTGTTCAAGCGAATCGGTTCATTCGGGTCGACGAACTGTTCCTTATACTCTATCTGCTTCTTTTTGCTGTACTTTGCGTTAGGGTCGTAATCGTTTGTACGACGACGGGGAGCGTTGCCATACGGACGGTTTCCAGCATTATTGAAGTTATTGAAACGGGGACGTCCCGCATTGTTGCCGAACGGACGCTGAGGGCGGTCACCGGAAGCAGAATTATAGCGCGGACGAAGCGTACGGTCTACGTTGCCGTAAGCAGCACGGTCGTTATTATACGGGCGCTGGTACTGTTCGGTATTCTCGCCGTTAAACCTCGGATGATTCGGACGTTGTTCAGCATTGTAGGGACGTTGCTGCGGGCGGAACGGACGCTGAGGACGGTCATTCCCCCCATTCTCCTGGCTGTTATACCGTGGACGATAAGGGCGGTCACTGCTATAAACGCGGTCGCCACCATACGGGCGCTGCGGCCGATCGCCGTTTTCATTGTTCGGGTTAAAACGAGGACGATAGGGCCGGTCGCTGCTATACGCACGCTGTGGGCGACTGCCGCCATTCTCGCTATTAAAACGCGGACGATAAGGACGGGTTCCTCCCTCTCGGTTATAAGGCACACGCGAATAGTTATTTTCTTTATTAGACTGGGTTCCCTCACGGTCGGCACCAGAGTTCTCTGCTGATGGAGAAGCATCCTGCCAGTTTTCGTTTTCTGTTGTCATTGTTTTATTCAGATAAAATTAAACCTTTGGCCTCACGGCCTTATGAATTGTAGATTGAGTTTTTTAGAATTAGAATCTTTCAAGCGTTTACATTCCAGTATAATTATGTGGCGTGATAGCACGCAGTTCTTGCTTTATGTCTTCTCCGACATTCAAGCTTTCAATAAACTCCTTAATGGAAGACTCGGTAACTACGTGGTTCGTGCGCGTCAGTTCTTTCAAAGCTTCATAAGGATGCGGATAGCCTTCGCGACGCAAGATGGTCTGGATGGCTTCTGCTACCACACTCCAACAATTATCCAAATCACGAGAAATGGCCGGCTCGTTCAGCAACAGTTTGCGGAGGCCTTTCAAGGAGCTCTGTATGGCTATCAGTATATGACCGAAGGGCACGCCGACATTGCGTAGTACGGTAGAGTCCGTCAAATCGCGCTGCAAGCGCGATACAGGCAGCTTCACGGCGAGGTGGTCCAACAGAGCATTAGCCACCCCAAGGTTGCCTTCGGCGTTTTCGAAGTCGATGGGATTTACCTTGTGGGGCATGGCGCTCGAGCCTACTTCGCCGGCTTTGATACGCTGCTTGAAATATTCCATCGAAATATACTGCCAGAAATCACGGTTCATGTCTATCATGACAGTGTTGATGCGTTTCAGAGCGTCAAACACAGCAGCCAGGTTGTCATAGTTGGAAATCTGCGTGGTATATTCTTCACGCTTCAGGCCCAACTTCTCGGAGACGAAACGATTGCCGAAGTCTTTCCAGTCGTACGCGGGATAGGCCACGTGATGGGCGTTGTAGTTGCCCGTGGCTCCACCGAACTTGGCTGTCAGGGGACAAGCTTTCAGCAAGACCAACTGCTGTTTCAAGCGGTAGGCGAAGACATTGATTTCCTTTCCCAAGCGTGTGGGCGATGCAGGCTGTCCATGTGTTTTGGCCAACATCGGGATATTGGCCCATTCGGCTGCATAGGCATCCAACTGTGCAATGAGTTCTTCCAGTTGGGGATAGTAAACTTGTTCCAGTGCTTCTTTTACCGAGAGAGGCACGGAGGTATTGTTAATGTCTTGCGAGGTGAGGCCGAAATGGATAAATTCTTTATATGGCTCCATGCCATCCAGTTTGTCGAACTGTTCTTTCAGGAAATATTCGACAGCCTTCACGTCGTGGTTCGTCACACTTTCGATTTCTTTTATGCGGGCAGCGTCTTCCTCCGAGAAGTTCTGATAGATGGCACGAAGGCGTTCGAATACGCCTTTATCTACGTTTTTCAGTTGAGGAAGGGGCAATTCGCACAAAGCGATGAAGTATTCCACTTCTACTCGCACGCGGTATCTGATCAATGCATACTCTGAAAAATAGGCGGCCAAGACATCCGTCTTTCCCCTATACCGTCCGTCAATCGGAGAGATGGCGGTTAAAACATCCAGTTTCATACGTCGTATTTATGATGATAATTATCAGGGTGCAAAATTACGTTTTTTTCCCGACAAACGACTAAAGAATGTCATTAAAATACGCTAAGAAGAAAGGCGTTTTCCGGTGGAGACAAAGCTTCACCAATCCATTGTTTCGCAGATTTGAGCAAAAGAAGCGTCTTTCAGCAACACCCGCTTGTTGTCATCCAGCAGATAGAGCGTCGGCATGGCTTTCAAGTCGTACAAAGCTTGCGTCTTGATAAGTTCGCGGTCAGTCCCTACCGTCCACGCAGCAGGCATTTCATCCAGGCGCTCACGCCACACACGGGGATTCCCTTCCGTATAGATGGACAGTACCTGAGCCTGCCCGCTGCTGACAGCTTCGGCAAAGCGCGTATTGCTTTTCATTTCCTGCAACGTGGCATGGCAGTTCTCGCACTCAGGGTCGTAGAAAAAGAGTATCAACACCGGAGCCTCCACTTGGGTCGACGACAAGGCACGCCGTTGCCCGTCGGGCAAATAGTAGGTGAAATCTTCCGCCGCCTGCCCGGGATTGTTGCGTCCGGTCAGTTTCCGCAAAAACGTCCAACGCTCACGCCGCACGTCGTCGGCCGGGGCATGAGCCAGCAAAGCACCAAGAAAACGCGCATAAAGGTTCTCATCGCGCATGGGCGACATGGGGTCATACAGATATTTCTCCACCAAGGCAGGCATCTCCTTGCAAGCTTCGGCCGAAAGGACTATTTTCGAGCAAAAGACACCCAATGCATCGTCGGCCTCTGCCTTGTCTGGATGGGTTCCGGCCAAAGCCACATAATTCACCAGCCCCTGTTCCGTCACATCGGCACGATGCAGCAATGCCGTATCGGCAAAGTCATAATTGTCCCAATAATGCAGCAGCAGATAACTTCTGCGCTCCTGCGGTTCGGTCATTGTTTCGGGAATGGCAGGGAAAGGAAAAGCATCTTGCCCGGCAAGGTTTTGCTGAGGAGATTCCACATCGTCGACGGAGCGGGCCGCAAGAGAGGTCGGCTTGCCGCCAGCCTTGCCGGAGCAAAACGTCAACGACACACACAACAGCAGTCCCGCCGCCAACCTTACGCATTTATAGAAATTCTGTTTCATCACAACTGTTTAATAAGCAATGACAAAAATACACAATCCTGAATATCTGAGCAAGAAAGGAAGGCTATTTTGAAGGAAAAGAACATCGGGCCACCGTCTACCAGCTACCGGAGACGACAAACAAAAAGCTCCGACCCCCTTGAGAGCCAGAGCTTTTCTTGCAACTTACTTTTTCTGAAGCGGTGCGGACGGGACTCGAACCCGCGACCCCATGCGTGACAGGCATGTATTCTAACCAGGCTGAACTACCGCACCAAGAGACTTTCTTCTAAAACCGGTCGGGGTGACTGGATTCGAACCAGCGACAACACGCCCCCCAGACGTGTACTCTAACCGGGCTGAGCTACACCCCGAAGTCTCTCGTGGTTTGCGGGTGCAAAGGTACTGCTTTATTCTGAATCTCCAAACAAAAAACATTTTTTTTTGCGCAAGAGGCAAAAAAAGACGGGAGAACACGTTTCCGGCAAACAAACGTGTTCTCCCGCACCAGGCTTCTTGTCCGAAAGAAGCGCGTTTCTTCCGAAACAGAACGGCGCTTCTTGTCCGAAAGAGCGAAACAATTATTTCAGGACGGCCAAAGCTTCTTTGATACGGCGGATGGCCTCGGTGATGTTTTCATCGCTCGTGGCATAGCTCATGCGGATGCAATCGGGGGCACCGAACGAAGTTCCACCCACACAGGCCACATGTCCCACTTCCAGCAAATACATAGCCAAGTCTTCGGCCGAATCAATGCGGCGGTCGCCAACCGACTTGCCGAAATAGGAACTGCATTTTGGGAAAAGGTAGAAAGCACCTTCGGGCACATTCACTTCGAAGCCGGGCACTTCCTTGGCCAGACGAACAATCAAGTCGCGACGACGCTGGAACGCCTGGCGCATCTCTTCGACGGGAGCCTGGGTGCCGGTATAAGCAGCTTCGGCAGCCTTTTGCGACACCGAGCAAGGGCCGGACGTATACTGGCCTTGCAGCTTATTGACAGCCTTAACGACCCATTCGGGTCCAGCAATGAAACCGATGCGCCAACCGGTCATGGCGTATGCCTTGGACACACCGTTCACAATCACCGTGCGCTCCTTCATGCCAGGAACCCGGGCAATGCTGTGATGGCGGCCTATGTAGTTGATATGCTCGTAAATCTCATCGGCTATGACCATGACCTGCGGGTGCTTCTGAAGCACGGCGGCCAAAGCTGCCAGTTCTTCGGCACTGTAAACCGAGCCGGTAGGATTGGACGGCGAACACAGTATCAGCGCTTTGGTCTTCGGCGTAATGGCAGCCTCCAACTGGGCAGGCGTCATCTTGAAATCTTGCTCAATGCCGGCAGACACGATAACGGGAACACCTTCGGCCAGTTTCACCATCTCCGGATAGCTCACCCAATAGGGAGCGGGCACGATGACCTCATCGCCCGGATTGACCAGGACAAGGATGGTGTTGCAGACTGATTGCTTGGCACCGTTGGCGCAAGAGATTTGGGCGGCCGTATAGTCCAGCCCGTTTTCATTCTTCAGCTTGGCCACGATAGCGTTGCGCAAAGCCGGATAGCCGGCCACAGGCGAATAACGGGAATAATTCTCGTCGATAGCCTTCTTGGCAGCCTCCTTGATATGGTCTGGGGTATTGAAATCAGGTTCCCCCACACTCAGGTTAATAACATCTATGCCCTGCGCTTTCAATTCAGCGCTTTTCTGAGACATGGCCAGCGTTGCCGAAGGCGACAAGCTGTTCACGCGGTCTGATAATTGATTCATCTTGTTTTCCTCCTATGTTATAAACAATCTTTCATTTATTAAAATGCAACGTATGCCCCATGCGCTCTTGCTTCGTGCGCAGGTAACGCTCATTATATGGGTTGGGAGTCGTCTCGATGGGAACATTCTCGGTGATTTCCAACCCATAAGCTTCCAGCCCCACACGTTTTACGGGGTTATTGGTCATCAGGCGCATCTTGTGCACACCCAGTTCCCGCAATATTTGGGCTCCCACACCATAGTCGCGCTCATCGGCCAGATGCCCCAGGCAGATGTTGGCATCCACCGTATCCATGCCGTCTTCCTGCAGTTTATAAGCCTTCATCTTCTCCATCAGGCCGATGCCGCGCCCTTCCTGGTTCAGATAAACCAGCACGCCTTTGCCGGCGGCTTCAATCATCTGCATGGCCTTGTGCAACTGTTCCCCACAATCGCAACGCTTGGAGGCGAAGATGTCGCCCGTGGCACACGACGAATGTACCCGCACCAAGATGGGCTCGTCCGGCTCCCACGCCCCTTTAAACAAAGCCACGTGTTCCAGTCCGTTTGACTTCTGGCGGAAAGCTATCAGACGGAAATCGCCGTAAGCCGTAGGCATGTTCACCTCCACACCTTTTTCAACAATAGATTCCTGCTTCAAGCGATAAGCTATCAGGTCGTGGATAGAAATCAGTTTCAACCCATACTCGTCAGCAAACTTACGCAGCTCCGGCAGGCGGGCCATCGTCCCATCGTCGCTCATAATCTCCATCAACGCACCCGCCGGATACAGCCCGGCCAGGCGGGCCAGGTCGATAGTGGCCTCTGTATGTCCAGCACGACGCAAGACCCCTTTTTCTTGAGCATACAACGGATTAATGTGTCCGGGACGACCAAACGTAGCAGGTGTAGATGCCGGGTCGGCCAATGCACGGATGGTAGCTGCACGGTCGGCAGCCGACACGCCCGTGGTACAACCTTCCAATTTATCAATGGTCACGGTAAAAGGAGTCCCTAACACCGACGTATTGTCCACCACCTGATGAGGTAAATCCAACTCTTGGCAACGGGATATCGTGATAGGGGCACACAACACTCCACGTGCGTGCTTCAACATGAAGTTCACCTTCTCAGGCGTGATTAACTCGGCAGCGATAATCAAGTCACCCTCATTCTCGCGGTCCTCATCGTCCACCACAATGACAAAGTTGCCAGACTTGAATTCTTCTATCGCCTCTTCTATCGAATTCATTTTAATATTTTCCATATTTCATCAACTATTAATTATTAAACTTTCAGCAGCGGTGTTTTCCAAAGCCGCCTTTATTCCCGCAATTCTTCACTCCAAAGAATTGATGACATAAATAGCATCGTCATCCGCCTTTATAATACGCTCCATGTCTTTACTCAAGCGAAGCCGGAAAGCCCAAATACGGAAGAAGAAAAACAATCCGACCGGAACGCATATCCCACATGCCACATTCAACCAATAACGCCGGAAAGGACGCACATGGGCACGGACCGGAATAATGGGATAATTGTTCAACACAGCTATTAACTTAGGAGATTTCGTATTAGACATTTCTTCTATAAGAGCCTCCATACGGGCACTTATTTCTTCTACCTCCACATCCTCGCCGACGTTCATCCAAAGTTTAAAGTAATTGGGCATCCGTTTCAAGTCATGGCTTTCGGAATAAGCGCGGCATTGTTCAGACAACATTTGCAAATCGCCCGGCAGACGTGTATAATCTGGATCATGGATAATGACCTCCTTGCGATAGAGATGCCGCACACTGCGTATGCCCAAAATCTTTTTTATCCAACTGATATAAGCATCGGCATTAAGCACCACAGAATCCTTATTGGCCTTATAGGTAAAGAAAGCACCTAACGGTGCCAAGACGGCTGTACTGGTCCACATTCCCATCCAGACAATCCATTTTCCATCGCGAGCCATCTTGAAGCCCGTGTTATTAATAATATAGTAGACAATGAAAATCAGTACAGAGACGACCACGGGCATACCCAGCCCGCCCTTACGGATAATACCCCCCAAAGGAGCTCCGATAAAGAAGAAAATGAGACATGCCAACGACATTGTCAGCTTTTCATGCCACGAGGTCATGTGACGCCGCAAGCTGGCTTCAGTCTGCTGGATATTGAAACTCTTAAAATTCCAGTCACTCTCAATGCTCCCAGTCCTCCCAATAGTGTTCGACAGGATTTTGGATTTCTCGGACAAGGTGGCCACAGCATACAAGCTATCTATATTGTAATATGTCGGCAACGCTTCTTTCAACTTCAACGAATCTTTGCGGTCCAACCGGGAAGTAACGTTGTAGACATTCGCCATAGCTTCTTTGTAATAGGCACGCCCGATGCTGTCAGTACGCATCTGCATCGAATCAATCCCCACTTGTAGTGTGCGCATATTTTTACTGGATGCCTGGTTGCTCATGATACCCTCATCGGCCATATTGAAATCTGAGTTAAACTCAATAATGGCATGTTTCTCACGGAAAGCTTCCCGCCGGTAGGGCACGTTTTTCCGACTTACGCTCTGGTCTTTCAAATTTTCGAACTGTTCACCGCTGTACAAATGCAGATAGAGGTGTTGCTTATCGGCAGTCATTTCCAGGCGTCCGGAATCAGCCTTGATAATCTGAGCGTTTTCAAAGCCTTTCTCAAAATTGTATATCAGCACGTCATACAGCATGCCTGTATCCCGATTTTTATGCTTCACGTAAAGGTTATAATCTTTTATCTCGTCATAAAAGGCTCCTTCGGGAATGTCTACTTCAGGCGACTTCTGCTTCATAGAAATGAGCAAAGTGTTTAGTTTGACTTGGGCTTTAGGCCCTATGACATTCTGAAAATAGAAAGAAACACAAGAGACGCACGCAATAAAGATGATAAGCGGACGCATGATGCGCAGCAAGGGGATTCCGGCGGCTTTCATAGCCAGTAATTCAAAGCGCTCTCCAAAATTACCAAAGGTAATAAGCGCCGCCAACAAAACGGCCAAGGGCAAAGAGACAGGCACCAGCACCAAGGCCGAATAGAAAAAGAACTGCGCAAGAACAGTCATTTCCAATCCTTTACCTACCATTTCATCGACATATCGCCATAGGAATTGCATCATGAAGATGAACAGGCAGATGAAAAAAGTGCCGGCAAAGAGCAGGCAGAAGCTCTTCAATATGAATATATCTAACTTTTTTATACGCAACATGGGCATTCGTCTCGTAGTCTCTATTGAAGATGCAAAAGTAGTACAAAAACGGGAGGGAGGGAAATTTTTGGCAGAAAGTTAACTAAAAACCACACGTCCTGCGCAATGTATCCACTTCATACTCCCACAAATCGCACACATCATCCACTTCATCGGCAGCAGCAAAATCTGTGATTTCCAACACATAGTCATTGGTCAACTCATTATTTGTCATCTTCAGTTCAAAATACTCTCGTTCTTGGGGGGCGTCCAACCAACGAAAACGGATAAAGGAATAAGTGCGTATAGCCACTATTTCAGCTTCACGTTTCTCTGTTTTCCCCCAACAGAAGGTCACAAATTTATCATCGGACAGTACTTTATCGGCAAACCATCCTTCCAGGCCAGTCGGTGTACTGATTGCATCCCATAGGATATTCTTCGAAGTAGCGTTTAATAGATATTCTAAATGTATTTTTTTACGTTCCATGGCGTCTTTCAGAAAAGTCATTTCCTTTCGCGCCGCCAAGATATAAACTTTTTCCTTATCCAGACATATAATTCTCCTCATTTTATACATTCGACAGTATTTTTCACGTTTGAAGCAAGAGAAGTATGCCATCGGAACGCTCGCCGCCACCCAAAGCATGACGCTCCGTCCGGACAAGGGCCGCGCTTCATGTGGGCAAGAGCCGCGTTTCGTGCGGGCAAGAAGGAAACACCCTCCCCGACATTTGCCTGGCGATACAAACGACTAAAAAACAGCGTCCTAACGGCCAGGCATCGCCTGACAGGAAAAGGGAGAAGCAGAAAAAAGCGAAAAAAATGCGGCAATCTGTTTGCCAATTCAAACAAATGCTCTATCTTTGCACCCGCAAACGAGAAATGATGGCGGGATAGCTCAGCTGGTTAGAGCGCATGATTCATAATCATGAGGTCCCCGGTTCAATCCCGGGTCCCGCTACAAGTTAATTGAAGACATTAAGAAAAGGTATTTGCAAGCTTACGCTTTACAAATGCCTTTTTTTCTTTTCACGCTACGACTATGAAGAATGGTTCTTTATACATATAAAGACTCCTATACCTCTACTTTCCCATCATAGACATTCTCTAACCAAAACTACGAAAGCTTCATATACTCAATCCAACACTTTCACCAGGAACTATTCTTCAGCACAACGGATTTGCCGAATTATACAAGAAAGCAGCAGCATAAAAAATACATTTGCAGAGCTACCACAGAAACTCAAATAACACAGGAAATAGAATTACCCCCTCCAACTTCACGAAAGAGATTTCGAACGGCCTGATAACGTAAAATCCAAAGAAACGCAATTGCGAAATGATAAAAAAACAGAGGAGAACGCTGTTTTTAGCCTATTCCCGGATTCTGACACAAAGATTTATTGGAAATGTAACCATAAATTCATAGCTTTGCAGCCGTTTTTTCAAAAATAAAGAGAGTTCCTATGTTAGATTTTCAACCCAAAGCTCTGCTTAAAAAAGGTGGTACTATATTTATCTACCTGCTGAGTGTGCATGTAATGGCACTATCCTTATTCTCATTATTTCGCCTGATATTCTTCTTCGCGAGCGACTACGAGTTTCCGCAGACCATCCAACATGAATACTTGCTGCAATCCCGCTCTTTCCTTTATGGCTTATGGTTTGACAATGTGATAGCCTGCTACGTGCTATTGACCCCATTAGCTGTGCTTTGGATTAGCGCGTTACTGAACTGGCTTCCACGAGCATTGTTCCGCGCTACAGCTATTTTCTTTTCCATCTTCTACGGACTGGCTTCTTTCGTCGCGGCTGCCAATATCCCTTATTTCGCCTACTTCTTTAAAGTAATCAATTCATCCATATTCAATTGGTTCGAGTACGGAACAACCACAGCCGGTATGGTGCTGGAAGAAAGCTCTTATTACCCATACCTCTTATTAGCCGTGGTCACGACTGTTCTTTGGAGCTGGATTATGTGGAAACAGGCAAATTGGGCTTACCAACGATGCAAAAACATGAGCTCTGCAACTACAATGGACTGGACAAGCCGAGGTATCATATTTCTCAGTGGCGCAGTCTGCATCGGTCTATGTATCTTTGGTATTCGCGGACGTTGCGGATATAATCCTATCAAAGTAAGCCAGGCCTTTTATTGCGAAGACCCCTTCTTAAATCAAGTAGGCATAAACCCGGTATTCAATCTGTTGAGCAGCACAATAGACGAACATCGTGACGGACATCAGTGGTTGCAGCTAGCAATCGAAACCAAGGCTGTAAAAAATGTACAGCACTTGCTACAACGGCCTGGCATAACGAACATCTCCCCCATAGCTCAACAAGTGGACAATCCGCAAAGGGAAGAGAAGAAGAACGTAATCATCGTCCTGATGGAATCGATGTCTGCTCATCTGATGGACAGCTTCGGAGCCGATAAGGGCCTAACGCCTCATTTAGACTCTATTTACGCCCGATCATTACATTTCTCCAATTGCTATTCGTCTGGCATACATACCAACCACGGCATGTACTCTACACTCTATTCATTCCCGGCCATCATGAAGCGTAACGCTATGAAGGATTCGTCTATTCGCCGTTATGCAGGACTGCCTACCGTATTAAAAGAACATGGATACCGGAACCTTTTCTTCATGACTCACGAATCGCAATACGACAACATGAACGGCTTCTTCCGTACGAATGGCTTCGACGAAATATATTCGCAAGAAGATTATCCGGCAGACAAAATAGCCAATCATTTCGGGGTGCAGGATGATTACCTTTTCCAATATGCATTGCCTGTATTGCGACAAAAAGCCGACAGCGACCAACCTTTTTTCGCCGTACTACTGACCATCAGCAACCATCCGCCTTATGTCATTCCACCCTACTTTCAACCACGCAGTTGCAAGAAAGAGGAGCAGATTGTGGAATATGCAGACTGGTCTATCGGCAACTTCATGCAACAAGCCTCCCGCGAACCTTGGTTCGAGAATACGATTTTTGTATTCTTGGGCGACCACGGCAAACTGGTAACAACGCCTGAATGTGAATTACCGGAATCCTATAACCACATCCCTCTGATGTTCTTCGGCAAAGGCATTGCACCGGAACTGCGAACGGACTTCTGTGGGCAAGTAGATGTAGCCCCGACTCTGTTACATCTGTTGGGCATCGACTATGTGCAAAACAACCTGGGAGTTGACCTGCTGCGTGAAAAACGACCATGCATATTTTATACGGCAGACGATTTGGTTGCTGCAAGAGATTCCCTTCATCTGTATATTTACAACCCGGAGACGAAAGTTGAACGCTGTTTCCATACCGACAGCCTTTGCAGACCCGGACAACCTAGCGACTCAGCTTTTGTTTGGTTGAAAAGTTATGCCTTCAGTATGCTGCAAACAGCCGAGTATCTGGTCAAACACGAATTGATATTAGACCGCCCAAAAACAAAGGGGCCTGCCCAACATCCGTGAGCAGACCCCAAAGAGACAGCACCCTGACAGCGCTCAGTCCTTGGCCTGATGCACCGTGAGTTGCGGGAAGGGGAAGCCGATGCCGGCCTTGTTGAACTCGTCGTAGATGGCGCGCTGCACATCGTAGTACACGCCCCAATAGTCGGCGTTCTTCACCCACACGCGGATGCGGATATTGACGCTGCTGGCATCCAGGGCATCCAGGGCGATGAAGGGCGCGGGCGTGTCGAGGATGCGTTTGTCGGCCGCGACGATGCGGCGTGCCGCCTCCTCCACCCGGGAATAGTCTTCACCGTATTCCACGCCGACCACCCAGTCTACGCGGCGGGTTTCCTCGTTGCTGTAATTCACCACCACGCCGCTCGACGCCGAGCCGTTGGGGATGTAAACCGTCTTGTTGTCGGCCGTGGTCAGGATGGTGTGGAAGATTTGTATCTCCTTCACCGAGCCGCTCTCGCCCTGGCACTCTATCCAGTCGCCCACCTTGTAGGGGCGGAACAGCAGGATGATGAGCCCGCCGGCGAAGTTCTGCAGGTTGCCGCTCAGGGCCATGCCCACGGCCACACCGGCCGAAGCCAGCAGGGCGGCGAAGGAGGTGGTCTCGATGCCCAGCTTGTCCACGATGGCCACGATGAGCAGTACCATCAGCAGGATGTTCACCAGGCTCTCCACGAAGCTGCGGATGCCGGCATCGACCTTGCGCCGCTCCAGGATGCGCCGCACCAGTTTGTTGAGGAAGGAGATGAGGAAACGCCCGATGAGGAAGATGACCAGCGCCCCCAGGATGCGCCCGCCGATGTCGACGCCGCCGTCTATGAGGTGCTGTATGACTTGTTGCACTTTGTCAGCCCCGTCTTGTGCGGCCTGGGCGGGTGCGGCCGCCGTCAGTAAAAAGGATGTCAGATACATATGATTCATTGTTGTTTATTGGTTCCTATTGATTCCGTTTATCCAGCGCCCCCGCAGGGGCATAACCCTGCACCCCCGCTGGGGCGTAACCCTGCACCCCCGCTGGGTAGTAACCCTGCGCCCCTGCTGGATAGTAACCCTGCGCCCCTGCTGGGTAATAAATCCGCCATCACTGCCCCATCAGATAGGCCTTGAAGGCGGGGAAGTCCTTCGGCATCGGCACGCTCTGCTTGGTGCCCTGCATGAAAGCGCGGAGCTTGGCGGGGATGTCGACGGGCTGCCCGATGATGCGCTCCACCGTGTCCTTGAACTTGGCCGGATGGGCGGTCTCCAGAAAGATGCCCGTCTCGCCGGGACGTAGCCCCTCCTGCAAAGCACGGTAGCCGCAGGCGCCGTGCGGGTCGAGCAGATAGCGGTGCTGCTGCCACGTGGCGCGCACGGTGTCGGCAATCTGCTCGTCGGTGTACGTGGCACCGCTGATGTCGGCCGAGATGGCGTCGTGGCTACCGTCGTAGAGGGCCAGGATGCGGGCGAAATTGCTGGGCGCGCCCACGTCCATGGCGTTGGCGATGGTGGCGATGCTGGGACGGGGCGAATAGACACCCGTGCGCAGGTACTGATAGAAGATGTCGTTGCGGTTGTTGGCGGCAATGAAGCGGCTGACGGGCAGGCCCATGCGGGCGGCAAACAGCCCTGCGGTGATGTTGCCGAAGTTGCCGCTGGGCACGCACACCACCACCCCGCCGTCGGCACGACCGGCGCGCTTCAACTGGGCGTAGGCATGGAAGTAGTAGAACGACTGCGGCAGGAAGCGTGCCACGTTGATGCTGTTGGCACTGGTCAGGCGCATGTGGGCGTTGAGGTCGGCATCCATGAAGGCGTCCTTCACCAAGGCCTGGCAATCGTCGAAGGTGCCGTCCACTTCGATGGCCGTAATGTTGCGGCCCAGGGTGGTGAACTGCTTCTCCTGTATCTCGCTGACCTTGCCCTTGGGGTAGAGCACGTAGACGCGGATGCCCTCCACGCCCAAGAAGCCGTTGGCCACGGCACTGCCCGTGTCGCCCGACGTGGCCACGAGGACATTGACCTCGCCCGCACCCTCGCGGCGGATGAAGTAGCCCAACAGGCGGGCCATGAAGCGGGCGCCCACGTCTTTGAAGGCCAGCGTGGGGCCGTGGAAGAGCTCGAGCGCGTGGATGTGGTCAGCGACGGGCACGAGCGGTATGTCGAAGCTCATCGTGTCGCGCACCAGTTCGTGCAGCGTATCGCTGGGGATGTCGTCGCCAAAGAAGGCGTCGGCCACGCGGCAGGCGATGTCGGGCAGGGTCATGCGGTCAATCTGTTCGTAGAACTCGGGCGGGAGCGGACGGATATGCTCCGGCATATAGAGGCCCTTGTCGGGGGCGAGTCCGCGCACCACGGCTTCCTGAAGGGTGGCGGCGGGCGACTGGTGGTTGGTGCTGTAATAGTTCATAAGTCTAAGCGTTCATGAATGTGTTAATGAATTGGTCTTCTTTCAGCAGGCCATACGAACCCTCGCAGGCGGCCACCTCGTCGAAGGTCTGCACGGCGTCGGGCTCGATGCCGGGATGCCAGACAAGGAAGGGCACGGGCTCGGCCGTGTGGGTGCGCACCTCGCAGGGCGTGGGATGGTCGGGCAGGACAGCGATGGCCACGGGCTCGGGCCAATCCTTCACAGCCTCGTAGACGGGGCCGACGACACGGCGGTCGAGGTCTTCGATGGTCCGGCGTTTCAGGGCGATGTCCCCCTCGTGGCCGGCCTCATCGCTGGCCTCGATGTGCAGGTAGACGAAGTCGTCGGTGCGCAGGGCGTCGAGAGCGGCGCGGACCTTGCCCTCGTAATCGGTGTCATAGAGTCCGGTGGCGCCGGGCACGTCGATGCGCCGCAGTCCGGCATAGCGCCCGATGCCGCGGATGAGGTCGACGGCGGTGATGACCGCCCCGCTCCTCACCTGGGGGAAGCGGGCGGAGAAGGGCTCCATCTGCGGACGGTAGCCGGGGCTCCAGGGCCAGATGCTGTTGGCGGGGTCTTTGCCTTGGGCGATGCGTTGCTTGTTCAGCGGATGGTCGCGCAGCAGGTCTTGCGAGCGTAGGATGAGCGTGTCGAGCAGGTCGGCGGTATCTTTAGCTGTGAGTGACGGGGTATTAGCTACGAGTGACGAGCTACGAGCTACGAGTCCGTCCGTATCTCCGTCACCACTTGTAGCTCGTAGCTTGTAGCTCGTCGCTTGTAGCTCTTCGCTCGTAGCTGCCTTAGGCAGCAGCGGCCGCCAGGGCTGCAGGGGCACGTCGTGCGGCGGCGTGCAGTCCAGGCGCTTTTCGCCCCCGCGGATAACCAGCAGGTGGCGGTATTGCACGCCGGTGTAGAAGTGGACGCGCTCGTCGCCCAGCCGTTCTTGCAGGAAGCGGATGAGCGTGTCGGCCTCCTCCGTGGTGATGTGCCCGGCGGAGTGGTTCTTCAGCAGGTCGCCCTCGAGGCAGACCAGGTTGCAACGCATGGCCATGTCGCCGGGCGCGAGGTCGACGCCGATGCTGGCCGCCTCGAGCGGGCCGCGGCCTTCGTAGACGGTGGGCAGGTCATAGCCCAGCACGGACATGTTGGCCACTTCGCTGCCGGGGTGGAAGCCGGGGGCGACGGTGACGAGCCGCCCGTTGCGCCCCAGGCGCGCCAGCAGATCCATCCACGGGGTACGAGCGTCCTGGAGCAGCGTCCGCCCGCCCAGCGAGGGGACGGGATGGTCGGCCATGCCGTCCCCTAATATAATAATGTGTTTCATATCGCTTCTTGTTTTTAGGGTTATACTTTGGGGGTCTGAACTGCGACCCGTCGGCGTTGAAAATACGTCGGGTCGCGTTTACAACCGCGTCGGGTCGGCGTTGAAAATGCGTCGGGTCGCATTTTTAACCGCGTCAGGGCGCGTTTTTAGCGGCGTCGGGGCGCATTTCCGGCAGCGTCGGGTCAGACATTGGCAATGCTCATGATGTCGGCAAAGACGCCCGCGGCGGTCACGTCGGCTCCCGCGCCGTAGCCCTGAATCATCATCGGGTACTCGCGGTAGCGCTCGGTGGTCAGCAGGATGATGTTGTTGCTGCCCTCCAGCCCGTAGAACGGATGCCCGGGGGCCACCTCCATCAGTCCCACCGACGCCCGTCCGCCGTCCAGCCGCGCCACGAAGCGCCAGTGCTTGTGCTCGGCCTCCAGCCGCCGGCGGCGCGCCTCGAAGTCGGCGTCCAGCGAGGGCACCTTGCGCCAGAAGTCGTCCAGCGACCCCTCGAAGAAGTCGTCGGGCACGAAGAGGTGCCGCTCCACGTCGCCCTGCTCGATGCGGTAGCCCGCCTCGCGCGCCAGGATGACGAGCTTGCGGATGACGTCCTTGCCGCTGAGGTCGATGCGCGGGTCGGGCTCGGAGTAGCGCTCCTGCTGCGCCATGCGTATGGTCTGGCTGAAAGGCACGTCGGCGCTGAGCTGGTTGAAGATGTAGTTCAGCGTGCCGCTCAGCACGGCCTCAATCTTCAGAATCTTGTCGCCGCTGTGGATAAGGTCGTTGATGGTGTTGATGATGGGCAGGCCCGCACCCACGTTGGTCTCGAACAGGTACTTCACACCCCGCTGACGCGCCGTCTGCTTCAGGCGGAGGTAATTCTCGTACTCGCTGGATGCGGCAATCTTGTTGGCCGCCACGACGGAGATGTTGTGCCGCAACAACTCCTCGTAGATGCCCGCCACGTCGGGGCTGGCCGTGCAGTCGACGAAGACGCTGTTGAATATGTTCATGCCAATGACGCCGTCGCGCAGGCGCTGCGTGTCGCTCTCCTGCCCCTTCTCCTTCAGCTCCTCGCGGAAACGTGACAGATCGAAGCCCTCACGGCTGAACATCGAGCGCGAGGCGTCGGCAATGCCCACCACGTTCAGTTGCAGGCCGTTTTCCTGCATCAGCCGCTGCCGCTGGCTACGAATCTGCTCGATGAGCTTGCCACCCACCGTGCCGATGCCGCAGATGAAGAGGTTCAGCACCTGGTATTCGGACAGGAAGAACGAGTCGTGGATGACGTTGAGCGACTTGCGCAGATACCTGCTGTCCACCACAAACGAAATATTGGTCTCGCTCGCCCCCTGTGCGCAGGCAATGACGTTGATGCCGTTCCGCCCCAGCGTGCCGAACAGCTTGCCCGCGATGCCCGGCGTATGCTTCATGTTCTCGCCCACGATGGCCACCGTGGCCAAGTCGCGCTCCACCTGCATGGGCGATATCTCGCCCATCTCAATCTCCTTGGCAAACTCCTCCGTCAGCACACTGCACGCCAGGTCAGCGTCGGCATTGCGCACACCGATGGACGTAGAGTTCTCCGACGACGCCTGCGACACCAGGAAGACGCTGATGCCATTCTTCGCCAGAGCCTTGAAGATGCGGTAGTTCACGCCAATCACCCCCACCATGCCCAGGCCCTGCACCGTGATGAGGCTCGTATCGTTGATGGATGAGATGCCCTTGATGGCTTTGCCCTGCGGACTGCTCACGGTCTGCTTGATGACCGTTCCCGCTCCCGCCGGGTTAAAGGTGTTTTTGATAAGGATAGGTATGTTCTTGTGGCACACGGGATAGATTGTCGGCGGATAGACCACCTTCGCGCCGAAGTTGCACAACTCCGTCGCCTCCACGTAACTCAGTTCATTGATGGTATAGGCCGTAGAGATGACCCTGGGGTCGGCCGTCATGAATCCGTCCACGTCCGTCCAAATCTCCAGGCTGTCCGCATCCAGCGCCGCCGCGATGATTGCCGCCGTGTAGTCCGACCCGCCCCGACCCAGGTTGGTCACTTCACCCGTGTCCTTGTCTGTGGCAATGAAGCCCGGCACCAGCACCAGCGGAGGCAGTTCACTGAAGGTCTCGCGCACCAGCCGGTTCGTCAACTCCGTGTCCAACACATGCTTCGAAAACTTCTTCTCCGTCTTGATGAAGCTGCGCGAGTCATACCACCGCGCCCCCGTCAGTTGGGCGGCAATGATGGACGAAAGGCGTTCGCCGTAGCTCACAATCGTGTCCGACGTCTTCTGCGACAGGTCTTTGATGAGATAGATGCCCTGGAAGATATCCTTCAGTTCATTGAGCAACTCCCCCACCCGGCGCTGCATGGTCATCTGCGCGTCAAACTCTGGAATCACCCGCTTCACCATCTCCACGTGCCGGCTCACGATTTCGCGGAACTCGTCCTCATACGCCGCATCGCCTGCCGCCGCCATGCGCGAGGTCTTTATCAACTTGTCCGTAATGCCGCCAAGCGCCGACACCACTACGATGACCGGTTCACGACCGGCTTCCGCCTCGACAATGCGTTTCACACTCAATATGCTCTCCACGGAACCTACCGACGTTCCGCCGAATTTCATTACTTTCATCCTATGCTGTTTTAATGAAGTTACTGTATGTAAATAATATGTAGGAAAAAAGCCCGTTCCTGCCGGGCAGCCTCCGCAGACGGAGGAAAGGAAAAACCGAAAATAATGTGTAACACGTAGAAACACGAAATACTATCCCTAACCCCGAAGGGTCATGGTGCGCATTGATGTGACGGTATGCGGATAATACTTGTCCATAGCCTGGTTTCTATCGTTTCTGATGAATAAGATGTTGCAAATGTAGCAATAAAAGCATACAATCTATCACTTCATCCCACTTTTTTGCGATAAAAGTGCAGAATATGGAGGAAACTACCCATATTAATCGTACCTTTGACCACAAATAAGCAACGAAATGGCAAAAGAGAAGACCGTATATGTATGCAGCAACTGCGGGCAAGAATCGCCCAAGTGGCAAGGCAAATGTCCTTCGTGCGGACAATGGAACACCTTCGTCGAAGAAATCGTGCGCAAGGAGCCTGCGGCACGCCCCTCATTGACCGGACTAGCCAAAACAAAGTCAAAGCCGGTGACACTAAACGAAATCAATGCCGATGACGAACCACGCATCGACATGCACGACGATGAACTGAACCGCGTGTTGGGCGGCGGGCTGGTACGCGGCTCGCTGGTACTGCTGGGCGGAGAACCAGGCATTGGCAAGTCCACACTTATCCTGCAAACCGTGCTGCGGATGCCCGAAAAGCGCATCCTCTACATATCGGGCGAAGAAAGCGCCCGCCAGCTGAAGTTGCGTGCCGACCGACTAACCCACACATCGAGCGATTGCCTCATTGCCTGCGAGACTTCACTGGAGCAAATCTTCGTACATATCAAGAACACGCAACCCGACCTGGTCATTATCGACTCCATACAGACCATATCGACCGAAAGCCTGGAATCATCACCGGGCAGCATTGCCCAGGTAAGGGAATGTGCCGCCTCCATTCTGCGCTTCGCCAAAGAGAGCCACACGCCCGTCATCCTCATCGGGCATATCAACAAAGAAGGGAGCATCGCCGGTCCCAAAGTGCTGGAGCACATCGTAGACACGGTGCTGCAATTCGAGGGTGACCAACACTACATGTACCGCATCTTACGTAGCATCAAGAATCGCTTCGGCAGCACAGCGGAACTGGGCATCTACGAAATGCGGCAGGATGGATTGCGCCAGGTGAGCAACCCGTCGGAACTCCTACTCAGCCAGGATCACGAGGGCATGAGTGGCGTGGCCATTGCTTCGGCCATCGAGGGCATACGCCCCTTCCTCATCGAAACGCAGGCACTGGTGAGCAGCGCAGTCTACGGCAACCCGCAACGCTCGGCCACCGGCTTTGACACACGACGCATGAACATGCTGCTGGCTGTGTTGGAAAAGCGTGTAGGCTTCAAACTGGCACAGAAGGACGTATTTCTGAACATTGCCGGCGGATTGAAAGTGAACGACCCGGCCATCGACCTGGCAGTCATCAGTGCCATACTGAGCAGCAACATGGATGCCGCCATCGAGGCTGAAGTATGCATGGCTGGCGAAGTGGGCCTATCAGGCGAAATCCGCCCCATAAACCGCATAGAACAGCGCATCGGCGAAGCAGAGAAGCTAGGTTTCCGCCAATTCATCCTGCCCCGGCAGAACCTGCAAGGACTGAATACGGCAAAGATAAAGATAGAACTGGTACCCGTGCGCAAGGTAGAAGAAGCCTTCCGCTGCCTCTTCGGATAAGGACAAAAAAAATAGCCTTACAAATCACTTGCAAGACTATCCATTATGGCATATTTCAAATACAACTAGTGGACGTTGACGGATTCGAACCGCCGACCCTCTGCTTGTAAGGCAGACGCTCTGAACCAGCTGAGCTAAACGTCCGTCTTTTGTTTCTAGAAGTGTATTTCGTTGCTGGTGGACGTTGACGGATTCGAACCGCCGACCCTCTGCTTGTAAGGCAGACGCTCTGAACCAGCTGAGCTAAACGTCCGTTACACTTCCGTTTCAAAAGCGATGCAAAGGTACGGCTTATTTTGAGACTACCAAAACTTTTTCCTATTATTTTTTCTCCTTTTTCCATTATTTCTCCTTAGATACTGTTTTTCAACATATTAATTATTTCGCTTTTATGTACACAACGAAAGGAAAAGTTACCTTCACTCTGATTTCTCTCTATTTATTTCTTCTCTGACAGCATTACCACAGGTTGATGAATCTTTGCTTTTATAGCTTTTTAGCTTTCAACAACAAGAAAAACTTTCCCTTTAGCTTACCTTTGAAGCATCAAAGTAAAGTAAGACAATAAGAGATGTTTATTATGGGAAGAAAAAGAATCGTGGCTGCCTTATGCGGATGTTGCCTCGCCCTGGCCAGCCAAGCTCAGCAGGCAACGTATGAATTGATTTGGGAGGATCATTTTGACGAAAGCACCTTCAACGAAGCATATTGGAGCAAAATCCCCCGGGGAAAGGCAAACTGGAACCGCCACATGTCCAACGCTGATACTCTATATGCCATGGAAGATGGAAACCTGATATTGCGTGGCATCTGTAACAACGGAACGGTGGCTCAAGACACAGCACGCTACCTCACCGGAGGATTATACACCAAGGGAAAGTTCAACATAAGGCATGGCAAAGTGGAAGTACGTGCCAAGTTTGGCCGAGCACAAGGGGCCTGGCCTGCCATCTGGATGCTGCCTGAAAATGCCAAGTGGCCCGACGGAGGAGAAATAGACATCATGGAACACTTAAACCACGATACCTTCGTTTATCAGACCGTGCACTCCCATTATACCTACATATTGAAGAATGACAGCATCCCTCCCCATGAAGCCACCGGAGCCATCAACCGCGACGATTACAACACTTATGCAGTAGAAATCCTGCCGGACAGCCTGATATTCTCAATCAACGGAAGAAAAACATTCACCTATCCGCGTATTGAGACAGACCAGCCGGGGCAATATCCTTTCGGGACGCCGTACTATCTGCTGGTGGATATGCAGATAGAAGGCCCGTGGGTGGGGAAAGCACGTCCAGAGGAACTGCCCGTGGAGATGTCGGTAGACTGGGTAAAAGTGTACCGGTTGCGTGAATGACCAACAAAAAAGGTGCGGATTACGCAGACGCTCGCACGAGATGAGCTTCACACAGGCACATCCATGACGAATCCGCGCAATCCGCACATTCAATAACTGCACAAGAGTTACTTGTATTCCTGCCAACTCTTGATGGCGATGTCCTCCGGCTTGAGGTTGCAGAAGGCCTCGATGAAGGCACTTGCCAACCGGGCGTTGGTGATGAGCGGTATGTTGTGGTCGATGGCCGCACGGCGTATCTTGTAGCCATTGGTCAGCTCACGCTTCGTGTGATTCTTGGGGATATTCACGATGAGGTCGAAGGCGTGGTTGGCAATCATGCGCATCACGTTGTTCTCGGCATCGGGCTTCTCGTCGGGCCAGTAGACGGGTGTCGTCTCCACCCCGTGGGCGTTGAGGAAGGCCGAGGTGCCGGCGGTGGCATAAATCTTATACCCTTTGGCATGCAACATGCGGGTGGCATCCAACAAATCCACCTTGGACTTCATGGCGCCGCTGGACACCATCACGCCCTTCTCCGGCTGGGGAATCTTGAAGCCTGTGGCAATCATGGCATTCAACAGTGCCTCGTCGAAGCTGTCGCCCAGGCAGCCAACCTCGCCCGTCGAGGACATGTCCACACCAAGGACGGGGTCTGCCTTGTGCAGGCGTGAGAAGGAGAACTGGCTGGCCTTGACGCCTATCCAGTCAATGTCGAAGGCCGACTTGTCGGGACGGGTGTAGGGAGCGTCGAGCATGATGCGGGTGGCCGTCTCAATGAAGTTGCGTTTCAGCACCTTGCTGACGAAGGGGAAGGAGCGCGAGGCACGGAGGTTGCACTCAATGACCTTGACTTCGTTGTTGCGGGCCAGGTACTGTATGTTGAACGGGCCGGAGATGTTCAGCTCTTTGGCGATGCGGCGGCTGATCTGCTTGATGCGGCGTGCCGTGGCGAAGTATATCTTCTGCGCGGGAAAGACCAGGGTGGCGTCGCCGCTGTGTACGCCCGCAAACTCGATGTGCTCGGAGATGGCATACTCTACAATCTCGCCATTCTGGGCCACGGCGTCGAACTCAATCTCCTTTGTGTTCTGGAGGAACTGCGACACGACCACGGGGTATTCCTTCGACACCTTGGCGGCCATGCGGAGAAACTCCTCGAGTTCTTCCTCGTCGTAGCAGACGTTCATGGCTGCGCCTGACAGGACGTAGCTGGGACGCACCAGGACGGGGTAGCCCACCTTCTGGATGAAAGCCTTGACGTCGTCCAGGCTGGTCAGTTCTTGCCAGGCGGGTTGGTCGATGCCGAGCATGTCCAGCATGTGGCTGAACTTGTTGCGGTTCTCGGCACGGTCGATACTGACGGGCGACGTACCCAGCACGGGAACCGACTGGCGGTAGAGCTTCATGGCCAGATTGTTGGGGATCTGCCCGCCCACGGAGACGATGACACCGCGCGGCTGTTCGAGGTCGATGACGTCCAGGACGCGCTCGAACGACAGCTCGTCGAAGTAGAGACGGTCGCACATGTCGTAGTCGGTGGAGACTGTCTCCGGGTTGTAGTTGATCATGATGGACTTGTATCCCAGCTTGCGTGCCGTCTGTACGGCATTGACACTGCACCAGTCAAACTCGACGGAGGAGCCGATGCGGTAGGCACCGGAGCCGAGTATGACGACGGACTTCTCGTTCTTATAGTAGTTGACGTCGTAGCCCTCTGCCTCATAGGTCATGTAGAGATAGTTGGTCAGCTCGGGATGCTCGGAGGCAACGGTGTTGATGCGCTTGACGGCGGGCAGGATGCCAAGCTCTTTGCGGCGTGCGCGCACCTGGAGATTCTCGCGCTCCATGTTGCCCTCGGGATGGAGGACGAAGCGTGCAATCTGGAAGTCTGAGAAGCCTAAGCGCTTGGCTTGGCGCAGGACGTCGGCGGGGAGGTCTTCGATGCGGTCGTACTGTGAGAGGACTGCCTTGTAGTCGACGATGTTCTTCAGCCGCTGGATAAACCAGGGGTCTATGCGGGTGAGCTCGTATATGCGGTCGATGGTGTAGCCCTCTTCCAGCGCCTGTGCGATGGCGAAGATGCGCAGGTCGGTGGGATGGGCCAGCTCGTGGTCGAGGTCGTCGAAGGTCAGTCCCTCGTTGCCCACGAACCCGTGCATGCCTTGGCCTATCATGCGGAGGCCCTTCTGTATGATTTCTTCGAAGGAGCGTCCGATGGACATGATTTCTCCCACCGACTTCATGCTGGAGCCAATCTCGCGGCTAACGCCGACGAACTTGGTGAGGTCCCAGCGTGGGATTTTGCAGATGAGGTAGTCGAGCGAGGGGGCAACGTAGGCGGAGTTGGGGGTGCCCATCTCTCCTATCTGGTCCAACGTGTAGCCCAGGGCTATCTTGGCGGCGACGAAGGCCAGGGGGTAGCCCGTTGCCTTCGAGGCCAAGGCGGAGGAACGGCTGAGGCGTGCGTTGACCTCTATGACACGGTAGTCGCCGGTGTCGGCGTTGAAGGCATACTGTATGTTGCACTCGCCCACGATGCCCAGGTGGCGCACACAGCGGCGGGACAGCTCTTGCAGGGTCTCGACCTGGTCGGGAGTGAGCGAGCAGGTGGGTGCGACCACGATGCTCTCGCCGGTGTGGATGCCCAGGGGGTCGAAGTTTTCCATCGAAGCCACGGTGAAGCAGTGGTCATTGGCGTCGCGTATGACCTCGAACTCTATCTCCTTCCATCCCTTCAGGCTCTCCTCCACCAGTATCTGGCGTGAGAAGGTAAAGGCGCTTTCGGCCAGGCGGAGGAAGGTTTCCTCGTCGGGGCAGATGCCACTGCCCTGGCCGCCGAGGGCGTAGGCGGAGCGCACCATGACGGGGTAGCCTATGTCGTGAGCCGCCTTGAGGGCGTCGGCCATGGTCTCGACGGCGTGGCTCTTGGGGGTCTTCATGGGGATTTCGTCGAGCTTGCGCACGAAGAGGTCGCGGTCTTCGGTGTTCATGATGGCCTCGACGGAGGTGCCCAGCACGCGGACTCCGTAGCGCTGGAGCACGCCCGACTGGTAGAGCTCGGTGCCGCAGTTCAGCGCCGTTTGCCCGCCGAAGGCCAGGAGGATGCCGTCTGGGCGCTCCTTTTCGATGATGCGTGTGACGAACTCAGGGGTGACGGGGAGGAAGTAGACCTGGTCGGCGATGCCTTCCGAGGTCTGGATGGTGGCGATGTTAGGGTTGACCAGTACGGACTGGATGCCTTCTTCGCGCAGGGCTTTCAGGGCCTGCGAGCCGGAGTAGTCGAACTCGCCGGCCTGACCGATTTTGAGTGCGCCCGACCCGAGGACGAGCACTTTCTTCAATGTTTGTTCCATAAATCTCTGGGTGTTTTTATGTCTATCAATGGGTTAGCTATTGTCTCCTGGGAAAAGAAATGCGCCACCCCCTCACGGGGACGACGCATCAGAAGGTTTGTATAAATTAGAAAAGTGCAAAAAAAGAAAAAATCAAGCCCCTCTCGTTCCGTCGGAACGGCAGAGTCGAGAAGTGGACGAATACGATTTCTTATGAACATGAATAACTATGTTGTTGGGTGCAAAGTAAGGGCTTTTCTGCGGATTATGCAAGGGGTTGCGCAAAAAAATGCCGAAAAAAGTTTGCCCCGGTGCTTGGATTATCGCCGGAAAAGACTATCTTTGCGACAGGTCCCTGCGGGGGCCAGAGATTCAAACTTTATTACATAACCTATCTGAACCGGCGACGGCCCTACAAGGGGTTGTGGAGGGGGAGAGGAAAAGTCCCCACCTTTTCCCACAAAACTCCCCACCTTTTCCTACAAAAGTCCCCACCTTTTCCCACAAAAGGTGGGGAGGATGCCAGGGACGGCCGCCGGCGATGATAATAAATCATTACACTATGGGATACTTTACTAAGAAACAAATGAAATCCAACGGCAAGTGGTACCCGGTAGCTACCACCATCGGAAAACCAGTCACCACCAAGGAAGTGGCGCGCAGACTCTCGGCCCTGTCATCGCTCAGCACGGGCGACGTCATCTCCGTGCTCGACCTGCTGGGCGGCGTGCTGGGGCAGTTTATGAACGAAGGCCGCACGGTCAAGCTGGAAGGCGTGGGCACGTTCTACTACACCATCGACGCCGAAGGCAACGGTGTGGACACGGCCGATGAGGTCAGCGCCAAGCAGATTACCGGCACGCGCGTGCGCTTCATCCCTGAAACCGCCCGCGGCAGCAAGGGACAAATCGTATCGCGAAGCCTCATCGCCGAAGACGTCTTCTGGGAACTGCTCAGCGAAGACATCCCCGCACAAGCCGTCGATGGCACCACCCCCGGCACCGGCGGCGAGGATGACGACGACAGCGGACAAGGCACGTTCGGCTAACCATCCCCCGGCCAGTGGGGAGCCGGAGGACACACCCACGGGGGGCGCGGCAACCGCGCCCCCCGCTCTTTTACCCCTCAGCCTCGCGGCGCACGCGCGTCCACAGCGGCATCAGCTTCAGACTCCGCCGCACCGGCGCGTCATACAGCAGCAACAGCAGCAGCAACGCCACCGACTGCCGCAGGCCCAGATGCGTCCGCGTGGCCAGCTTCTGCCAGTCCTCTTCCGCCAACGTCTGCACCTCTTTGTTCAGCAACGTGGTGTCCGGGCAAATGTCGGTACCGGCCGGCAGGTGCAGCGTGGTCACCAGTTGATGGTTCACAATCTGGCGCGCATCCGCAATCTGTGCTAACTGCAGCTTCAGCGTCTCCCGTTGCAACTCGTAGCGGGTGATGTCGTTTTTCAGGGCAGTACCCTGCTCATGCCGGGCCCTGACGTTGTCTATGACGCGTTCGGTCAGTTGCAGATTATGCCGCACCACCTTCTTCTGGTTATCCAGCTTGTAGAGTTCCAAATAATAGCCGCCAACAAGAAGCGCACTTCCTAGCGGTTTTTCTGCCAGTCCAGCTCGGCCAGTTCACGTCCCAGCTCGGCCAGCCCGATACCACTGCTGATGGCTCCGCCCGCATAAACCACCTGCCGAGCCTCTATGACCAGGTTATTGCCGAAGTGAGGCATGTCGATACGGACTCCATGACCGAAATCCCTGTCCCACAAGCGCCCGTCGCCCAGGTAAGAAGCCGACACCGAGGCCGTAATGTCGGGCAAGCGTTGTGCCTTGGCCGCTTTCAGGGCTTCGTCGGCAGCCTCCTTGCCTGTCTTGTAAGCCTGTATGCTCTTACTGTTGGCATCAGCCAGGCGAAACATCTCTTCCATGCCCATCGTACGTTGTTGGGCATACATGTAGTAGCTGCACAGTGCCGCACTACACAGCACTATGAGCCTGTTTCTTTTGCTCATACTAAAATAATGATTAAGAATTAGATACTGTTGTACACAAGCTTTCCGCCGAAAGCCCCGCGACAATCAATGGAATGTGGCAGGAATGGAAGAGGGACTTTTAAATCTGAGCGCACGCACCCCAGGCATGGAAGAAGTGAATCTTGTTCTTGTAGATAGCAGACTTGCTGTAAGATGATTCTTTCATACGGCTCATATAACTGTTGATTTCGGGTGCAAAGGTAGGAAATGAAAGAATAAGTTGTAACCGGACAAGGCTCATCTTTTCTGTTTCTTTAACACAGAAAGACCGCCTGCAAACACCTCTTCCGGGTGTATATGCAGGCGGTCTCTTTCCGTTTATGTTGCCTAAAGGGGCAGTCAGAACAGTTTGTCGGGATATTCACCAGCCTCTACCAGCGCCTTAATCTTGGCCACCACGGCCGGGCGGTCTTCGGGATAAGTGACGCCGAACCACTTGCTGGTGGTGTCGAGCACTTCGACAGTAGCCGTCCCCTCTTTGATAAGTTTGTCCACCATGAGCGGGATGAAGAACTCGCTTTTCAGGTTTGCCATGTTCTTCGGGTCGGCCAAGAAGCCCTTGAAGTAATCCGCACTGTAAGCGAAATAGTCAGGCGTAAAGCCCCAGAAGTTCATGCTGACGGGCGTGGTTTCCGGAGTGGCCACCCACTGGTCGTCATCATCAAGATACTTCACCTCGCCGTCCATACGCTGAATCTTCGTACGCTCTACGACCGAGGTCAACATACGCTTCTCGTCCGTTCCGCAGATGCCGCGCGACACCGTTCCGCTTTCACTCAGCGTATTGCCCACACGGAATCCTACCATGGCATACGTATTCTTCGAGCCTTCGGGCAAGGCAGAGAGGAAACGTCCCATCACTTGGAACGAATCGCGGCCATAGAAATCGTCGCAGTTGATGACGGCAAACGGTTCACGGATGACTGGCTCGCCCATCAGGACAGCATGGTTCGTACCCCAGGGTTTGGTCCGGCCTTCGGGACAGGTGAAGCCTTCGGGCAGGGCATCGAGCGACTGAAACACCAGTTCGCAAGGGATATGCCCCTCGTATTTGGAGATGATTTTATCACGGAAGTCTTTCTCAAAATCCTTGCGGATAACAAAGACCAGCTTGCCGAATCCGGCGTGAATAGCGTCGTAAATAGAGTAATCCATGATAGTCTCGCCGTTGGGGCCCAGGCCGTCCAACTGCTTCAGACCGCCGTAGCGACTGCCCATGCCGGCAGCCAACAGGAATAGAGTAGGTTTCATTGCAGTAAAATTAATGGTTTATAATGATATTCATATCTGTATCGCTTGTCATGCAGGGACGGTTCGCCCGATAGCCCCGTGCAAATGTACAAAATAATTATATACGTAATACTCAATCCCAAGAAAAAGACTCAGAAAGGATATCCGATGGCGAAGTGCAGTGCGGTGCCGTCCATGAACTTGCGCACATTATAGTATCCAGACTTGCCCGTGTCGTAGGGTTCGTGCAAAGCGATACCCCAATCGAGGCGAAACACCAGAAAGCCTAAATCGTAACGCACGCCAACACCTGTTCCCAAGGCTATTTGCCGGGGGAAGTCCTTCAAGCGAAATTCACCTCCAGGACGGGCGGGGTCGCTACGCATCAGCCACACGTTACCAGCATCGAGGAACACTGCCCCGTGCAGGTCGCTGATGATGCGGAAGCGATACTCCAGGTTGGCCTCGAAACGGATGTCTCCCACGTGGTTGATGAAGGAATAAGTATCGTTCTCGTCGGCTGGATAGCCTCCCGGACCAATGTTGCGCGCGGCAAAGGCACGCACACTGTTGGCGCCGCCGATATAGAACTGCTCGGTATAGGGTGCCGTCGTGGCATTGCCATACGACCAGATGGCTCCTAAAGCCAGGCGTGAGGCCAGAGATTGGTTGCGGTCTATGCGCATGTTGTAACGCAACTCTGTGTTCAGTTTCAAGAACTGTGCGAAGGGGACTCCCAACAACATCTTGCCTTGTTCGCTGAAGGGCTGGCCCAACATGCGATAAATCACGGAAGTCACATTGCCTGCTGAAGTCACCGTGGTCTGCCACCACAGAGGGTTACGCTTGTGGGGCAACGAACTGTTGTCGAAGGTGTACGTATACTCCATGGCCGGGATGAACTGATTACGCAAGCTGACGTAGAGTGCAGGGTTCTCTTGCTGCAATTGCTGGAACTCGGCAGTAGGGTCACGAAGGACGTTAAACGTCAAGCGGAAAGGCGTAAAGCTATGTTTAGAGGTGGCCCGGGGCTGAAAGTCATACGTGGCATTGCCGCCAAAGGCCAGGAGTTTATAATAGCGCGCCCGGCTCATCTGGTCGACATAAAGGCGGAAAGTCGTGGTGGCCGGAAAGTCATACTCATTGCCGCCCAGGCGGGGAAAAACTACGCGAGGGAATACCAACGAAGTGGCAACGCCCAGTTCGTAGCTGTTCATGGCCGAAGAACGGTCTTTTCCCGTCTGCCATTCATAAGAGCCTTTCAATTCGACGTTCCATTTCTCACCACCACCAAAGATGTTGTTTTTCGTCAAAGTAAATACAGCGCCCGGTCCCGTCTGGTTATTGCTTTTCATCTTGATGTTGAAGTCCAGCTCGGCATCGTAAGGTTTGTCCAACGAAGCAATAATGTGAACATCCAGCGTGTCTGACACGAAAGCCGAGTCGCGCGGCAAGAACTGCATCTCTGTATACTTAAAGATACCGACGTTGGCCAGTCGCTCTTGCACACGCGTCTGCCGGTAAAGGCTGTAAAGCGAAGCTGCCGAACGGCGGCGGTCGATTCCCGCACTGTCTTCCACCTGGCGTTTGTAACGGAAGTTCTGATAGTCCATCCAGCGGTACAACATGTTGGGACGCACACGAAGCTTATCGTGATAGTAGATGGTCAGGTCTTTGTACTTCAGGCTGTCGTCGGGCGTTTCACCGTTTTTGCCCAACAAATAGAACGATTTTCGCCCCAACCGGAAGGGCTTCTCGGCCACGGCGGGCATACCGGCCACAGGCATCAGGCGCAATGAGACGTGTCCTGGCACTTGCATCGTATCGGCCTGGTAGGTCAGGTAATCGGGACGGAAGTAATAGCAACCTACGTTACGCAGCAGGTTGCTCAGGCGAGTGCGCTCGCCATCCAAATCGGGCACATTGAACTGCTCGCCGGAACTGATAAGTGAACGCCGGCGGCTTAATCGCATGATGGCCAAGGTGCGAGGCGAGAAACCCCGATAGTCCACCGTGTCGATGAAGAACGGTTCTCCCATGTGGACTGCATACTGCACGCGGGCCTTGAGCGAGTCTTTCTTCGAAGGGAAGACTTCATAGTCTACCGTGCCCCGCAGGTAGCCGTAGTCGTGCAGCAGGTTGGTGGCTGCCTGCGTACGTATGTCGGGATTGACTGTCGAAAGCAATACGGGGTCGGCTGCAAAGCGGTTGAAAATCCATCGCCCCAAACCTTTCTCATACTTCTGGAAGCCATTGTAAACCCACAATCCTACGGGAAAAGGGACGCGCACTGAAGTACTGCCCAACAGCGAATTATTGGGAGCCTTGGCCAAGGCGGCCTCGACTTCTTCCAAGGCAGTTTCGCCCACGGATGTCGGTTGCGGATTATCCACCAGCGTCGGCCGCTGCCCAATGTAGAGCACCTCGCCTTCCGGCAAGTTTCTGGTGGTGGAACAAGACACCAACAGAAGGCTACAGATTATGATGAAGAAGTGCCGCAACCGTCGGCCCCAAATACTGTGTTTCATACGCAATGAGTGATTATATGTAATTGTTTCATTCGTGAGGCTCTGCCCTTCATCGCCGCTTTCCTTCTTCCGAACGACGGGGAGGGCTTTCTCCCAGACCGGCCGAGGGCGTTGCGGACAAGAAGGAAAAGCGTCTGCCACGTCGGTCGAAGCTCGTGTCCGGCTATTGGGACGACGCCTTCTCTTCCCCAGGCGGAACCGGACGTTTCCGCCGGAAGATGAAAAGTTCTCCCAGGCGATCCATCTTGCGCCTCAGCACCAGGCCGAGCCCCGTCTCTGTGATTTCGCCGTCCAACACGCTTTCGTAATTCTTATTGTGGAACACTCGGATGTAGCGGGTACCCGAATTGTCCAACCGATACTCCAAAGATATGTTGTCGATGAACGATTCTGCCGAATTCGTGGCATTGGCCCCGGTCGACACCTTGCCGCCTATGACCACCTGGAAACGGTCGTTGAAGAAACGCTGCGAGTAGCGGAAACTATAATCCGTCTGCGTAGCCCCTGTCTCGGCCGACGTCCGGTCTTCTACTCCCACACTGATGCTGGCCCCCTTCACCGAGCCGGCCAACGCATTGATTTGACTCTGCAACACGCTGTTCAGAGCAGCCCCCATCGAAAGGCCTCCCCCCTTTGCCCCGCTGTTCAGGTAGATACCCGTAGCCAGCATAGCGATGGCCTGCTTGCTGCGCTCCTCGGCCCCCATGGCTTGGAGCTCGTTCTGCACCGTAGCATCTTCCGGGGCGGCGATGTCGAAAATCAGGTCGGGCGACTCCAACTGTCCTTTGATGCCGATACTGACATCAAAGTTAACCATGCGCGTGGCATCATCTTCCCCACCTACCGAGGCACGCACACGCTCCGTCGCCGTCAGGTCCAGCGCCGGGTTCATCAGGTCTCCCCGCCAATCGACATAGCTGCCCGTATTGAAGTTGAAGGCCTTCAGCGGAATAATGGGCAGCGAATATTTCATCACACCCCCGGTCAACGTATAGCGGCCAGTCAAGTTCATGTCGCCCTGCGCCGTGTACTGCAAATTCAGGTCTCCGCCTCCCTCCAACTCAATATATTTATCGCCCGCGGGGCTCAAGTCGGCCCGCAGCCGCACGGCATTGTCAATGTGCACGCCCATATAAATCTCCATACCTCCCAAGGGGACAGCCGCCACTTGCAGCGTATCCGTCCCTACACTGTCAGCAAAAGAAGTGAATGTCACTAAACCGCTCAAACGGTCTTCTACCGTCAAGGGAGAATCAGTCAGCACATAAGTCACGTTCGTATTTCCCAACAAACTCATGCTTCCACGCATGGTCAAGGCGTCCAACGGGCCACGAATCGAAGCATCCATGTCTACGAAAACCTTACCATAAACCAGGCTCTCCCGTGTATGCGGGGCATCCAGCAAATTGTAGTTGGCAGCCCGCAACGTCAGGTTGGCCGTCGGCCGGTCCAACTGAGCAAAGCTGACCGAACCGTCAATGACAAACGGATTACGGTTGGTAGTAAAGATAGAGAACTTATCGAAGGATAACGTGTTGCCTGCAATCGTCACAGGACGACCATCAAAATAGTAACGTGCTCCCAACTGACGAACAAAGACCGACGCCGTGTCCAACTGGATGCTGCCTTGCAAATCGGGCTTCTCCGTCGAACCCCGCAAAGCGACCCCTCCATTCAAGTGTCCTTTCAGAGTGACCATGCCGTCTGGGACGAAAGCATTGGCCATGTCCAACGGCAAACGTTCAAACGAAGCATCCAATGCAAAAGCATCGGCGCCTTGTGCATCTCCCAACCGCCCTTCTACCGTAGCCACCTGGCGGTCGTTGCAAGCCAGGTATGCACTAAGGAAGTGGTTTTCTCCCGAATCGGGCAGCCAAGTGACACCCACACCCAAGTCACCCACAGGCCTTCCTTCATAAGTCAGCGAATCGATGTCCGCCTCTGCTGCGACCTGAAAAGCATCGGCAGTCTGTATATAATTTCCTTCCACCGTGAAAAGCCCTGTCAACTGCGGCAGATAAGGAAGCACTTCGCTCAACTCACTCAACCGGAAACGACTCAGCTCCACGTTTACGTTTTGCAAAGAAACGGTGTCACGCACATCAGACTGCATGCGAAAACCCATCCCGTCTCCTCCTTGCATATCGATATTGGCGTAAACACGCATATTCTTATGCAAATACAAACTATTCCGCCCTTCCGCAAAATGGAACTTGCGATAGGCAATAACCGGTTCTTCAGGCGTCAACCGGAGCAAGACACCATTACCTTTCCCATTTCCCTCTGTCAAAGGCCGGGCATTAACCCCAAGCAAGACACCGGTGCGTCCTTTGGCATCGGTAAAGTCCAGAGTCAGTTCTGCGTCTTCGTTGCGGATTTCACCGGTCACTGTACTGCGGAACGTAAAGTGAGGATTACGAGGACCATTAATAATGCCCCCCTGCAACCTCATCCGCGTAGTATCCTGATGGGCGGCAAAAAAGATTGTATCCAGTTGCAAAGAATCCGTCCTCAAGCCCTCAAGCGCGGCCCGTCCGTTAATACCCCATTCGGGAGTAAAGCCAAACTGCAACTTGAGACGGTTGAAAGCAGTGCCTTGAGAAGCCAGATAATAACCGACAGGATTGTTGCGGCCGGCCGTCAACTGCATGCCTGCCGACGGCAACACCCGACGCAAAGCAGCATGATCCAAGCGACGAAGCTCCCACTGCTGCATCAGTAAGGTCATAAATTCGTCTGATTTCTCCAGCAAACGCTTCAAGGTACTTTGGGCTTTGAAGTCAAAGTCCAAATCTCCAGCCCCGATGTGCAGTTTGATGGAATCACGTCGCGCCTCAGCCGTCAAACCCAACTCCAGCGGATGCCCCAGTGGCGCAGGAAGAATCCCAAGGCTATGCAGGTCGACATCTTTCAAGTTCAAAGCTAACTGCCCGTCCATATACGACCTATCCAAATGCAGACCACCATCTAAATGCATACGAAGAAGAGAATTATCACTATTCAATTTGACCGTGGCCCACGAATGTTTCAGGGCAGCTTGCAAGGCAATGCCTGAGAAATTCCAATTAGCATATTGCAATTGTTTAAGGGACATATCCACATGAGCCGACGTATGTGGAGAAGAGAAATCCAAACCTTGACCACGTGCCAAAAGCGTAGCCGAAAACTCATAAAGGGAATCTTTAGGCAAAAAATGATGCAATTGCAAAGAATCGGCTTGCAAATCTATCCGATAGCGTTCTTCGGCCAAATCATAATCGGCATTCAGGTTTAACGTTCCTCTTCGTTCCCGCAAATCAAGGGAGGCAATACAGTCATTACCCTTCATAGAAAGCCGTGCATCCAGACGCATACTGTCCGGAATGACCAGCGAACCATCCGGTGTAACACCTCCCAAGGCGGTCAGAAAGTTCAAATCGCGCGTCTGCATCTCCAAATCCATGTTGATGCTACGAGCCAGACTATCCGTCAGATTCCAAAGTTCGCCTCCGGCACTCATCGAGAAAGCGCCCGGCAAGTCGATGGTAAAGCGGCTTATCTGCATCTGTCGGAGATTTCCCACTGTTCCTGCATGAACCACCAATGGGTGCGCCGGATAAGCTTCCTTAAAACTATCAGGCAAGCTTCCAGCCAACAACAATACATCTTGTTTGCCTATACGAGCATCAAGGCGGGCTATAAGCCGCCCCGTAGTGGGAATATCAATAAGCTCCCAATAAGTTTGTGCCGAAAGGTCTATTTCACTGTGAGGCGTTGACAAACGTAGTGAAGGAATACGTATTTGAGTAGAATCGGCCACAAGTCGACCGGATAAAGAAGTAATATTCAAGCCAGAATGTTCGTTCAAAGAGAACTCACGAATGACAGCATTCATCTCACGGCCAGCATAACGCACTGAATCTATGCCAATATTCAAATCACGTAAAGCGATATGCCGAGGGTCAAAACCCGCGGCAACAGAAGACAACGTATCAACCGGTCCGCTGTCATAAGTCAACGAGGTTCCAGACAAGCGGAACAATTCACATGCATACGCTTGCCGTCCAAGGTCGGCACATGCTTCTTCAATACGAGCTTCTCGCAAACGAGCGGAAAGGGAAAGTGTGTCCAATGGCATGTTCAAATCTACAGACACATTCTTCAACTGGAGCGTATGGAGCAACAGTTTCCAACGTACAGTGGTCGAGGTGGTGTCTGGCACAGTAGCTGTAGTATCTGACAGGGACAAAGAGAGGCGGGTATCTTCCAGTTCCACATTATTTAATACCACACTCTCATCACCCAGGTCTATGCCATGACTGCGCAGAAAAAAACGTCCTAACGTACCGTCCAATCTCATTCCTTCTAAAAGATTGGAAGAATGGACTGTGGCATCCCGTAGCAGTATACCGTCAACCTCTACTTGCCCGCGCAGCAATGGCCAAGCTTGCACGCGCACACTCAGGCTCCCTAAAGTAAGCAATGTATCAGAATGTTGTTCGTCAACAGGCTGTGATACTTGCACACCACGCACCAACAGATTCAACGGGAAACGTAAATCTATGCGCTGGACGGAAATATCCATACCACTGGCTTCCCCGGCTAAGGTTGTTGCTTTCTGGCGAATAAAGTCTTGTACAGGTGGCACATAAAGCAATGCCATCAGCAAGAGAAATAGCGCAAGCGGCGTCAGTAATACCCACAAAGCTATCCGTAACCAGAGTCTTTTCTTTACAACGATTTCTTCGGCCATACGTCGTATGAGTTAACAGTACACAAAGTAAGCAATTATTTTCCGGAAATAGTATGTCCAGAAGGCAGAAAAACTATCTGTTCCAACTGTTGCAATACTGTTTCTATTTCGCTTAATGCCTGCGTAGCTGTTATTTTCAAACTTTCTTCCCACGAGAGGTTGGCAGAAGCTTCCAATTGCCTCAACAACGAAACCAAAGCCGTTGCACCTATCAAAGTAAAAAGAGGAAGCATCTTATGAGCTACGGCAGCCAGTGCCCCGACATCTTCTTCATCCAGCGCACGATGGATACGTTCTACATTAAGTCGGGTCTCATCAGCAAAAGTACGAAGTATGGACTGAGCTTCTTCCGGGTCATCTGTCGAAAAAGTCGTAAGAGCTGAGAAATCTAACTGTCCCAGATGTTCTAGTTCTTCCATAAGTTCTTGCGCGCTGAAGGGTTTGTGCAAGCATCCCGTAAATCCATGCGAGGTGAATTCATTTCGTTGCATATCACTGCGTGCCGTAATAGCAATGACTGGGATAGTTCGTGCCTGGGGAATGTTCGAAGCGCGCAAAAGTTGCAGGAGTTCAAAACCATTGAGAGCAGGCATTTGCACATCTGTCAACAAGGCATCGAAATGAGTTGTACGCAAAGCATCCAGCAAGTCATCTACCTGTAAGCAAGTAACGGTGTCAATACCTTTCTGTTTCAGCATGGCAGCCGTTAATGATAATTGGATACGGTCATCATCTATCAGCAGCAGACGACGGAAGTGGGCAGACATATTGGATGGGGCATAGGACAAAGCCGGAGAAGCATCGGGAACTGTGACAGAAGGAACAGGTAGCGCTTCTGCAGTATATGACATAGGAATACGTACGGTAAAGGTACTCCCTTTTCCTAACGTACTTTCTACTTCGATGGTTCCTCCCAATAGCTGTACCAGCATCTTAACAATAGACAGTCCCAAACCGAAACCTTCTTCTCCCTGAGCACCAGGCAGACGGGTAAATTCATGAAAGATACGTTCTCGATCGGCTGGTTCCATGCCTCTTCCCGTATCGGAAACAGCCAAAACGAGTCGGTTTTCTTCGTAGCCAGCCGTCAGGGTGATAGTACCTCGGTCAGTAAACTTAACGGCGTTAGAAAGGAGGTTGGTTACAATCTGTCGCAAACGTAAAGGATCGCAAACGTATGTACCAGACAATTCGGGTGCCAGACAGCAATGCAGTTGCAAGCCTTTTTCGACAGTGAGAGGCCGAAAACTAACGCAGATAGCATCTAAAAGGTCGGCTGGACAAAAGGGCACACGGTTGATGTCAGCCTTATGTTGTTCCAACCGATGAAAGTCAAGCAGGTCAGTCACCAGTTTCAATAAATGTTGTGACGATGCGCGCATGTTCTCCAGGTATGAGCGTTGCTGCCCGTCCATCGCCGCCTGCCGCTCCAGCAAGTCAGTATAGCCGATGATAGAGCCCAAAGGTGCTTTGAAATCATGAGTAATGGCCAGCATCATTTTCTCACGAATGGCCAGCAAGTCTTCTGCCCGTCGGCGCGCTTCTTCCAGTTCGTTCCGGTATCGGTTACTGCGGGTGATGTCCCTCCCTATCAAAGCAAGGAACAAAGCTGCCAGTAAAACAGCGCCTACGGCGATGCCTCCCACTATCTGTGCCGACTGTAAGCGAACTTCTTGACGATAGGTAGCATCGGCCTTGGCTCGCTCCAAAGCATTCTCTTCGTAATGACGCAAAAGGGTATCTATACGTGCCGACAATTGAGTATTGACTTGTTGCAGGCGACGCTTCCGTTTATGAATAAGTGTATTGGCTTCACGTTCGCGCTCAACAACAGCTTTAAGACGCGCCTGCAAAGTGTCCAAAGGGTTGTAAACCTCCAGCAAAGTATCGGTAGCGTACTCGACGGAAGTCTTTACCTGCACTGCCGAATCTTGCTTGGATGGTACAAAAGCATCACGCAGCCTCCGGAAAAATCCCCGAGGAACAACAGGCTGCGTAACGACCGTGTCCGTATGGACCACGCGCCGATGCTGTACGCGCGGACGCACCACTACCGTATCACGGCTGGTGATGATACGCTCGGCCCATGAGGCTGAGATAAGACTATCGTTCACCTCGGCCAGCGTACGTAAAATGCGAACAGTATTGGCATCTTTTTCTTGCAACAGTGTCGAAAGACTGTCCATCCACTGAGTGCTTTGTCCTTCGGACTGCGTCAGATTGGCCATTTCACGGTGGACAAAGTAAAGAGAAAAGAACAACACGGCCAGCATCACCGTATAACCGACCACGACTTTTAGCCTCGATACATTATTCATAAGCGTAGGTAGAAATGTATTCCGGAGCAAATATACAGAAAAAACAAGAGCAAGCCTCCTGTCTGACACCTACTTTTCAAAGGAGGCTAAACGAAGGTTTACATCTTCCGTTTGAAAACAGACATAGCCGTACACGACAAAAATACATCTGCCATACGCCGACATATTACAAGCTCTCAAAGTCTGACAAAGCATAACGCAAATGATGACAATGCCTTCAGCACCGCACATCTGCATGTGTACGACGACGAAAACGTAACCAAAACAGCACACCCGCCGTAGTCAAACCGAAAGGAAAGGCCATCCAAATGCCCACCAGCTCCCAATTCAGCACAAAAGCGAACAAGTAGCCCACAGGCAAGGATACAACAAAATAAGCAATGAAAGCAATAAACATCATCGGTCGCACATCCGACGTACCGCGCAAAGCATTGGCAAACGTTATCTGCAATCCGTCTCCAAACTGATAGATGAGAAAAGGTACAAACAAAGCTGGTACCAGCACGGCCACTTCTGCACTGTCCGTAAACCAGCCTGCGACCCAGGGACGACATACGAAAACAATCAACGACAACACAACAGCCATTGCCATTATCAGGTGAAAGCCCGCATAAGCCGAACGACGCACGTTCACGACATCCCCTCGTCCATGATAATTGCTGACCCTCACGGCCACCGCCGCGCCCATGCCATAATACATCATAAAGGTGAACTGAGAAATGGTCAGCATAATCTGGTGCGAAGCTAAAGCAACCGTGCCCAACCAGCCTACCATTATCACACTCAGGCTGAAAGACGCAGTCTCCATCCCCATCTGCAACCCGACTGGCCACCCCAACGCATTGAGACGACGGAACAACACCGAAGACCAGGGACGCCGCAACAGGCCTACCCGATAACGACGGAAACGGCGCGCACGAAGCACTATCCACGCAAAGACGACCACCATCATGACGCGTGACAACAACGTACTCAGCCCCGCCCCCAGCAACCCTAACTCGGGCAGACCAAGCTTACCATTAATAAGAATATAATTCCCTACGATGTTCATTGCATTCCCCCCCAACAGAATCCACATCGCTGTACTTGTGTCTGTAATACCATCGGTAAACTGTTTGAAAGCATTAAACAACATGACAAAGAGCAACGAAACCAGCAATACCAAATAGTAAGGTTTGATAAGAGGAAGTAACTCTTCGGGCTGACCCAGACGCTCAATATTAAAATAAAGAATACCCATCACAGCCATTTCCAATAGAGCCACCCATACATTGGCTACCAAGCTGGCACGCAGTGCGCTTCCTGCCTCAGCCCACTGTCCACGCCCATAAAAGCTGCCGACAACAGGTGTCAAGCCATAACTAAACCCCGTACTGAAAATAATACAAAGGTTGAACATATTATTCACGAACGAGGCCGCCCCCAGTTCCGGCGTGCTGTGATGCCCAATCATCAACGTATCGGCAAAGCCAAGAACTATAACTCCCAACTGGCCCACCACGATAGGCATCCCCAAAGAAAACAAAGTCCGGTAATGTGCACCGTACGTCTGCAACAATCGGTTCATTTATTTAGCGTGAGTTCTATAATACAAAACATTAACATTCGTTCGCCGGAACGCCCGTCGAGCAACTGCCTGCAATTGCCCAGCATCCACAGCACGATAACGCTCTACCTCGCGGTCGATATCTTCAGCCTTCCCGGTCAGTTCAAACCAAGCCAAGTTGGTAGCCACATTCAAGTAATTAATATTACCGAAAATCTGCGTTGACTCGAACTTGTTTTTTACCTTCTCCAATTCCCGTTCGTCCACAGGTTCCTGAGCCAAGCGCTCCAACTCTTCCCACACGGCAGCCTCAGCCTCTTCCAAGGTAACGCCCGACGAAGGTTTTCCGTTAACATACAAGAGTCCCGAATCACGCGAACCGGAGACGTAAGCATCGATGTTCGAGAAAAGCTTTCGCTCTTGCACCAGATGCTGCGTCAACCGACTGGAACGCCCGTTGCTCAAGACGTCAGACAAAGCATCGAAGGCATAATAATCTGCCTCGCCACGCCCGCACATACGAAAGGCCATGTACAAAGCATCGAGCGGTACATTGCGTTCTACTGTCAGGCGACGTTCTTCCATCTGTTCTGGTTCTTGCGGCAAAACCCGCCGCGCAATGTCGCGGCGCGGGATAGGGCCGAACCATTTATCGGCCAGACGGCGCGTCTCGTCCCACGACAGATGGCCCGTCACGGCCAGCACAGCATTGTTGGGTGCATAATGACGGAAGAAGAATTCTTTCACCTCGTCCAGCGTAGCATTAGCGATATGAGACAAATCCTTGCCAATGGTGGGCCAACGATACGGATGTACGCGATAAGCCAACGGACGCAGCAAATGACCCGCATCACCGTAAGGCTGATTCAGGCAACGTTGTCTGAACTCTTCCATCACCACCCCACGCTGCACCTCCAGACTACGTGGACTGAAGGCCAGTTCCAGCATCCGGTCAGATTCCAACCAGAAGCCAATCTCGACGTTCGTGGCAGGCACAGTCAGATAGTAATTGGTAATGTCATTGTTGGTCCAAGCGTTGTTCTCACCGCCAGCCAATTGCAAGGGTACGTCATAGTCGGGAATGTGCTTCGACCCTCCGAACATCAGATGCTCGAACAAATGAGCAAAGCCTGTATGATCAGGGTGTTCATCGCGCGCCCCGACGTCGTAGACAATGTTCAGTGCCACCATCTGCGTACCGGTGTCTTCGTGATGCACCAGTCGCAAGCCGTTGTCCAGTATATGGTGATTAATCTTCAAGGACAGTCACTTTACTGATGACAACATTTTCTTCAGGGCGATCGTTGCGGTCGGTCTTGACGCGCTGTATTTTGTCTACCACATCCATGCCCTCCAAGACTTCGCCGAAAACGGTGTACTCGCCGTCCAGGTGGGGCGTTCCTCCGACTGTGGTGTATGCCTGCCATTGCTCAGGCGTAAACTCAAAACGAGGTTTCCCGGCCATCTGTGCCTCAGCCTGTTCAATCAGTTCATCTTGCAACTTCATCAACCCCTCCTGATCATTCTCACGGCGCATCTTGTAGATGTCTTTCATGTGCTTTTGCGCCAGCGCATTGAACGCGTTCTGCAAATGCATCTGGTTAATCTGTTCCTGCATGTTTGCCAGCGACGAGTCGTTATACACCTTACCCGTCACGATGTAGAATTGGCAGCCAGATGATGCTTTCTCGGGATTGACGTTATCGCCTTGACGGGCAGCCGACAAGGCACCTCGCTTGTGAAAGTATTTCGGATAAACGAACTCGGCAGGGATGGTATAGCCCACGTCGCCTGCGCCAAGCGACTTACCTTTCGGTGCATTCTTGCTCTGAGGGTCGCCCGCTTGAATCATGAAGTCTTTGATGACGCGGTGAAACAGGGTTCCGTCATACATACCTTCCTTGGCCAGCTTGATAAAGTTGTCACGGTGTTTCGGTGTTTCGTTGTAGAGCTTCACCACGATGTCACCTGCTGTAGTTTCGATTTTCAGTTTGGTTTCTTTTTCCATTTTACCTTGATTTGTTCCCGGTTTGCAGGCTGTCAAGCCGCAAACGAGTATGGTTAATATGACAATGATGTTTCGCTTCATTTACCTTTTTGTTTAATTTAAGCCTGCAAATATACGACTTTCAGTCAAAACCTCTTACCTTTGTTGGCAAAAGAAAACCTAAAGTGAAGGCAATGAAATCCATTTTAATCGTAGAAGACGATATCACCTATGGCATGATGCTGAAGACGTGGCTGGGGAAGAAGGGGTTCCAAGTAGCCTCGGCCAGCAATGTGGCCCGTGCCCGGAAACACCTCGAAACGGAAAACGTGGATTTAATCCTGTCCGACCTGCGCCTGCCCGACCACGACGGGACAGACCTGCTCCGGTGGCTGGCAGACGAGCAAAAGTCCATACCGCTCATCATCATGACGGGATATGCCGACATCCAGTCGGCTGTGCAGGCCATGAAGATGGGGGCACGGGACTATGTGTCCAAGCCTGTCAACCCGGACGAGCTGCTAAAAAAAATAGGCGAAGCCCTGGACACCGGCACGCAGCCTGCGGCAGCCAAGCTCAAAACACCAACGACAGAGGAAACGACGGACTTCATTGAGGGGCAAAGTGAGGCTGCCCGCCAACTGTACAACTATGTCCGACTGGTGGCACCCACCAACATGTCTGTCCTTATCAACGGTGCCAGCGGGACTGGCAAGGAATATGTAGCCCACCGCATCCACCGGCTGAGCAAACGCGCCGGCAGTCCGTTCATAGCCATCGACTGCGGGTCTATCCCCAAGGAGCTGGCGGCATCGGAGTTTTTCGGGCACGTAAAGGGAGCTTTCACAGGAGCCACAAGCGACAAGACGGGTGCTTTTGTCGAAGCTAACGGCGGTACGATTTTCCTGGATGAAATAGGAAACCTAAGCTATGAAGTACAGGTACAACTGCTGCGCGCCCTGCAAGAGCGGAAGGTGCGCCCCGTGGGGTCGGGAAAAGAAATCCAAGTGGACGTGCGTCTGGTGTCTGCCACCAACGAAAACCTGGAGGTGGCCATCGAAAAAGGCCTGTTCCGCGAAGACTTGTATCACCGCATCAACGAGTTCACCCTGCGCATCCCGACGCTGAAAGACCGGAAAGAAGACATCATGCTCTTCGCACGTTCTTTCCTGAGCCAAGCCAACCGAGAGATGGGCAAGGAAGTGGCAGGGTTTGACGAACGCGCCGCCCAACTGCTGATGGACTATCCCTGGCCCGGCAACCTGCGGCAAATGAAAAATGCCATCCGGCGCGCCACGCTGCTGGCCACCGGGGCCTACATCACGCCGGCCGACTTGAGCGACTTGCCCGAGGCCACACCCACATCGGCCTACTTGCCACTGCGCAACGAAGAGGCAGAGAAGCAACACATCATCGAAGCCTTGCGGCAAACGGGAAACAACAAAAGCCGAGCCGCCCAACTGCTGGGCATCGACCGAAAGACGCTTTACAACAAGTTGAAAGCCTACGGCATTGAGGCATAAGAAGGAAGAGGTGTGGAATAATTCCACAACACATTCCACACTTTCCACAACTTTCCACACTGCACCCTCCTTTTCCACAAACCACTTTTCCGCCGACACCCCACTGCCGGCGGATTCTTTTTCCACGGCTCACTATCCTTCTCTTTTTTAAGCACATAGCTATCATCCGGAAGGAGCATGGCTCCTGTCCGAAAGAAGGGAATCCGTTGCCCGGAAGAAGGAAACCTCTGCCGAACCCTAACTTTTTGGGTACAGAAAGCCGAAAAAAACGGCAAAGAACAGGCGATTGCCTAACGTGGCACAGTATTTGAGAGAAAATATATACAGATACCTTATTAAATCCAACTTTAAGCATAGTTTTTTAGACCTACAAAAAAGAGTTGACCTAAAGAGTTAGTAAAAAAGTAAGCAGTCCTGTTTATGTTTGTTTGTGGTGGTTCTTCTTCCCGTTGCAGGTTGGCAATACGGCCAACAGCACGGGAGGGAGGCCGAAACAGCCCCGAAAAGGGGAGTCATGCGTAAAGATTGCAGAGAGAGGCCGAAGAAGAGTAAGCATACTAACACAAAAAAACCGTTCCCAGCTTGTCTATTCGAGGGAACGGTTTTTTGTATGCCTGCCTGCCAACCGGCTACCAATGACGCTCCGGATAGAGGTCGTCCCACCACTGGGGACTGTCCTGCAACCAGCGGGCAAACCAAGCCATGATAGAATTGTGCCAGAGGACACGTTTTTCGTAATCGCTGATGAAATGGTTCTCTCCCTCCACCGTAATAAATTCCACGGGTTTACCCAAAATCTTCAACGCATTATACAACTGGATACTCTCGCCGATAGGCACGTTGGTGTCCACCGTTCCGTGCAGCAGCAAGAGAGGCGTATTAATCTTGTCCGCATTGAACAAAGCGCCATGCTTGGTAAACAGGTCAGGACGATTCCACGGATAGCTATCGGCCGCCGCAACTCCGTTGTACGAATAGCCCCAATAGCCCTCGCCCCAATAGCTGGTCACGTTGCTTATGCCTGCGTGTGAAACAGCGGCGGCAAAAAGGTCGGTCTTCGTCTGGAGGTACATCGTCATGAAGCCACCATACGATGCGCCCAAGCAACCGATGCGCTTGGCATCGACAAACGGATGGGCGTCACAAAACTTCTTTGTCCCCTCGATAATCTCGTCGGCGGTCCAGTCGCCCCACGCATTAACGTGGCGGGCCGAAAACTCCTGCCCGTAACCGATGGCACCACTGGGATTGATGACATAGACCACATAATCGCGCGAAGCGAAAAGCTGCGGACTGTAAGGGCTGGTCAGGCCACGCGTAGTGGGCGTCGTACCGCCATAATAATAAACAATGAGGGGATATTTCTTCTGCGGGTCGAAGTCGGGCGGCAGACACATCATGCCTTCAATCAGCGTGCCGTCCGCAGCCGTAAAGTTCCACGGCTGCATCTCTCCCAGCTCTATCTTGTCCAACGCTTCCTTCATCGGGTCGGCCAGCAAAGCAGACTTCCCCTTTTTGCGGTCATACAGATAAGCCACACCGGCGCTGGTGTTTCCCCCACCCACATAGGCCATGAGCGAAGCATCGTCGTCGGGCAGAGAAAAACCATAAACCACATCTTCCTCCAAAGGCAACATCTCGAACACGTCCTTGTCCGGCACATAACGGTACACATGCTGGCAATCCCGATCTGTCGTATTGAAATAGATGCAACCGTCTGCCCGGTTCCAAACAGAAGAAATGATCGCCGGGTCAAAATCGCGGGTGATAGGCTCGACCTCGCGAGTCTGCAAATCCATCAGGAAAGCCTGCACGTCAAAGTCATTGGCTATGGGCAGCTCACCGCAGTTCTTGCCGATGCCACCAAAAGCCGAAGGACTGCCCGTCAGGAGCAAGCGGGTGCCATCAGGCGAATAAGACGCACCATTGACATAAGCATCCCACTTCACCAACGTGTCGGCCTGCAAAGTAGCCAGGTCAAGCTGGAAAACAGAAGTGAGCGAGAAAGGGCATTTCGTGATATTAGGCTTCTGAGTGCTGCAAAGCAACTTCGTACCGTCGGGCGAAATGTCATTCAAATAAACACTGGCGCTGCCATAAGTCAAACGTTCGGAAAGCCCTGTCGACAAATCATATTTCACCAGGTAAAAGCGGTTGCGCGAACCGGGGATACGGTCATCCGGATGCAACAGACGCTTCAAAGGGCCGTCAACCTTTTCGCCCTCCTCGGTCTCTGTATATATGAGAAAATCTTCACGGGGCGACCAAGTGAAATACCCTTCCGGAATGTTGCGGTACAAGACAGCTTCCTGCCCGCTGGCCGGGTCATAGACCATAAGGTCGTTCCCTTGCTTGCCCGTCACGGTGTAATACAAACGATTACCCCGAGGCATCCAGCTCATGTTCTCACCCACATTGGGCAACAAAACCCGCCCAGACTTCACTTCCGTCAGCTCCGTATGCGAACGCGAACGCTTCAGGTCATAATTATCACTGTATCGAGTCAACAGATACTTGCCGTCGGGCGACAAAGACACCGATGCCACGCGGCTGCCGAAATTGGTATCGAACAAAGAAAGACGACGTTTCAAGTCGGGAGCCATACGGCAAACCACATCGGAAAACTCCTCGTCTTTTTCCAGCTCACATTTCAGCACAGGTTGTACCTTATCTCCAGCCGTAGCAAGCAGCTTAACCACGATTTCATAATCAGCCTCCGGCTCCAGACGCAGGTCTATCTCGACAGGGCGTACCTGCGGCAAACTATCTTCAGCCGTAGTCTTCGAACGCTGGGAACGCCCGTTGACAAACACTTCAAAACGAGCCGGAGAAGAAACTCTCAACCTGCCTTTCATGAAACGTTCGGCCCGAAAACGGGTGGAAAACAAGTAAAGCAAATTATCTGTCTGCGGCTTCTCCACCGTCACATAGCCAGCCGTATCGGCCGACACTCGTCCGGCCTGGGCAAAGTCAAAAGGTATCTGGGTCTTCAGCAACTCGGCAGCACCAAACTTCTCGCCTTTCTGATTGATACTGTCACTTTGCAAAGGCATCCGCACCACGACGGCCGGACGCATCGCATATTCCGTTACTTTCTCTTGCGAACAAACTGCCAGGGCCACAAGAGACATGGCCCACACGATAAGAAATCTTTTCATTAGGGTTAATCAATTATTAAAGTTCGAAGCCGCTCCATAAGTTTCCCGACGGAAGCGGCGCTTCCACATCTATCAACTGTTTGGAAACCGGATGGACAAAACAGACGCGGCGAGCATGCAGACAGATGCTACCGTCGGGGTTGGAACGGGGAAAGCCATATTTCAAATCCCCCTTGATAGGACAACCCATCTTGGCCAACTGGCAACGGATTTGATGATGGCGGCCGGTCTTCAGATCCACCTCCAGCAAAAAATAGTTTTGTGAACGGCCGATAAGACGATAATGCAGTACAGCCTTCTTGCTGCCAGGACGTTCAGTATCGTAAGCGTAGCTTTTGTTCTGCTTCTCGTTGCGCACCAGATAGTGCACCAATTCGCCTTCGACCAGAGACGGCCGGTTTTTCACCACAGCCCAATAAGTCTTCTGTACCTCACCACCTCTGAACATTTCATTCAACCGTGTCAATGCTTTGCTGGTCTTGGCAAAAACAACCAGACCGCTCACGGGACGATCCAGCCGGTGGGTGACACCGATAAAGACATTGCCGGGCTTGGCATACTTTTCTTTCAAATACTGTTTCACAGTTTCTGACAAAGGTGTATCGCCCGTTTTGTCTCCCTGAACGATCTCGGAAGCGGTCTTGTTGACTATGATAATGTGGTTGTCTTCGTAAACAACTGTCATTTTAAAGAAAAATAAAAAAAGAAGAATGGAGAATTAAAAACAGGCCGGTTTCCGCACCAGAGCCTTTATCCTTCATTCTCCATTCTTCACTAACGGAAATTACATGTTCATACCGCCATCTACCTGAATAACTTGACCGGAAACGTAGGATGACATGTCCGAAGCCAGGAAAGTAGCAATATTGGCCACATCTTCAGGCGTGCCGCCACGACGCAAAGGAATACGCTTAGCCCATTCGGCTTTTACTTCATCCGACAACGCATCTGTCATGGCTGTGATGATAAATCCAGGGGCAATGGCATTGGCACGGATGCCGCGCGAACCTAATTCTTGGGCGATGGACTTTGCCAAGGCAATCAAACCTGCTTTGGATGCAGCATAGTTAGACTGACCGGCATTGCCATGAACGCCCACTACCGATGCCATATTGATGATGCTGCCACTACGCTGACGCATCATAATAGGGGTACAAGCATGAATGAAGTTAAAGGCTGACTTCAGGTTGACGTTCAATACCATGTCCCACTGAGCCTCACTCATACGCATCATCAGGCCGTCACGCGTGATTCCGGCATTGTTTACCAAGATGTCAATGCGACCAAAGTCTTTATGGATCTGCTCTACTACTTTGGCCGTATCTTCAAAATTGGCTGCATTAGAAGCATATCCTTTAGCCTGAACACCAAGTGCGGCGATTTCTTTCTCTGTCTGCTGAGCATTTTCGTCAATCACCAAATCCGTAAATGCCACATTAGCTCCTTCTGAAGCAAACTTCAACGCAATAGCTTTGCCTATGCCACGGGCTGCGCCCGTCACGATAGCAACTTTTCCGTCTAATAATCCCATAGTTTTCTGTATTAATTAAAAATTCCGATTATAAGTTCATACCTAAAGCCCGAAGCACCAAACGACGCACGTAAACGTCCAGCGTCCCATCATCTAAATCCGAGCCCACATGGCCACGGATGTAAGGAGCCTCGATACCTTTAATACAATAATACAGCAATTCAGCCGTCATATCCACATCGTCGATACGAAAGAAACCAGCCTGCATCCCTTCACGCAATACTTCTTTAAACAACAATACCTGATTGGCATCAAAACGCTTGCGCACCGTTTCCACACGCCACGTATCGCGGAAGAAGTCTGCACGGAGAGTTCCATTTCGATAAACCACCTCCTTCACCGTATCCAGATGAGTATAAATCATCTCCATCAACTTCTCGTCGGCACGGATATCCTTCTCCGTCACACGCTTCATCGTATCCGTCAAAATGTCCAACTCCGACTCGACCACAGCCAGGTAAAGCTCCTCTTTACTTTTAAAATAAGTATAGAGTGTACGACGTCCCCGCTGCGAAGCCACAGCAATGTCATTCATGGTGGTATTCTCCACCCCCATCTTTGCGAACAATCGACGGGCGACATCTACCAATTGGGCACGAGTTTTGGAAACGGTCATAGTACTTTCTGACTTACATTTTGCTAATAAATTGAGCAAAAGTACAGTTTTTCACCGAAACGAGCAAATTGCCACCTATATAATTTCCGCGAAAGCATATTGGCAAGCGACAGCCTTAGCTACCGAAAATGGAACCTTCAAGATGCAGGTTGAAAAGAATCACTTTTATATTGCGTAGGAGTAACCCCCATGTATTTCTTGAATGTTGTACTAAAATAACGGGACGAGGAAAAGCCCGTACGTTCGGCAATCTCAGTCATACTCAATTCAGTCTTTCGCAACATTTCGGCCGCACATTCCATGCGCAGTTTATTGATGTAATTGCTAGGACCCATGCCTGTCAGTGCTTTCACACGATTAAAAAGCGAAGCGCGGCTGGTTCCCATCTGTTCGCACAAGAACGTCACATCCAACAATTCTTCACTCAGATGATTACGAATTATATTGTTTATTTTATAAAGGAAAGCATCGTCTGCCGAAGAGACTGGACTGTCAGACGTAGGCGAAACTGGCACATACCTTGATTTAAGTTGTTCACGCAAGAAAAGGCGATTACGAATCACCTCCAACAAATCATCTGGCTCAAAAGGCTTTTCCACATAAGCATCCGCTCCGGTTTTATATCCATCCATGTGACTTTGCTCATCGGTACGTGCGGTTAACAAAATGACTTGAATATAAGCTAAATCTGGATTACCCTTAATGCAACTGCACAACTCATAGCCGTCCATACGAGGCATCATCAAATCACTTACTACAACGTCAGGCATCTCACGCCGTATCCATTCCAACGCCTCTTGGCCATTCGAAACGACATGCAATTTTTTAAAGCGCCCCATGAAAGTGGAAAGTATCATCTGTTGCAAATCCCGATTGTCATCAACAAACAGACAAGTATAATTATGCATATCTACCTCTTCGGTCAACGGTGTACCAGGCTTGATATAATCTTCCGACTGTACTAAATGATTCAAATACTCCTCTGGCTGGAAAACTGCATCTTCTGCAGGTTGACGCAGAGGTAACTCATACCAGAAACAAGCTCCCCCATCTGGATTATCAAAAGCGCCAATCTGCCCATGATGTTTCTCTACTAGAATTTTTGAATAAGACAATCCAATGCCTGCTCCATCTTTTGCCCCTTCTCCTTGATAAAAACGGGTAAACAACTGCGCGGCATCTACTCCCTTCAAACCATCTCCACAGTCGACAACCGATATACGCACAGCATTTCTTTCTTGCACTAACTCCGTACGCAAGATGATACTACTCCCATCAGGACTATGTTTAAAAGCATTGACTATTAGATTGGTCAGTATGATTACATTTTTCTCTTGGTCGAAATAGACCTCTCCGATAGCGTCATCCAGTTCATAAGTTAGGCTTATGTTCCGTTCCTTTCCCTCATACAAAAAATCATCGGCCGTTTCTTTCAGCCATTCATTCAGCAAATGAGGCTTCATCTGCAATTTAGTCTCCTTCATTTCCATTTTGCGCAAACTCAACACCATATTCAACAAGCTTTTCATTCGCTTCGCTTGTTTCAAGACGTTCTTCAAAGGTGGGTAGAGAGCATCATCAGGAGAGAGTTTCTGCAAAATCTGGCTCAGAGGAGCACTTATTAACGTCAACGGCGTACGTAATTCATGGTTGATGTTGATCAAGAAACGTACTTTTTCTTCATAAACTTGCTGCTTATGCTCCTTTAACGCCAAAACCATTTTCTCTTCTTTGCGTCGTATAGCCTGCAATACAAAATAGACCAATGCACTGGCAATGAATAAAGCACAAAGCAATACAAACCACCACGTCTGATACCAAGCAGGTGGTACTGTAAAAGTCACAATATGATTCCACGGCATCCACTCGCTATATTTTGTACTGCATGAGGCCAAAATGCGATAAGTACCTGGCGAGAGAGCACGCAAAGTGATTTCAGGATCTCCGCCTTCGGCCACCTGCTTATCAGCACCATTAATCTGCCAACGATACAAACGTTTACGAAAACGGTTATCGGTGTGAGTCATCAACTTAATGGAAACCGTTCCGTCCTTAACAGCATGCATCAATTCACGACTATCCTTATCGACTTCCCCCAACAGGCTATGTTCTCCACCAATGATATCTCCTAACGAAAGCAACGGCATGTCGGGCACCTCCAAATCAGCGACATTGCCATCCACATATACGAAGCCATTGATTCCTCCAATATAGATACCTCCTTGCGAAGCATTCAATACTGCACGTTCTGTATATCCATTAGCCTGCACGCCATCTGATTCATCGAGTGAAATAAGTTTCTTCCGTTCAGGCAGCCATACATACAAACCACCTTCTGCTCCAATCCACAAACGACGCCCATTATCATACAAAAGTGAAAGGACACCTTTCAACGTAGCATTTTGCAAAGGAGTCACACTATGAGTCATTGGATCATACAAACTCAGCCCCTCCGACGTTCCTACCCAAAATTTGCCTTCTGCATCCCGGCACACGCACTGCAATATAATATGAGAAGCTACCGAATAGACAACTTGCAAACTGCCATTACGCCCATCTAAACTATAAATACTACGCATGTCATGCAAATAGGTATAAGGACCTTGTTGTCCAACTATCGTGAAAACACCTTCTGCATTGCTTCCTTCTGCAGTCAGCCGTTCCACCCGTCTCGTATCTGGGAAATAATGATAGATATGAGAAGATAATATTAGAATAGAGGAAGGAGTATCGCGATATACATAAACTGATTTACGTCCATATAGCGCTTGTTGCTCGATGACATCGATGTCATTAATCTTACGCAAAGTCCCTGTACGTTTATTAAAGGCAAAAATACCTTTGGAAAACAAAGTAACCAATAACTCACGTTCATTAAGAGTACAAATCGAAGTCACCTTCTCTCCCCAAGTCTGCGGATAATGAACAAAATTACGTGCATTGGGCTCGAAACGGTTAATACCACCTCCATCAGTACCAATCCAAATGTCACCAGTCTTTTCTTCCTGGCAAAAAGCCAACACGGCTTTCTCACTCAAGCCACTGTTTGCATTCAGTGGGACATCAGAATAAGACCGGATGAAAGAACGACGAATGTTAATCAATCCTCCTTTGATACTTCCCACCCAAAGGTTATCTGCATCTGCATACAGACTCTGAATAGAATTATCCGGTAAAGCGTTCTTATCACCTGGAATATAAGTGAGGACTCTTATCCGCCCAGTTTCCGGATCAAGAATATTGATACCTCCACCATCTGTCCCCATCCAAATATCACCTTCATGCTCACTCATACAAAGAATAATATTGTGGCTCAAATCAGAATTTTCCGTAGTATATGATGCCAGTAAACGTCCTTCCCTATCAAAGCAAGATACCCCTTTATTATAAGAAGTAGTCCACAAACGTTGCTGGCTATCCAGCAGAATACGTGTAACACCCTCTGAATGTTCCATCGGGGCTGGTCTCATTTTCCCAGTCCTAATATCCAATAAAGAAAGCCCTTCCCACAATCGAAGGCAAAGCAGGGTATGGTCATCCCATGGAACAATCTCTTTAACAAAAGAACCCCAGCCGCCATAATCAGCCACTTTCTTCAATTGGCGAGTTGAATAGTCATAAAAAAAGAGAGCCGCCCTCGAAGAAAAGAACATTCCTCCAGGCCATCGGCAAGATGTTGTTGCTTTCACCCCATCCTTGCCCGAGAGTTTCAAAAAACGAGCGGAACTTTTATCGTAAAAGGCCAAATCTCCATCGGTCAACACCCAAAGATTTTGCAGGCTATCCTCTACTATTTGATAGACTTCGTTGCCTGGCAGAGAATAGGGGTTGTCTGCATCATGTGTATACATCTTCAGTTCGTAGCCGTCAAAACGTCCTAACCCCTTCTTGGTACCTACCCATACAAAGCCTCCCTTTTCAGCATATACACTTTGAATGGAAGCCGGCATACCCTTGGATATAGATACTTGTTTAAACAGATAGTCTTCGGCCGACAACGTCATCGTTGGAAGTCCAAGACACATTAATATATATAAGAACAGAAGCCTGTGTTTTTCCATCGTTTTCAAGATTTCGTAACGCCACAAAGATAGCCATTTTAGTCAAAAAAAGAAGCATGAAACCCGAAGAAATACACAGTCCAACTATACAGAAAGAAAGAGCGGCTTCCATTTTTAGATATTTTATTGTTTGTTTTTACATAGAAAGATACTCTCAGAGGTGCTTCAAACAATGAAATATCGAATATTGGAAAAACTTTAGCGATTTTCAAACATCAGTCTGGCTTATTTAAGCAAACTTTGCTGTCGCATTACCGCGGTTATAAACAAATGTTTCAACTAAAAATCATGAGAGTAAGGCCATGAAATTAGCAAAGATTAGTAAAGCGCGTTACCTATGCGCATGTTTGTTGACCTCTTTGTTGTTACTTCCCACAGGGCTGTTTGCACAACAAGGTATGATTACCGGAAAGGTAGTCGACGAATCGGGTGAAAGCATCATCGGTGCCTCCATCCAAGTGAAAGGAACTACTATCGGTAGTATCACTGACATTGACGGAAACTTCAGTGTCAAAGGAGAAGTAGGGAATACCATTATTGCATCCTACATCGGTTATGCCAGCCAAGAACTGAAAGTGAGCCAACTGACGGGCAATCGCATCGTTTTGTCAGAAGACACAGAACTGCTGGATGAAGTAATTGTCGTAGGATACGGAACTTCACGTAAAGGAGACTTAACAGGCGCACTGACCACGATGCGTCCAGACGCTAACGACGCTTCCAAAGCAGTATCGCTGGACAACCTGTTAAGCGGTAAAGTTGCAGGTCTGGTCGTGAGCACTGCTTCATCCATGACAGGTGCAGCCTCATCCATTCAAATCCGTGGCGCCAGTTCACTGCGAGGTGACAACCAGCCGTTATATGTCATCGATAACGTGCCGATGGCCTCTGCCGGAGAGTTCGCTTCGTCATCTGTAGGAAGCGGTGACTACCAGATCAACCAAGACCCGCTGGCTTCGCTTAACCCTGCCGACATCGAAGACATTACTATCCTGAAAGACGCCTCGTCTACCGCCATCTATGGTTCGCGTGGTGCTAACGGCGTCATCCTCATCACGACCAAGAAAGGCCGCCAAGGCAAAGCGAAAGTCAACGTAGCAGCCAACTTCACCATTGCAGAGCCGTCCAAATTAATGGAGATGACCAACCTGCAAGAATACGCCGCTTACCGCAACTCACGCATCGAGAACGGCCAATATTATTTTTACCAGGTAGGAGATGAAATGCGCTATGTATTCAGCGATGCTTTAGCCGATTATGATCCGAACGACCCAGAAACTTATCGTCTTATCAACTATCGCAACTGGCAGAAAGAGATTTACCAATCGGCTTTCTCGCAGAACTACTCTGTGTCTCTGAGCGGCGGTACGGATAAAATCACCTACTACATTTCGGCCAATTTCAAAGACATCAACGGCACCGTGAAGCAAACAGGCTTGCAACAAGGTGACCTGCGCGCTAACTTGGGCATCGACATCTCCAAGAAAGTTCATCTGAACATGACGATGAGCGGCTCTATCCGCCAGAACAACATGATGGCCGGCGGTAGCACGCTGGGCGGTTCGACCACTGCTATCTCTCGTACAGCCTTGGACTATGCTCCGTTCCAGTTACCCGACGATGACCCGTCACTGACTGGCGAAACCACCACAACCGTGCTCAGTTGGCTGAACGACTACGTAGACGTTGCCAACGACAAGACCTTCAATGCCAGCGTAGACCTGCGGTGGCAAATCATCGACGGTTTGAGCTACAACTTCCGCGCCGGCGGCAACCTGAACACCAACGACCGCAAACGCTGGTATGGCATGTCACTCTACCAAGGCATGAACAACAATGGATTACTGGCCATTTCCGACCTCGACAAGAGCAACATCAACGTAGAAAACCTGGTTAACTATACCAAAGACTTCGGCGAACTGCTCCATCTGGACGCCACTGCCGGTGTCACTTACGACCAATACAAATTCTTGAACGCCAACACACGCGGCACACAGTTTTCTACTTTCGACCTGCGTGAGAATGGTCTCCACATGGCCGGTAGCGTTATACACGAGATGCCCATCCAGAAGGACTACCAACTGTTGTCCTACCTGGGACGTGTCAACCTCTCGTTCCTCGACAAGTATCTGGTAACCGCTTCTATCCGTGCCGACGGCTCCAGCAAGTTTGCCAAAGGAAACCGTTGGGGTTACTTCCCTTCAGCTTCTATCGCTTGGCGCGTAGAACAAGAAGAGTTCATGAAAGACCTCACCTGGCTGCACCAACTGAAGATACGCGCCAGCTACGGTATGACAGGAAACCAGAGTATAGACCCTTATTTCACTTTCTCAACCTACTCAGGCAGTACCACCACCATCGGCAACGGCAACGGTGAGGGCATGAGCACATTGCTCGTCAGCAACCTGCCTAACGACGGATTGACATGGGAAAAGACGTCTTCGTGGAACCTCGGTATCGACTTTGGCATATTCGATTCCCGTCTCAGCGGTACGTTAGACATCTACATGAAGAAGACTGACGACTTGCTCATTCTGCGCGACCTTCCCGGTTCTGCCGGTTTCAGTTCGACCTACTACAACCAAGGTTCGCTGGACAACAAAGGCGTCGAGTTCTCGCTGAATGCACAAATCATCGACAAAGGTGACTGGAAATGGAGCGTAAGCGCCAACATCGGCAAGAACAAGAGCAAAATCACCAACTTAGGTTTAGACCCGACTTCTTTCGGCTGCCTGGGAGAGCGCGTAGGTTACTATGGCAACTCGATAGGCGACCACTTCGGCGTGGGTAACATCTTCTTGGAAGGAGAAGCTCCGGGACTGCTGTTCGGCTTACAGACACAAGGCATCGTGCAGGAAGAAGACATCACCAGCGAAGGCGTGAAGTTTATCAAAGCTGACGGCTCTACCGGCTATTACACAACCGTGGATGGCACAAGCCCGAAAGCCGGCGATGTCAAGTTCGTCGACCAAGACGGCGACGGCAGCATCTCAGCAGAAGACCGCACCATCATCGGCAACCCGAATCCCGGATTTACCTACGGTTTCCAGACTTCTGTATCGTGGAAGAGCCTGACCCTGTCTGCTGCCTTCAACGGCGTACACGACCGCGACGTCATCAATACAAACAACCGCTACATCAACATGCCCTCAACGAACAACAACAATGTAAGCAAGGACGCCTTCTACGGCATGTGGACCCCGGAGAACCATTCCAACCTCTATCCGTCGTCTACAAGCAACATATTGCTCGGATACGTGTACGACCGTTACGTGGAAGATGCCAGCTACCTGCGCTGCTCGGACATCACCCTGAACTGGGCATTGCCCAAGGCTTGGATGAACAAAATCGGCTTCCAGAACATATCGGTATTTGCATCTGTTAAAAACGCGTTCGTCATCACCGATTACAGCGGCTACGACCCCGAAGTAAACAGCTTTGCTTTCGACGGTCTGCGCCCGGGCATCGACATGAGTTCGTATCCCACACCTCGCCAATATATATTTGGATTGAACGTCACCTTCTAACATCATGAACCTTTAATATTGAGAACCATTATGAAATTCAAAGGATATAAATACTTGATTTTGTCGATGGCAGCAGCCTTCAGCCTGACGTCTTGCCTGGATGAAGATCCGCTGTACAGCCAAAACAACGAGATCGTATTCTCGAACCCAGAGAATGCCAATCTGGCCTTGCGCGGTTGCTACTCTTACTTTGCAACCAGCAACGTATATGGCCAAAACATGCAAGAAGTACTTATCGCCGTGGGCGGACATGCGTGGGCACAGCGCAATGCTGGCGACCCAGACTTGTTTACCAGCCTCACCCCCACGCCAAGCATCGGACAAATAGGAGCGATGTGGGACGGCTTGTACAAGGTTATCTCCGAATCGAATGCTTTCATTGAAAACATGCAAGGCAGCGGACTGAGCGAAGAGCTTATCACGCAGTACGTAGGCGAAGCCAAATTCCTGCGCGCCGTAGCTTACCTCAACCTGGTGACACTCTTCGGCGACGTGCCCCTGAAAACGGTAGCTTCTACCTCCGAAGGCATCGCTATGCCCCGCACGCCCCGCGAGGATGTATTCAAGCAAATCATACAAGACCTGACAGATGCATTGGCCATCAGCGAAGAGCCAAAAGAAAATGAACGCGCCTGCCGTTGGACGGTAAAGGCTTACTTAGGCAAGGTTTACCACAAAATGGCAGTTTTGGGCATCGACACGCAGCAAAACCTGGAAAACGCCAAAACATACTTTGACGACGTGTATGAACACGGCCCGTACGAACTGGAAAGCAACTATGCAGACTTGTTTGGCGAATGGGTAACCGGCTCCAAAGAAGCCATCTTCCAGATAAACTTCATTGGAAATGCCTCCGCAGCCTACAACCGAGGCAGCAACCGCTTGTGTCCTCAAGCTTCGACAACGGGTGTCAACTGGACTACGCATGCTTTCTCGTTCAGTGCGTATGACCTGCAAAGAGGCTTCTATCCGGGCGACCCGCGCATGGAGACCACTTTCCTGACGCAATGGAGAACCTATCCCGGCAACAATCAAGCCAACCCGAAGCCGCAAGTCGGCTTAGAGTTGTCGCCCAACGATTCGACTTATGCCTATCCGAAACTGACCTACACGGTAGCCGGCGTTTATCTTTTGGATGCAGAGGGAAATCCCATCAAGAACAACAGCGGGAATCCTGTCCTGAAACAATTTGTCGCCACAGTACCCTACGGGATGACCTTGGATGAGTTGAAAAATATGGAGATTCCCGCCGACGCCACACCGCAAGAAAAAGCCCGCATCACGGCTCTGCAGAAAGCAGAAAATTCTTTTGCGCGCAAAGGAAATGCCTACGCTTATCCTTCGTTCGGCAAGGCCTTCGACCAATACCAAGCTGCCCAGGCTGCCCATAAAAACCTGATGGTATATCGTTACGCCGAAATGCTGCTGCTGATGGCGGACGTGTACAACGAATTAGGCAACCCCTCGCGGGCAGTTGCATTGGCCAACGAAGTATTGGAGCGCGCCCGCAATTCGGCCGGCGAAAAGGCAGCCACCGAACCTGCCGCCTGGAGCAGCACGCTGGACCAGACGACGGTACGCAAGAAGTTGTACTACGAACGCATCTTCGAATTGTGGGGCGAGCCGGACATCTGGGATATGGCCCGCCTGCGCGGAACGGAGTTCTTGAAAGAGTTCCTGGACTACCACAACCAGCACGAAATGGTTCAGGCAGGAAACGCCTATTACAACGAGTCTAACAACCGCTTCACGGAGCGCCTGTACAACAACGGAAACCTGACGGCCGAATTCCTGGAAAAGATGATGCTCTTCCCCATCCCGCAGACGGAAATAGACGCCAACCCGTCTATCACCGGAAACAATCCGGGATATTAACGCCCTTGTTCTCTGACGGGAGAGAAGTCTTGCTTCGGCAGGCTTCCTCCCGGCCACATAGTCCGCACGGTTGCAAGGTGTTGCAAAGTTGCAACCGTGCGGACTTTCTCATACTTTGGCCGGAACGGAACAAAGCTCCGCCTCACACCCCCAAATCCCGACCCAGACAAATCCTCCATACGACTATGAACCTAAAAAAACGCTTCCAATGAAGAACCAGAATACCATCCAACGAATGTTGATTTGCGTGCTGTCTGCCGTCCTGGCCCTGTCCGCCTGTACCGGAACATCTGAAAAGACGGACGCCTTCCTTGTCCCCCAACCTCTTTCGAGCGAGAAAAGCGATGGCACATTCCGCATCACGGCAAATACCGTCCTAAGCATCACCGATGAAGATGAACGAAGCGTAGCCGAAGGCTTTGCCAACCTTTTCACTCGCGCAGCCGGCTTTACCCCTGCCGTACAAATCGGTGAAAAAGGTGATATCCGCCTCCTCAAAGACACTACGCTGAAAGCCGAGGCTTACGAACTGCAAGTAACCTCTAAACAAATCAATATCAAGGCTTCCGATTCCCGTGGTTTCTTCTATGCCCTGCAAAGCCTACGCTTGCTACTTCCTCCGTCCATCGAAGGAGAAAACTCCGTTGACAACCGTTGGACAATCCCCGCCGTGAACATCAAAGACGAGCCACGCTTCGGATACCGTGGCTACATGCTGGACGTATCGCGCTATTTCCTGCCCAAAGAAGACGTGATGCGCATGATAGATTGCATCGCCATGCTGAAAATCAACCGCCTGCATTTACACCTGAGCGATGACAACGGCTGGAGACTGGAGATTAAGAAATATCCGCGCCTGACCGAAGTGGGGGCATGGCGCGTAGACCGGGGCAACCAACCTTTCCCCGACCGCCGCAACCCGAAACGCGACGAACCGACACCCGTAGGCGGCTTCTATACGCAGGAGGACATGAAAGAAATCATCCGCTATGCCGCCGACCGACAAATTGAAATCATCCCAGAGATTGACATCCCCGCCCATTCCAATGCCGCACTGGCCGCCTATCCGGAATATGCCTGCCCGGTAGTAAAAGATTTTATCGGCGTATTGCCCGGACTGGGGGGACGGAACGCAGAAGTCATATTCTGTGCCGGCAACGACCGCGCCTATACCTTCCTGCAAGACGTGCTGGATGAAGTCATGGCCCTATTCCCTTCGCGCTACATACATTTGGGAGGAGACGAAGCCAACAAAAACAACTGGCAAAAGTGTCCGCTGTGCCAAGCCCGCATCCGCCACGAACGCCTGAAAGACGAAGAAGCCCTGCAAGGGTACTTCATGGGACGCATGGCCGACTACGTGCGCAGCCACGGCAAAGAGGTCATCGGCTGGGACGAACTGACCAACAGCCAACTGCCCGAAGAGTCCATCATCCTGGGCTGGCAAGGCTTTGGCAAAGCTGCCCTGAAAGCCGCCGCCCAAGGACACCGTTTTATCATGGCTCCGGCCCGGGTGCTCTACCTCATACGCTACCAAGGGCCACAATGGTTTGAACCGACTACCTACTTTGGCAACAACACACTGAAGAACGTCTATGACTACGAACCTGTGCAAGCCGACTGGAAACCGGAATACGAGCCTCTGCTGATGGGCGTACAAGCCTGCATGTGGACAGAGTTCTGCAGCAAGCCCGACGACGTGTTCTACCTCACCTTCCCCCGTCTGGCCGCCCTGGCCGAAACGGCATGGGCACCCAAGGGACGCAAAGACTGGCCTACCTTCCTGAAGGGTCTGGACAACTACCTGGCCCACCTGGCTCAAAAAGGAATCGTAACGGCACACTCGATGTATAACATACAACACAGCATCCACCCCACTGCGGAAGGAAAACTGGCAGTTAGCCTGGAGTGTGAACGCCCGGACGTAGAGCTGCGCTACACCACAGACGGCAGCCAGCCCACCACCTCGTCGACGCTGTACAAAGAAAAAATACTCGCAGACAAGGATATGACCATAAAAGCCGCTACCTTTGCCCATGGTGAACAAATGGGCGAACTGCTGATTCTCCCCTTGGCATGGAACCGCGCGACAGCCAAACCACTGAGCGGCACGCCACAGGCAGCCGACATCGTGGTAAACGGCCTGAGAGGCAGTCTGAAGCAGACGGACTTCGAATGGTACACGGGCGACTTGGGCAAGGACTACTCGCTCACGATAGACTTGCAGCAGACAGAAAGCTTTGACCAATGCACCGTAGGCTGCGTCACCAATTATGGCATGGCAGTCCACAAGCCAAGGAGAGTCATTGTAGAAGTATCCGATGACAACCAGACCTTCAAAGAAATCGGACGGCTGGAATATGCCGACAGCGACATCTTCCAGGAAGGCAATTTCATCGAAGACCTGACCGTGAACACTCCCGGGCAAAAAGGACGCTACGTGCGTTTCACACTGGACACTCCCGGCAACTGCCCAGACAACCACGTGCGTCCGGGGCAACCCTCACGCGTGTATATAGACGAAATCATTATCAACTGACAAACGAAAGATAACCATGAAGAGAATCAATCTGTTAGCTATTGTGCTGTGCTTGCTCGCCTGTTCCGCACTGGAAGGATGCTCACAGCGAAGCGAAAAGAACTTCGTCAAGCACATCAGCTTTCCGCCAGGAGCTACCCTGGAAGAAAAAGTAGACATGGCAGCCCGTCTCGTACCCTCACCCCAACAACTGGAGTGGCAACAACTGGAGCTGACCGCTTTCCTACACTTCGGCATCAATACCTTTACCAACCGCGAATGGGGCGACGGCAAGGAAGACCCGGCCTTGTTCAACCCAACCGAGCTGGACACCGAACAATGGGTGCGTACACTGAAGGAAGCTGGTTTCCGAATGGTTATCCTTACAGCCAAACACCACGACGGCTTCTGCCTGTGGCCCACCAAAACCACCCAGCACAGCGTAGCCTCCTCGCCCTGGAAAGGCGGGAAAGGCGACGTGGTGAAAGAACTGCGCGACGCATGCACCAAATACGACATGAAATTTGGCGTCTACCTCTCGCCCTGGGACCGCAACGCCGAAAGCTACGGCGACTCGCCCCGCTACAACCAGTTCTTCATCGACCAACTGACCGAATTGCTGACCAACTACGGAGAAGTGCACGAAGTATGGTTTGACGGCGCATGCGCCGAAGGCCCCAACGGGAAAAAACAAGTGTACGACTGGGAAGCCTTCTACAAAACCATCCAGACCTTACAGCCTAAAGCCGTCATGGCCATCATGGGCGACGACGTGCGCTGGGTAGGCAACGAAAAAGGCTTAGGCCGCGAAACCGAATGGAGCGCCACCGTACTGGCACCCGGCATCTACACCCGCTCGGACAGCGTCAACAGCGCCTTGGGCATCCGCCCCAAATCGCCCGACCTGGGTGGCCGAGACATACTGGCCAAAGCCAACGAACTGTTCTGGTATCCGTCGGAAGTAGACGTATCCATCCGCCCCGGATGGTTCTACCATGCCGACCAAGACAACCAAGTGAAAAGCTTGAAACACCTGACGGACATCTATTTCCAATCAGTAGGCTACAACTCCGTACTCTTGCTCAACATTCCACCCGACTGCCGCGGACTCATCCACGAGAACGACGTGCAACGGCTCAAAGAGTTTGCCGATTATCGCAGCCGTGCCTTTGCCGACAACCGTGTGACAGACGGACAGACGCTCTGGACAGCCGCCGGAGGCAAAAGCCAAGAATACACGCTGAAAGAAGGCTCGCGCATCAACGTCGTTCTCCTACAAGAAGATATTTCCAAAGGCCAACGCGTTGAAAGCTTCGAAGTAGAAGCCTTGGTGGACGGACAATGGCAAACACTGGGCCAAGGAACGACCATAGGTTACAAACGCCTGCTACGCTTTCCCGAAACAGAAGCTACCCGTCTGCGCCTCAAACTGCTGTCCACCCGCCTGAAAGCCAACATCAGCAACGTGGCCGCCTACTACGCTCCTCCCCTGTCCGAAAGCCAAGACGAAACACAATGGAACGACCTGCCACGAGACTCATGGAAAGTGCTATCTGCCAATCCGCTGACCATAGACCTGGGTAAAGCCGTCTCCCTGAAAGCCTTCACCTATGCCCCGCTGAACGGCGAAGCCCGGCCGACAATGGCCTTCCGCTATCAATTCAGCACCAGCATAGATGGACAACAGTGGAACACGATGTCCACACCCGGCGAGTTCAGCAACATCATGCACAACCCCGTGCCGCAAACCGTAACACTGAAGGAAGTCCCCCAAGCGCGCTTCATCCGCCTGGAGGCCACTACTCCTGACGGGCAAACGGCCATAGTAGACATAAAAGAACTCGGGATAACGCTCGACCGGTAAGCAAATAACCGACGCCACTGGTCGCCTCAATGGAGAATGGAGAGTGAGCAGACCAGCCTCATTCTTCGTTCTCCATTCAAGCAAACGAACATTAATCCATAAAGAATCATGAGAAAAACAGTTGCCACCTTTCTTCTTTGCCTGTTAGTTGCCCTGACAGGCTCGATGCAAGCCCAAAAGTTTGCCAAAGACAAACTATACAACCTTGAACCTGCCGGACATACCGGCAAGGTCATAGGCTACAAAACAGGAAATACCCGCGCCGTATTGGTAACACAAGACGATAAAGACCTGCAGCAACAATGGAGCATTACCGACTTGTCAGGCAGTTTCCGCTTCATCACACCTTTCGAGAACAAAGCTATCCATGCCACGTCAGACAACACGGCAGGCATCACCGAGAACAACGGCTCGGACGAATCACAACTGTGGACCATCCGTCCGAAAGGCAAGTTTTTCCAAATCATCCCATCGAACAGCATGGACTTAGTGCTGGCCTGCAACAAAGATGGCAGCCTACACCTGTTGCCCAAAGACAAAGCCGGTGACCAGACAGAAACCCTCTTCCGAATCATAGTCAGCCCAGTGCCCATGCCGGGACAACCGGAACAAATGATGAGTGATCGCTCTAAGAATTACTGGGAGAATGAAACCATCTTTGCCGAAAACAAAGAACCGGGACATGCCACCTACATCCCCTACGCTTCGGAAAGTGAAATGCTAGCCGACAAAGACTTTTACGCCACACCCTGGACAGACATACACAGTTCTCGCTACTGCTTGCTGAACGGCGAATGGGCCTTTCATCTGGTGCCAGAGCCCTCACAACGTCCGCAAGATTTCTACAAAGAAGACTACGACGTGAGCAGTTGGGACAAAATCCCCGTACCTTCCAACTGGGAAATGCTTGGTTACGACCATCCCATCTATGCCAACGTGGAATATCCGCATGACAATACCCCCCCATTTATCAACGCTCGCCCTAAGTTCAATGACGAAGGGAAAAACTATGGTATCAATCCCGTAGGTTCATACGTCCGCTTCTTCAACTTACCCCAAGGCTGGGAAACACGCCGGACATTCATACACTTCGGAGGCATTTACAGCGCAGCCTTCGTCTACCTGAACGGACAATACATAGGTTACACCCAAGGCTCGAACAACGTGGCCGAATTTGACTTGACCCCCTATCTGCGTTCCGGCCGCAACCGATTGGCCGTACAAGTATTCCGTTGGAGCGATGGGTCTTACTTGGAATGTCAGGACATGTTCCGCATGAGTGGCATCTTCCGCGACGTCTATCTGTATAACACTCCCAAAGCCGCTGTACGAGACCACTACATCACTTCGCAATTGGATGCGGCATCTGATTACACAACAGGAGTTCTGAACGTTGCTTTGACTTTGGACAACCGCGATGGCTTGGCAGGCAGCAAAGACATTGACATTAAACTTTTTGACCCGGCAGGCAAACCGCTGGCCGAAAAAACGATAAAAGCAGATTACACACCTGAGCAAAAAGAACTGAAAACCAACGTGAAATTCAACCTGAAAGACCTCTTGCCTTGGACTGCTGAAACACCCAACTTATACACCGTACGCATCATCCAACGCGAAGAAGGAAAAGAAGAAATGGCCTTTTCCACTAAATATGGCTTCCGAGACATTCAAATAAAAGGCCCGGTGCTCTATATCAACGGACAGCGCGTCTTCTTTAAAGGTGTCAACCGGCACGACACGCACCCCATGTACGGACGTGCCGTCACCACAGAATCGATGCTGCGCGACGTCTTGCTCATGAAGCAAAACAACATCAACACCATCCGCACAGCCCACTATCCCAATGCTGCCAAGATGTACGCCATGTTCGACTACTACGGTCTCTACACCATGGACGAAGCCGACCTGGAAGACCATGCCAACCAGAGCATCAGCGACATGCCTTCGTGGATTCCAGCCTTCGTAGACCGCATCGACCGCATGGTGCTGCGCGACCGCAATCATTCGAGCATCATCTTCTGGAGCCTGGGCAACGAAGCGGGCGGTGGCAACAACTTCCAAGCCTGCTACGACGCAGCCAAACGCCTGGACAACCGCCCTGTGCACTACGAAGGCACACGCGATGGCAAGGAATATGGCGGCAACCGTTTCAGCGATATGTACAGCAAAATGTATCCCAACATGAAATGGATGGATACTTATGTCAATAGTTTCGACAAGCCCATGTTTCTCTGCGAATATGCCCACGCCATGGGCAACGCCATCGGCAACCTGAAAGAATATTGGGAAAGCATAGAAGCCAGTACGTCAACCATAGGCGGAGCCATCTGGGATTGGGTAGACCAAGCCATCTATGATCCGCAAGAAATGAAACAAGGCATCTATCGCTTACACACTGGTTACGATTATCCAGGCCCGCACCAAGGTAATTTTTGCTCCAATGGCATCTTGCTGCCAACGCGGGAAGAATCACCCAAACTAAAAGAAGTAAAAGCCATCTACCAATATGTAAAACTGAAAAACCACAATACAGACATAGAAAAGGACGAAGTTTCAGTCACAGTGAAAAACACTTATGACTTTATCTCGTTGGACGGATTTTACCTGCGCTGGCAGGCTGTGAAAAACGGTTATCTGATGCCTGCCGACAGTTTGCCGCTGGACGGCATACAGCCCGATGACTCTTTGACAGTCACATTGAAGTTAAAAGGAGTCAATCTGGTTCAGGCGCAAAAGCAAGGCGAAGAAATCATGCTGAACTTGTGCGTGCGTCAAAAAGATGCTACCCGTTGGAGCCAGCCCGGACATAGCGTGGCGCAACAACAACTCAAAATCATTGCCAGAGGCCCACTGCCAGCACTCATTTCTAAACGTAAGCCGAAACTGAATGTAGTCGAAACAGACCAGCAAATAACAATACATAATGCAAACATTGAAGCCGACTTCGATAAAAAAACTGGCCGCATGATTTCATTGGTAATGAACGGGAAAAACATCATTACACAAGGGCTGGGATTCCTCTACGATAACCACCGCTACATAGAAAACGACAAATTCACTAACGTAAACAACGGACTGAATGCAGAAGGTACATGTCTGGTGGAAAAAGACGGTAACAAGATTGTTGTGACGACCACCAGAAACGGCAGTTTATGCGGAACACAAATCACATATACTTTCTCGCCCGAAGGAATCATCGACCTGAAAGCGACCTTCTCGCCACAGACACCTGACTTACGTCGTGCCGGACTAGTTTGCGGCATCGATTCTACAATGAGTCACATAGACTATTATGCACACGGCCCGTGGGAAAATCTGGCAGACCGTAAAGATGGCTGCCCTGTAGGTCGTTACGCTACAACTGTAGACGAACTACTTTGGCCCTACATCAAACCACAGTCTACAGGCAGCCGCGAAGGGTTACGTGAACTGACACTAACCGATAGCCAAGGACGAGGTATCTGTATCGAAACAGAAGGTAACGTCTCCTTCTCAGCATTGCGCTATACCGATGAAGACCTGATGAACACCCAGCACACTTGGGAACTGAAACCACGTCCTTATATTGTGCTACACCTGGATGCTGCTTTAAGAGGCACCGGTAACGGCAGTTGCGGACGAGATACCGGCACGATTTCCTCTTACTGGGTGCCACAACAGGAATTAAGTTACGCCCTGCGCATACTACCAGTGAAATAAACCCATACCTTCAAATGGAATACAAAACGGACCGACCATGAAACCTTTTTTCTTTACATTAAGCCTCCTCTCTCCTGTGCTTACCACAACAGCAACGGGAGCAGGGGCTTCCCAGAAGGACAAACGGATGGACGAACCTGAAAAGCCGAATGTCATTCTGATTTACGCAGACGATTTGGGCTACGGAGATTTATCATGCTATGGCGCTCAAGGAGTCCGTACGCCTAATGTCGACCGTCTGGCAGCCAAAGGCATCCGTTTTACCGACATGCATGCCGTAGCAGCGACCAGTACCCCTTCACGCTATTCCTTGTTGACAGGTGAATATGCTTGGCGCCGTCCGGACACTGATATCGCCAATGGAGATGCAGCCATGATAATACAACCATGGCAATATACCTTGGCCGACATGTTCAAACACACTGGATATACTACGGCTGTGTTTGGCAAATGGCATCTCGGATTGGGTAATAAGAGTGGTGAACAAGATTGGAATGCACCATTGGCAGCCACACCTGCAGACTTGGGTTTTGACCATCATTACATCATGGCAGCCACAGCCGACCGCGTTCCTTGCGTATTCATCGAAGACGGATGTGTAGCCAATTATGACGCTTCCGCCCCCCCAATCGAAGTCAGCTATAAACAAAATTTTGCAGGTGAGCCCACGGGTAAAGCACATCCCGAACTGTTATATAATCTGAAGCCCGCGCCCAAACATGGACATGACCAATCTATAGTCAATGGCATCAGCCGTATCGGATATATGAAAGGTGGCGGACAGGCCTTGTGGAAAGATGAAAATATTGCCGATTCCATCACCCTCCATGCCACTCAATTCATACGGAAGCACCACAATAAACCTTTCTTTATTTACTTCGCCACAAACGATGTACATGTCCCACGTTTCCCTCACCCACGTTTCAGAGGAAAATCTACGATGGGACTGCGCGGAGACGCCATTGTACAATTCGATTGGTGTGTAGGACAAATCATGCAGACACTTGATGAACTGGGCATAAGCGACAATACACTCATCATCCTCTCCAGCGATAATGGCCCGGTAGTGAATGATGGATATCAGGACCAGGCAGAAGAATTGTTGGGCAATCATAAACCCAGCGGGCCTTTGCGCGGCTATAAATACAGTGCTTACGAAGGAGGCACACGGGTACCAGCCATTGCCTGCTGGCCCAAATACATTAAACCTCAAAGTGAATCGGATGCTTTAATGTCGCAAATAGACTGGATGGCATCGCTGGCTGCACTTATTGACGCACGCCTACCCAAAGGGAGTGCTCCTGATAGTCATAATTATTTAGAGGAGCTATTGGGGAAAAAGTATGCAGGACGTCCATGGGTCATCGAACAAGCAGCCAACCATACGCTGTCCGTCCGTACACCTAAATGGAAATACATAGAAGCCAATGACGGCCCCACTATGACTTGGGGCTCGAAAGTAGAAACTGGTAACTGCCCTACACCGCAACTATATAACATGAAAAACGACGTGTATGAACAAGAAAACGTAGCAACTCAACATCCAGAAACTGTTTTTGAATTGGAAAGCATTCTCCGTAAAGTACGCGCTCAAAAAACACCCCTTTAATCAATTTATACTAAGACAAATGATGAAAAAAACATTCTCCTTTTCAAGTTTAGTATTAGCCGCCTTGGCTTCGAACGCCCAAGAGGTAGCACATCCTAACATAATTCTCTTTCTTGTCGACGACATGGGTTGGCAAGATACTTCTGTCCCTTTCTATAAAAATCAACAGACAGCCCTGAACCAACGCTTCCGCACCCCCAACATGGAACGCTTAGCACAAATGGGAGTCCGGTTCACAGAAGCTTATGCCTGCGCCATATCTTCCCCTACACGATGCAGCTTGATGTCTGGCATGAACGCTTCACGCCATCGTGTCACGAACTGGACATTGGAAAAGGACCAAAAAACGGATGCCACCAGTTCAACAATCGCATTGCCTGATTGGAACTACAACGGTATTCAACCGAGTAACACAGCCGGACTAATCAACAACTCCACTCCTATCACTTCTTTACCCCAAATTCTGAAAGACAACGGTTATTTCACTATTCACTGCGGTAAAGCACATTTCGGCGCACGCAACACGCCAGGCGGAGATCCCGCGACTATGGGATTTGACATAAACATCGGCGGAGGCCCCAATGGAGCTCCGGGAAGCTACCTTGGGACTAAGAACTTCGGAGAAGGCACACGCTTTGCCGTACACGGTTTGGAGAAATACCATGGACAAGACATCTTTCTGACAGAAGCTTTGACGCGTGAAGCCATTGCCAACATCAAACGTGCTACTGAAATGGGCAAACCGTTCTATCTGTATATGTCCCATTATGCAGTCCATTCTCCTTACGATGACGATAAACGATTCAGCAACAACTATCGAGGGCGTTATGACATACAACTGAACGATACCCTCAATGAAAAAGAAGCACGCTACGCCGCATTAGTAGAAGGTATGGATAAAAGCTTGGGCGATTTACTGAACTATTTAGAACAAAATCCCGAAACAGGGAAAAACACCATCATCCTATTCATGTCTGACAACGGTGGCCAAGGACTCAACAATGTACGACAAGGACGAGCCAATCGAGACCAGAACTACCCAGCACGCGCAGGAAAAGGTTCTGCTTTCATGGGAGGAGTACGTGAACCAATGATTGTCTATTGGCCAGGCATCACGAAAGGCGGTACACAAAACGACCAGCGAATAATGATAGAAGATTTCTTCCCCACAATCCTCGACATGGCTGGTATCAATAAATATACCACTATACAAACTCTCGACGGTATCAGTTTCATAGATATGATAAAATCTCCA
>DXCK01000112.1 GCA_019116045.1 Candidatus Bacteroides merdipullorum | reverse complement strand
AGTTTATACACCTCTCTTTCAGCAGGCGGCCAATTTTATAAAGGTCGCCTGCTTTTGTATGCATATTTATCGTTTAAGATTCGGTTGTCTTTTCTTTTGCACTGTCATTCTGAGTGGAGCGCAGCGAAATCGAAGAATCTCACAACTTGCATGAGAGGATAGTTCCCCAAGAAACCTTCCTGCCTATTTTCTTCTTTCAAACCAAATTCTTATCTTTGCATCCATCGAATTATCAGCATGGGTTATGGCACTGGAAGGATTACACGAGAGATACGTCAATTTCTATACCGACTTCGCTTTCAAGAAGCTGTTCGGCACGGAGGTGAACAAGGAGCTGTTGCGCAGTTTCTTGAACTCGCTGTTGGACGGTCAGGAGGTCATCACCAACCTGACTTACCTGAACAGCGAGCAACTGGGCACGCAGGAGCTTGACCGGAAGGCCGTGTTCGATGTCTATTGCGAGAACGACCGGGGCGAGAAATTCCTGGTTGAGATGCAGAAGGCGGAACAGCAGTTTTTCAAAGACCGGAGCGTGTTTTATGCCACATTCCCTATCCGCGAACAAGCCAGGCGCGGTGACTGGAACTACCAGTTGAAGGCGGTCTATACTATCGGCATCTTGAATTTCACGTTCGACGACCACGACCCGGCTTATTTTCATCACGAAGTCAAGCTGATGGACACCCGGACAAAAGAGGTCTTCTACGACAAGTTGACGTTTATCTACCTGGAGATGCCGAAGTTCACAAAGACGGAGGACGAGTTGGTCACGATGTCCGACAAGTGGCTTTATGCCATCCGGCATCTTTCTACCCTGTTGAACCGTCCGAAAGTCTTGTACGAGAAAGTGTTCGACCAACTTTTCACCGCCGCCGAGATAGCCAAGTTCAATCCGGAGGAACGGACGGAGTATGAAGACAGCCTCAAGGCTTTCCGTGACTGGTACAGCGTGCTGTCTACGGCAGAACACAAGGGCTTTGCATTGGGCATGGAGGAAGGCATGGCAAAGGGGGAAAAGAACAAAGCCCTTGCCATCGCCAAGGAAATGCTGTCGGACGGGATGTCTGTGGATAGTGTGGCTCGTTATACGAACCTGTCTGTTGAGGACATAGAGCAATTGCAGAAGCTATGATTTTGGGCTTCAGCTTCTTTTCTCCAAATATTCTTGAAACGCTTGTTTATAGCTGTCGCTGATGGGGATGTACGTCTTGCCGAAGACGATGCGTCCTCGGTCGATAACCCGTATCTTATCTTTGCGGACGATGTAGGAACGGTGCACGCGCATGAATTGCGAGGGAGGCAGGAGGTCTTCCATGGCTTTCATGCTCATCAGTGATAGGACGGGTTTGGGGCTGTCTTCTTCGTAAATTTTGATGTAGTCTTTCAGCCCTTCGACGTAAAGGATTTTCCGCAGTTCTATCTGCACCAGTTTGTATTCGCTCTTCACGAAGATGCTGTCTATTTCGTCTTGGGGCGTGCGGTGCATCAGTTCGTGCTGGTGCAGGGCTTTGTTGGCGGCCTGCAGGAAGTCGGGGTAGGAGATGGGCTTTAGCAGGTAGTCAATGGCGTTGACCTTGTAGCCGTCGATGGCATATTGGTCGAAGGCTGTCGTAAAGATAATGCACGTTTCGGGCGGAAGCATACGCGAGAACTCCAGCCCGTTTAGTTCGGGCATCTGGATGTCCAGGAATATCAGGTCGACTTGTTGGTTGGCCAGTTCTTTCATGGCTTGTACGGCGCTGGAGTATTTTCCGGCCAGTTCCAGGAACGGGGTCTTTCTGACATAGCTTTCCAGGAGGTCCAAAGCCAAAGGCTCATCATCTACGACGATACATTTCATATTGTTTTTATAGTTAGTTGGGAATAATATTCTTTCTTGTCTGGGCTGACTCCCTGTTTCCAGGAGTATCGGCCGGGATAGGAGAGGTCCAGGCGCTTCTGCACCTGTTTCAGTCCGATGCCGCTTCCACTTTTGTCAGTCTGTGTCTTGGGGTGATAACTGTTCTGTATATCGCAGCATATCTTTCCGGAGCTTTCGCTGAAATGGATGCGGATGAAGCTGGGTTCGGTGGGGGATATGCCGTGCTTGAACGCGTTCTCTATCAGCGATATGAAGATGAGGGGTGCTATCTCGGTGCGGCTGTCCGGGCGTATGTCGAAGCAGGTTTCCACGCTGACGTTGGCTGCCAGGCGGATGCGCATCAGTTCGATGTAGTTGCGGATGAAGTCCATCTCCTTATCCAGTGTGACAGTTTTCTGCTGGTTTTCGTAGAGTACATAGCGCAGCAGGCGGCTCAGTTCCTGCACGGCTGTCTGTGCCTTGTCGGCGTCGAAGGCGATGAGGGCATAGATGTTGTTCAGCGTGTTGAGCAGGAAGTGCGGGTTGAGTTGGTTACGCAGGTTTTTCAGTTCGGCTTCCGTGCGGCTTTTCTCGGCTTCGCGGCGGGCACCTTCTATCTGTGCCCAGCGTTTGCTCAGCCGGATGGCGGTGCTCAAGCCTACGGTGAGCACCATGGAGAAAGCGTCGCGCAGGAGGAAAAGCCACTTGGGTGGTCCGATGTGGAACGGTTTGTCTGGCCTGCCAGGCGGCTGGTGGCGGAACATGTATTCCTGCCAGAGATGCGAACCGAATGCCAGGCAGGCAATCAGTACGATATTTATCAGAATATACTCTTTTGTCCGTCCGCCGAATAGATAGCGGGGGATGAGGAAGAGATAGTTGATATAGAACACGATGAGAAACGTCAAGGGCACGATGCTGCCGTGACGCAGATAGTCTCCCCATGTGAGGTTGACTCCGCTGCGGTTCATCATCAGGTAGGGGAAACCGAAAACGATGCCCCACCCGATGATGTGGATGGCGGTTTCGATGTAGCGCAGATGGGTGTCGGTCTGTTTCATACGGCAAAGATAGTGATTTGTTGGTTACGAGCTATGAGCTAAGAGCTACGAGCTACAAGTTACGAATTTTATGAATTACGAGCTGCCAGTGGCTGTGCACTGCGAGCTGAAACACTATACTCGTAGCTCGTAGCTCGTAACTTGTAGCTTTATTCATATCGTATGGCCTCAATCGGGTCGAGGTCGGCGGCTTTCTTGGCGGGATACCAGCCGAAGAACACGCCCGTGACGGTGCAGACGGCAAAGGACAGGAACACGCTCCACGCCTGGATGTAGATGGGCCAGTGGGCCACGTTCTTCACGATGAACGATGCGCCGCATCCGATGAGCACGCCTATCAGTCCGCCTGTGATGCTGATGAGGATGGCTTCGATGAGGAACTGGGCCAGGATGTCGATGCCCCGTGCGCCGACCGACATGCGCAGGCCGATTTCGCGGGTGCGCTCGGTGACGGAGACGTACATGATGTTCATGATGCCGATGCCGCCCACTACGAGCGAGATGCCCGCGATGCAGGCCAGCAGTGTGGTCATCAGGTCGGTGGTGCTGTTGAGCATCGAACTGAGTTCCTGTTGCGAGCGGATGGTGAAGTCATCGTCGTCCGACGGCTGGAGCTTGTGGTTGCGGCGCAGGATGGTGGTGATTTCGTCCGTGGCATAGTCTGTCATGTCTTCGCTGAGGGCGGAGGCGAAGACGCCCTCCAGGTAGGTCTGGGCCAGGAGGCGCTTCATCACGGTGGTGTAGGGGGCGAGGACAATGTCGTCCTGGTCCTGGCCCATGGAGTTGTAACCCTTGGACTTGAGGATGCCTACCACGCGGAAGGGCACTTGGTTGAAGCGGATAACTTTGCCCAGCGGGTCTTGTCCGTCGGGGAAGAGGTTCTCGGCGATGGTCGTGCCGATGACGCACACCTTGGCCGAGACCTGGATGTCGGCTTCGGTGAACATCTCGCCTTGCTCGACGGAGAGTTGGCGTATCTCCAGGTATTCCGTGCCTACGCCGCTGATGCTCGAGGGGTAGTTGTTGTTGCCAGCGATGAGCTGTCCGCTGCTGGAGACGTTGGGGCTGACGGCGGCCAGGAAATTGGTCTCGTCGCGCAACGATTCGTAGTCGGTCAGCTTCAGGGTCTGCATCTCGCTGGGGTCCATGCGGACGCCGCCCCGGCGCTCGCCGCCGGGGTGTATCATGATGATGTTCGAGCCCATCTCCGAAATCTGGGCCTGGATGCTCTTCTTCGAGCCTTGGCCGATGGCGAGCATGGTGATGACCGAGGCCACGCCGATGATGATGCCCAGCATCGTGAGGAAGGCGCGCAGCTTGTTGTTGGCCAGGGCGCGCAGGGCTATCTTGAATAAGTTGGTTCCGTTCATAATCGTTGTAAATGATAAGTTATTTTAGCTACGAGCTACAAGCTACGAGCTACGAGTAGCCGTGTGCTAAGAATTAAAGTCATCTTACTTGCAGCTCGTAGCTTGTAGCTCGTAGCTTGTAGCTCGTAGCTCAGACAACTCTCTTTCTCGTTTAGTCGTCAATGTTCTTCGGCAGGGCGGCCAGCGCCTCGGCGGCCGAGAGGATGCGGGGATTCTCCCGGTCCTCGATGACGTGGCCGTCGCGCAGGCGGATGTTTCGGCTGCTGTATTGGGCGATGTCGGGGTTGTGGGTGACGAAGATGATGGTGCGTCCCTCGCGGTGTAGCTCTTGGAAGAGGACGAGTATCTCGAAGGACGTGCGTGTGTCCAGGTTGCCCGTGGCCTCGTCGGCCAGGATGACGGCTGGGTTGTTGACCAAGGCGCGGGCGATGGCCACGCGCTGCATCTGTCCGCCGGACATCTGGTTGGACTTGTGCTCCAGGCGGTCGCCCAGGCCGACGGCCACGAGGGCGTCGATGGCGCGGCGGCGGCGTTCGGCGGCGCTGACCGAGGGGTTGTACATCAGGGGCAGTTCGACGTTTTCTACGGCCGTGGTCTTCGGCAGCAGGTTGTAGTTTTGGAAGACGAAGCCGATTTTGCGGTTGCGCAGCACGGCGCGCTGGGGCTTCGACATGGTGCGCACGCTGGTGCCGTCCAGCAGGTATTCGCCGCTGGTGGGGGTGTCGAGGCAGCCCAGCGTGTTGAGCAGGGTCGATTTGCCCGAGCCCGAGGTGCCCATGATGGTGACGAACTCGCCCTCGCGGATGGAGAACGACACGCCGCGCAGGGCGTGCACCGTCTCGTCGCCCACTTGGAAGTCGCGGCGGATGTCGTGAAGTTCGATGACTGTTTTGCTCATATATATAATAATGTGTAATGAAGAATGGGGTATGAAGAAGGGCGTTTGGGGCCGTTTCTTCAATATTTATTACTCGATTTTAAACGCGACCCGTTGTCGTTAAAAATGCGTCGGGTCGCCGTTAAAAATGCGTCGGGTCGCGTTTTTAACTCCGTCGGGTCGCGTTTTCAACCGCGTCGGGTCGCATTTTCACCCGCCCTGCGTGGTCAGTCTTTTTTCTCCTTTTTCTCCTTGTCGCTTCCCGGAGGGCCGGGCATGAAGGGGCTGCGTTCGCCGTTCGTCTGGATCTCGGCCTTGGCAGCGGTGCCTTCGAGCTCGGCGTCGGACACGACGGTCGTGCCCTCGCTGATGCCGCCGAGGATTTCCGTATAGGTGCCGTTCGAGATGCCCGTCTCGACGGCGTGGGCGGTGAAGGTGTTGCCCTCCTTGGTCCAGAGCTTATGTTCGGCGTCGCAGTCGTTCACCACCGCATCCGCTCCCACGATGGGGCCGGCGGGGGTGAAGCGCAGGGCCTTGGCGGGCACGGCCAGCACGCCGGGCTTGTCCAGGGTGTAGATGTTGATGTTGGCCGTCAGGCGCGGTTTCAGTTTCAGGTCGGGGTTGGGGGCGGAGATGACCACCTCGTAGGTGACCACCGTGCTGCTGGAGCTGGACGTGCTGCTGGCGTCGCTGGATTCGCCCAGGCGCACTTGCGTCACCTGTCCGGAGAAGGTCTGCCCGGGGTAGGCGTCGACGGTGAACTCCACGCGCTGTCCTTCCTCCACGCCGCCTATGTCGGCCTCGTCCACGTCGGCCACTACCTGCATCTGCGTCAGGTCGGCGGCAATGGTGAACAGTGTGGGCGTTTCAAAGCCCGAGGCCACGGTCTGTCCCTCTTCCACGTCCTTGCTGATGACGATGCCGTCGATGGGCGCGGTGATGGTGGCGTAGGAGAGGTCGCGCTCGGCACGCTGCAAGGCGGCCTTGCTGCTGTCGAAATTGCTCTTGGCGTTGAGGTAGTTGTAGCGGCTCTCTTCGAATTCGGTGTCGCTGATGAGCTTCTTCTCGTGCAGCGTCTGGTTGCGCTTGTACAGGCTCTCCTGGTATTCGTAAGCCGCCTTGGCCCCGTCATACGTGGCCCGTGCCGAGGCCAGGTCGCTCTCCAGCGTCACCTTGTCCATTTCGGCGATGAGCTGTCCCTGCTTGACCACCGTGTTGTAGTCTACGTAGATTTTGTCGATGATGCCGCTGACCTGCGTGCCCACCTCGACCTCGGTGACGGGTTCGATGCTGCCCGTGGCGGTGACGAAGTCGGCGATGTCCTGCCGGCCCACCACGGCGGTCTCGTACTTCACCTCCTGTTTCTTGGCTCCGCCGGACAGTGCCCAGACGGCCACGCCTGCCACCACGATGATGGCGGCGGCGCTGAGGATGATTTTCTTCTTGTTCATATCGGTATGTGTATGAGTTTAGTGATTATTACAGTTCCATGATTTCTCCCTGATAGAAGCGCAGCAGCCCGGCGTTGAGCAGGGCCATGTACTTGGCCTGGAGCAGCGATTGCTGGGCGTTGAGCAGGTTGTTCTTTTCCGTCAGCAGCTCCACGGTGTTCTTCATGCCCAGGCTGAACTGCTCGCTGACGAGGTCGTAGCTGGTCTGCGAGCTTTTCACCTGTTGCAAGGCTGCCTCGTACTGTTGCTGGGCGCTGCGGGCGTCGAGCCAGTAGTTCTCGATGGTGCGGTACAGTTCCTTCTGGCTGTCCAGCAGGTCCAGTTGGCTGGTCTGCTTCTGCAGTTTGGCCTTGTTGACGGCACTCTTGGTCTGCCTCCGGTCGAAGAGGGGGATGCTCAGCGTCACGCCCAGCGAGTTGTTCCAGTTCTGTTTGATTTGTTCCGAGAAGCTGAAGTCGCTGCCGTTGGCGTTCGTGCTGCCGATGCCTGCCGAGAGGCTGATGCTGGGGATGTAGCCTGCGCGTGCCACCTTGATGCCCAGGTCGGCCGCTTCGATGTTCAGCCGTCCCGATTCAATCTCCGGGCGCAGGGCCAGGGCCGTGCGGTAGACATCGTCTTTCAGGGGCAGGGGGTCAAGCACGTCGGTGTTGTCCAGCTCGGGCATGTCCAGTTGCATCTCGTAGTCGCCGTCCAGTTCCAGCAGTTGCTTCAGTTGCAGGCGATAGTTTTGCAGCGTGGCTTGTGCGGTCACCAACTGGTAGTTGTCGTTGCTCACCTGTGCCTCCAGTTGGGCCAGGTCGGCGGCGGAGAGGCTGCCTGCGTCATGCAGTTGCTTGCCCCGTTCGAAGGTGGCGCGGCTCACCTCGAGCGTGCCCTCGTTCACCTTCACCGCCTCGGCGGCGTAGAGTATCTGCATGTACAGTTGCATGATGCTCTCCTGAATGGAGTTCTCGCTTTCGGCCACGCTCAGCTCGGCGATGCGGCTGTTCAGCTTCTGTTGCTTGATGCCGTTCACGCGGCTTCCGCCGTTGTAGAGTGTCCAGTTGGCGTCTATGCCGTAACTGCCGTTGTACGATGTCTTGCTCTGGCTTGTCGTGATGTTGTCGCCGCTGATGATGGTGCCGTTGTCCGTGTTCGGGCGGTTCACGATGCGCTGGCTCACGCTTCCGCTCAGGCTGGGGAACCACTCGGCCTTGGCCGTCTTCAGGTCTTCTTCTGTGCTTTGTGCGCTGATGCGGTTGCGCTGGATGGTGATGTTGTGTTGCAGGGCGTAGTCGATGCACGTCTGCAAGTCCCACCGTGCGGGCAGGCTGTCGGCTGCCGTTGTTGTTGCGTCCTGGGCCCACAGGGCTGTGCAGCCCAGGGCGCAACAAGCGGTCGCAATCAATCTTCTTACCTTTTTCATATCTTTGCTTATACTTGGTGATTCATGTTGCAAAATACGCCAATGTCCGTTTGGAATACAAAAGGATTGGACGTTGTGCCGTTTTTTCTCGTCTGTTTCCGGTTTTCTGTCGACAAGTGCAGGTCCGTGTGCGGTTTTTCCCGAAGTTTGCAGCCGTTTTGTTTGGCAGATAACCAAAGGAACGATATATTTGTAATCGTTATAAACAGCGGATGCTTTCCCCGTGCTTTAACGCAGGCTGTTCCGTGCATGAACGATGGCTGTTCCGTATGCGAACGCAGGCTGTTCTGGAGATGGGCGCAGGGAGGCAGTCTTCTGCATGATAACCGTTAAACCTATGTGTATGATACTAACCGTGACAAACATCTGGCGCTTCTATCGCGACGGCTTCCGCGCAATGACGTGGGGGCGTGTGCTGTGGGCCATTATCTTGCTGAAACTGTTCATCATGTTCGTCATTCTGAAACTGTTCTTTTTCCCCGACTTTATCCGGGAATCGTCCGGCGGGTTGGACGAAGATGACTTCGTGAGCCGCGAACTGATAGAGCGCAGGGCGCCGGGTAATTGATGACTTCTCATTCAAACATTCACAACTAAAAACTGATTCATAATGGTAGAACACATTGACACCTCTCTGATTGACTGGTCGCGGGCGCAGTTTGCCCTGACGGCCATTTATCACTGGATTTTCGTACCGCTGACCTTGGGCCTGGCGGTGATTATGGGCCTGATGGAGACCATCTACTACCGTACAGGCAACGAGTTCTGGAAACGGACGGCCCGCTTCTGGATGAAGCTTTTCGGCATTAACTTTGCCATCGGCGTGGCCACGGGCCTCATTCTGGAGTTTGAGTTTGGAACCAACTGGAGCAATTATTCGTGGTTTGTGGGCGACATTTTCGGCGCGCCGCTGGCCATCGAGGGCATCCTGGCTTTCTTTATGGAGGCGACGTTCATAGCCGTGATGTTCTTCGGCTGGAACAAAGTCAGCCGTGGTTTCCACCTGGCCTCCACGTGGCTTACGGGCTTGGGCGCCACCATCTCCGCTTGGTGGATTCTGGTGGCCAACGCCTGGATGCAGTATCCCGTGGGCATGGAGTTCAACCCCGACACCGCCCGCAATGAAATGGTAGACTTTCTGGCCGTGGCCACTTCACCGATGGCCGTCAACAAGTTCTTCCATACCGTCCTTTCGGGCTGGGTGCTGGGTGCCATCTTTGTGGTAGGCGTCAGTTGCTGGTATTTGTGGAAGAAGCGCGACAAGCAATTCTCTCTGGCCAGTGTCAAGGTCGCTGCATGGGTAGGCCTGGTGGCTGCCGTGCTTTCCGCCTGGACGGGCGACGGCTCTGCCTATCAGGTGGCGCAGAAGCAGCCCATGAAGCTGGCCGCCATGGAGGGCTTCTACGAAGGACAGGAAGGGGCAGGACTGGTGGCCTTCGGCATCCTGAACCCGCAGAAGCAGACGCCTGATGACGGGGTAGACCCTTTCTTGATGCGCATCGAGATTCCCAAGATGCTCTCTTTGCTGGGCGAGCGTGACGCCAATGCTTTCGTGCCCGGCATCAACGACCTGCTGGACGGGGGCTACAAACTGAAAGACGGTTCCACGGCTCTCTCTGCCGAAGAGAAGATTGCACGCGGACAGATGGCCATCAGCGCCTTTGCCGACTATCGCACTGCCAAGGCTGAAGGCGACGAAGTCAAAGCGCAGGAAGCCGCCCGGGTGCTGAAAGAGAATATGCCTTACTTTGGTTATGGTTATGTTAAGAATGTCAACGAGTTGGTGCCCGACGTGCCGCTGACGTTCTACATGTTCCGCATCATGGTGATGCTGGGCGGATATTTCATTCTGTTCTTCCTTGTCGTGCTGTTCCTTGTTTATAAGCGTGACCTCTCGAAGATGCGCTGGATGCATCTGGTGGCCATGTGGACCATCCCCTTGGGATATATCGCCGGACAGGCCGGTTGGGCCGTGGCCGAATGTGGCCGCCAGCCGTGGGCCATTCAGGACATGCTGCCCGTGTCTGCCGCCATCTCCAAACTGGAGGTAGGTTCCGTACAGACCACCTTCTTCCTTTTCCTGTTGCTTTTCACCGTTCTGCTCATCGCTGAGATTGGCATTATGCTGAAAGCCATCCGGAAAGGTGTGGAGCACAATTAACAATTAACAATTGACCATTAACCATTGAACATTATCGTTTATGAGCTATAGTTTTCTTCAACACTATTGGTGGTTCATCGTTTCCCTGCTGGGAGCGATTCTGGTATTCCTGCTTTTCGTGCAGGGAGGCAACTCTCTCTTGTATTGCCTGGGCAAGACCGAGCAGCAACGCAAACTGATTATGAACTCTACGGGGCGCAAGTGGGAATTCACGTTCACTACGCTGGTCACCTTCGGCGGTGGCTTCTTCGCTTCGTTTCCCTTGTTTTACAGCACCAGCTTCGGCGGAGCATACTGGTTGTGGATGATTATCCTCTTCACCTTTGTGCTTCAGGCCGTCAGCTACGAGTTCCAGTCGAAGGCGGGCAACCTACTGGGGCAGAAGACCTACCGTGCTTTCCTGATTCTGAATGGGGTAGTGGGCCCTGTGCTGCTGGGCGGTGCCGTAGCCACGTTCTTCACCGGTTCGGCCTTCTATGTGGACAAAGGCAATCTGACAGAAGCCATGCCCGTCATCAGCCATTGGGCCAACAACTGGCACGGGCTGGATGCGCTGGGCAATGTGTGGAACGTCATCCTCGGCCTGGCCGTCTTCTTTCTGTCCCGCATCCTCGGCGCGCTCTATTTCATTAATAATATAGGCGAGCCCGACCTCGTGGCCCGCAGCCGCCGGGCGTTGTGGGGCAACACGGTGTTGTTCCTCGTGTTCTTCCTGGCTTTCCTGGTGCGCACACTGGTGGCCGACGGTTTTGCGGTGAATCCGGAGACGGGCGAGATTTACATGGAGCCGTATAAGTACCTGAACAACTTCCTGGCCATGCCGCTTGTGCTCATCGTCTTCCTTTTGGGCGTGGTAGGCGTGCTGTGGGGCATAGTCCGCACGTTGTGGAAGCCCGCGTTCGATAAAGGTATCTGGTTTGCAGGCATCGGCACAGTGCTGACGGTGCTGGCCTTGTTGCTCGTGGCCGGATACAATAACACGGCCTATTATCCTTCCAACGTGGATTTGCAAAGTTCGCTGACGTTGACCAACAGTTGCTCCAGTGAGTTTACGTTGAAGACGATGGCCTACGTTTCCATCCTTGTGCCGTTTGTGCTGGCGTACATCATCTACGCCTGGCGCAGCATCAACAACCGGAAGATGGACCCGCAGGAGTTGGAAGAGAAGGGCGAACACGCTTATTAAACTCCTGTTGGCACAGTAAAAGAAAAAGGCGCGGATTCCGCGCCTTTTTTCGTATGTTTTGGGATGAAGTTCAGCTCTGCGCCTCAGCCTGCTGAATCATCTCTTCGCTGGCATACATATAGACCTCTACGCGGCGGTTCTCGGCAGCCGTTTTGGTCTCGTCGTATTCATCGTAGGCCACGCCTTTCACTTCCTTAAACTGCTTGGGTGATACGCCGCAGTCTTGTAGGTAGTTCTCCACGTTGTAGGCACGTTCTTTCGAGAACTTCAGGTTCACTTCATACGTGCCGGCCTTGTCCGTATGGCCGATGATGGCGATGTCCGTCGTGGGGTCTTCGCGCAAGATTTCGGCCAACTGGCGCAGGGCAGCCTTGGCCTCGTTGCTCAAGGCGGTGGAGTTGAAGTCGAACAGCACGTTGTCGCCGAAGGTCACCTTCACGGCTGCCAGTCCGTTGTTATCCGTCACCTGTTCCACCTGTGCCTCTTCGATTTGGGCGGCCGCTTCGGCCTTCTTGTCCATCTTCTTGCCGATGATGACGCCCGCACCTGTACCTACCGCCGCTCCGATGGCTGCTCCGATGCCTGCACCTTTGCCTTTGCCTATCAGCCCGCCGATGATGGCACCGGCCGTTGCACCCGAACCGCCGCCGATGATGCCACCTTTGGCCGTATTGTTCATGTTGTTAAATGTGCCGCAGCCCGCCAGCAGCAAACAGCCGCACAGGCTCAATGCCGTAAGTTTCATCTTGTCCATAGTTCTTTCTGTTTAAAGTTCATGTTGCAAAAGTAACACTCGCCGCCCGAAGATGGTTGCCTCCGTTGCGTTTTTTAGGGAATTTTGCCTATTTCTCCCGACCTTTCCCATCCTTCGCTCCTATCTAATGACCTTAGAACCTCCTATCTAATAACCTTAGCCCCCCGTTCTAAGGTCCTTAGAAATCGGCTGCCCGGCAGGGACCCGTGGACGAAGATTGTCACATAGGTATCAGAAAAAGATAAAATCCTATCAATCTGTCTGGCCGAAAAAGCGTACATTTGCATCTGTAAGATTACCTAACTAAAAAAGAACTGAAAACCATGAACCTGAAGAAACGAATGACATCCCTTGCCGGGATGTGCCTTCTGGCAGGCGGACTGTTTGCCCAGAACGTGTGTGTATCCACCCCGCATACCTCGTTGCTGCTTAAAGCACCAGAGGGGGGCGAAGTGAGATTTTTATATTATGGACAGAAACTGGCAGAAGCCGACCTGAAGACTTACGAGGAAGACTGGGGGATGGACACGGCCTATCCGGCCTATGGCCTGAACTGCATCACAGAGACGGCCATCAGCGTGCAGCATCCGGACGGGAATTTGTCGCTGCAACTGGTCGTGGTGGACGTCGCTTCGTGGACAGACGATGTGGCCACCAAGACCGTCATCCGCTTGAAAGACAAAGTCTATCCCTTCCATGTCAACCTTTGCTACCGTGCCTACAAAGATGTAGACGTCATCGAGGCATGGACGGAGATAACCAACGGCGAGAAGAAGCCCGTTGTGCTCAACCAGTTTGCCTCGGCCTACCTTCCTATCCGTCGCGGACAAGTGTGGCTGAGCCATCTGCATGGCTCGTGGGCTAACGAGGGGCTGTTGGTGCAAGAACCGCTGACACCGGGCATGAAGGTGGTCAAGAACAAAGACGGCGTGCGCAACTCGCACACAGACCATGCCGAGGTGATGTTCTCGCTGGACGGGCAACCGCATGAGAACCAGGGCCGCGTTATCGGTGCCGCTCTGTGTTACGGAGGCAACTACAAACTGCGCATCGAGACGCACGACAACGACCTGCACCGCTTCTTTGCCGGTATCAACGAAGAGAACTCGGCCTATACGCTGGAGAAGGGCGAGACGTTCACCACCCCCGCCTTGGCTCTGACGTATAGCGGCGAGGGACTGAGCGGAGCCAGCCGCAACTTCCACCGCTGGGGACGCCAATACAAGTTGGCCAACGGCGACAAACTGCGCAAGATTCTGTTGAACAGTTGGGAAGGTGTCTACTTCGACATCAACCAGGAGGGCATGGACCAGATGATGGCCGACATCGCGGCGATGGGCGGCGAGCTGTTCGTCATGGACGACGGATGGTTCGGTGGCAAGTATCCGCGCAACAACGATTCTTCTTCTTTGGGCGACTGGGTAGTGGACACGCGCAAGCTGCCCAATGGCATCGAAGGCTTGCTGGCCGACGCCAAGAAGCACGGCATCAAATTCGGCATCTGGATTGAGCCGGAGATGACCAACAGCAAGAGTGAATTGTACGAGCAGCATCCCGACTGGATTGTGAAGGCGCCTCAACGCGACGCCATACAGGGACGCGGCGGTACGCAATTGGTGCTGGACATGGGCAACCCCGAAGTACAAGATTTTGTTTTTGACGTAGTAGACGACCTGATGACGAAGTATCCCGAAATTGATTACATCAAGTGGGATGCCAATATGTCTATCATGAACCACGGTTCGCAATATCTGCCTGCCGACCGCCAGAGCCATCTGTACATTGAGTATCATCGCGGCTTGGAGAAAGTCTGCCAACGTATCCGCGCGAAGTATCCTGACCTGACCATACAAGCGTGTGCCAGCGGCGGCGGCCGTGCCAACTGGGGCATTCTGCCTTACTTCGACGAGTTCTGGGTGAGCGACAACACCGATGCCCTCCAGCGCGTCTACATGCAGTGGGGAACTTCTTACTTCTTCCCGGCCATGGCCATGGCTTCCCACATCAGTGCCGCTCCCAACCATCAGACTTTCCGCGTCATCCCGCTGAAATACCGCATCGACGTGGCTATGAGCGGCCGCCTGGGCATGGAGATTCAACCAAAAAACATGACCGACGAGGAGAAGGCTCTCTGCAAGCAGGCCATTGCCGACTACAAGACCATCCGTCCGGTCGTGCAACAAGGCGACATCTACCGTCTCCTTTCCCCGTATGACAAGCTGGGTGCCGCTTCGCTGATGTACGTCAGCCCGGAGAAAGACAAGGCCGTCTTCTATTGGTGGAAGACCGAGCACTTTGTCAATCAACACCTTCCCCGCGTACCTATGGCGGGCTTGGTTGCAGATAAGTTATATAAGGTGCACGAGTTGAACCGCATTGACAACGAACCTCTCTCCTGCGAAGGCAAGGTGTACAGTGGCGCCTATCTGATGGCCAACGGTTTGGAGTTGCCTTACAACCATAAAGTGGATTACCACAAACAGAACGATTATGCCAGCCGCGTACTTTATTTGGAGGAGGTGAAGTAAATTTGTATCTGTTTTTTTGATTGATAAGAAGATGAGGAGGGTGTGTCATTGCGATTTGGCACACCCTCTTTTTGGTGAAAGTATATTAGGTTTATATTCAATATGTTACACTGTGATGATTTAAGAAAAACGCCATATCCTCCATTCTTGGCAATTTCTTCGTGTCCGGATCTTTGCAACCGATGACACGCATCTTTCTCTTGTGCTTGTTAAAGCTCTTTAAATACTCCTCGTTTGTTTTAATCTTAGGGTGATTTGTCGTACCTTTGGCACAGTTAGTTTTTTCATTCAAGAGCAAATGGACAATTCTACGGAATACCCGGTGAAAGTCAGACGTCATTCATTGCGTGTCTTATGTATGTTGATGCTGGTGCTGATGCACCTCGACATATATGGGGGCAGTGTGATGTCCTTTTGGGAGTTTTCCGTTTTGCCCGTGGCGTGCCAAGAGGCCAATTCATTTTCGGATGCCGGGGCGGAGGTAACTGTCGGCAGTGTCCATGAGGAATGGGAAGATTTCGACTATCGTCGCCAAACCTTGCGCCATCCGCATTTGTGTCGTCCCGTTTTTTATGTGCGGACTGTTCTACCCGTTTTACAGGACATGCCTTGCGAATCCATTCATTTTTCTCCATTACAGGACACGTTTTCTTATTCGGATGCCGATGTGTGCCTGTTCCATTGCCTGCTGATTATTTAGCGGCCATCCCTTTTTCCCGTGCTTTTTGATGGACTTTTGCATAGTCGCAAGAGTCCGGTTTGCGTTTGTCTTCTTCCAGGGCAAACTATGCACGCGTTCCTATGAATTTTTATTTAAACAAACATAAACATATCACACTCATTATTTTATGAAGCTACATTCAGCAAGGAAAGCCGCATGGGCTTTCGTGGCCGTTGCCTTGGGGGCTTCGTGCCAGTCAGAGGGCGGGACAACCGTCCATCAGAGCGAGACGATTCCGGTCGTGGTCATCAACCCGACGGACATTGAGTTTCCACGTTCGTATGTGGCCGACATCCAGGCGGTGCAGTTCGTGGAAATCAAACCCAAAGTGGAAGGCTTTGTCCAGCAGG
>DXCK01000111.1 GCA_019116045.1 Candidatus Bacteroides merdipullorum | reverse complement strand
TCTTTCGGGAGAAGAATTGCAAAACCAGATTCAGGAAATAAAAGAGAAGAGCAACCTTGGCATTTTGGATGCTCTTGGAAAGCCGAGATGTTGGCATCAATAAAATATGAATATACGCAATTTATAGTTACTGCATAGATAGGAGGTGCCGCATCCTTGCGGCATAGGAGTATCCCCGAAACAGAAAGTCGCTTAAGTTAGTTATACTTCATCGGCAAAGTAAGATATACTTCAAGTGTCCATGAAGATATCTTATACGACAAGGTAAGTATAATTGTGAGGCAGGGATGCCTCACCTCCTATGCACAGCCACAAAAAGTATCACACTATTTTCCCATACCTAACCTCATGACGCAACAACTCATAATTATATCTTGCACTTTGATAGTACAGTCCCGTCTCCAAATCCATAATTTTGTCGTATAATTGAGAGTTATAAACCAGTTCTAATGCTTTCGGCATCGGCAATTTATATTCATCCATTGCCATTAAAGCAAGCTGTTCCACTAATGAATCTATTAAGAAACGAGTTTCTTCCGTCATAATTTCAATAGTTTTGAGATAGATAATTCTGTTCCAAAGAAATATTGCCGGTTCAGTTTTCTGTAGGCTAATTCTTGCACCAGCACTTCCAATGTAATCAGATGTTTCAAATAGCGTTCCAGTTGAAATGCAACACCATCATCTGCAATCGGCCCCACTACAATATCATACAATTGTGTTTCCAGTCCTTTCCTATTAGCCAGAATAAACAACGCCCACTCTTCTGTTGGTTCAGTAAAAACCTTTACACGCAACGAAGGATGCTCAAGCTGGCTCTCATCAAAAGCGTATGATGTCACTGTAGGCTCACCTTCACCGGCAATGCGTGTACGACGAACTGCCATTTGCCACGCTTGTTCCTTAATATCGGTCAAATAGAAACCTTTCCCAAAATCTTTGAAAGGGCTGCACTTTTCAAGACAGATAGCATCAATCTCCACATTTGAACCATGATACAACGTAATCATCCCAACCCTCCTCCATTCCGTTTGCAAATAATGGAAAGATCATTGACAGCATCTTCCAACGACAACTGGTGCTCTGCTTCATAACATTCATCCAAGAAATCCATACCCTTGAAACGATTCAAATAAGCAAAAGCCTGCTTAGTTGTCAGACGATAACGCTCGGCAAATGCGTTGATGCAATACACCATATAAGTTATGCGATTTTGCAATTTGTCATCCATCTCATTTCACTTTTCAGGTTTCCAACTTGCAAATATATACATTCAAGCGAAGATTTCCAAATATGAATGTCCGCAAATTACCAACCATCGTCCCCATAGGAGGCCGCATCTTTGCGGCATGCGAGTTTTGACACCATGAGGCAAGGATGACTTACCTTCTATCTTTTTAACCTACCCTTCCCCGCCATCCAAGGCAACCACCACCTTCTCCCCCTTTCCCAAACCACACTTGCATCGTTTCTTATCCCTACCTCGTCCCTGTCTATTACAGGGACGAGGTAGGGAGCAGGTAGGGAGCAGTAACGACTTTGGTAGGAAGAAGAACTATTTCTTTCCGTAGCCATAGCCGTAGCCATACCCATACTTCTTGCCATAGCCATACTTGCCATAACGGCCGTATTTGCCATAACCATAGTAATAGCCGTTCTTACGTTTGTTCATGTCTATGCCATTGATGAGCGTGCACAGGGTTGGCAGTTTCTTGTCTTGCTTCAGGTCGTTGATAAGGGCATAATCGTTTTTGTGGGTGAAGTCGGCACGGCAGACGTAGACGCAAACATCGGCCACACGGGCTATGAGGCGGGTGTCGGTGACGATGCCGATGGGGGCACTGTCCAAGATGATATAGTCGAAATGCTGACGTAACAAAGCGAACGCCTCGTCCAACGACTTGCGAGCCACCAGTTCCGTCGGGTTGGGCGGGACGGCACCACCGGGCAGAACGTAGAGGTAGGGCGAGATGGCAGTGGACTGGCAAAGCGCCAACAGGTCGGTCGAGGCGGGCGAAGCCAGGTATTGGGTGATACCGGCCGATTTGTGAGAAAGGGAGAACAGACGGTTGAGGGCCGGCTTGCGGATGTCCATGCCCACGATGAGCGTCTTACGTTCCATGAGGGCGAAGCTGACGGCCAGATTGGCAGCCGTGAAACTCTTGCCCTCGCCGGGGGTGGTGGAAGTGAAGAGGATTATCTTCTGCCCTTCCTGCAACATGTATTGCAGATTGGTGCGCACATTGCGGAAGACTTCTTCCATCAGGCCGTTCTTGTTTTCGGATACGACGATGGGATGCGTTTCCGCTTCCTTGACATAGGGCACATCGCCTACGATGGTCACGTCGGTAATGCGCTCCACATCGGCACGGCCTTCTATCTTGAAACGCAACAGACGGGAGAGGTAGATACCGCCTATGGGGAAGGCCAAGCCCAGCACGAAAGCCACCATGTAGGTGTTCCGGCTGTTGGGAGCGGCAAGCCCCTGCACACGAGGCTCTTCCACGACACGTCCGTTGTTGGCGGTAGCGGCCAAGGTGATGGCATTCTCCTCGCGTTTTTGCAGGAGCATCAGATAGAGATTGGCCTTGATTTCCTGCTGACGGGTGATGGTCACCAGTTCACGTTCCTGCTGGGGAGCGTTGCTGATGCGGCTTTGATACTTGCGGGCTTCCAAGTCGAGGTTGTTGCGGGTGATTTGCAAAGCTTTCTCTACGCTTGCCACAGTGGTCAGCACGGTGTTGCGGGTGGCAGCAATGGAAGTGTCGAGGTTGATAACGGCCGGATTGCGTTCGTTGGAAGTGCGTAACAGGCGTTTGCGTTCGATAAGCATCTCGTTGTATTGTGCAATGACATTGACCAGCCCGTCGTCTGTCAGGCCTACATTGGCGGGAATGACTTCGTAGCGATTGTCGGGATTGTCAAGATAGCTGCGCAAGAAAGCCACCAGACGGAGCTGGGTGTCGTTCTCGGCCCTTTTCTTGTTGTATTCGCTACTGCCCTGCAAAGCCAGTTGGGCATCGGTGCTCAGGTCGGTCAGGCCAGCCCGTTGTTTGTAGTCGGCCAGTTCGCTTTCCGTTGTGCCCAATTCTTCATTGATAATGCGGATGCGCTCGTCGATGAACTGGGCCGTTCGGCTGGCTACTTGGTTCTTATCCTCGTTGGCATCGTTGTTATAGAGGTTCACCAGGGCGTTGAGCACGTCCATGCCCCGGCGGATGTCGGTATCGTTGTAAGACAGGCGCACGATGGACGTATATTCGCCTGTCGGCTCTGCCTGCAACCGACTTTGACAAGCTGCCGCCGCCGAGGAGGGAGGAACGACGGTGATTTGCAGTGTACGCGGTTCATCCAGGCGAGCCAGGATACTGTCAGTGGCCGCCGAAAGGCTCAGGGTGCCCACCGGAGTGATGAATACGGCCGGGAGTTGCGGAAAAGACTTGCTGACGGTATATTCTTCATCCCTCACCCGGAAAGAAGCCGTGGCATCCACCTGCCCCGAAGGCGCGCAGTCCAACTGCACCTGCAAGGCGGAGGGCAAGCGTTCGGCCTCATCCGGAGCCATCCAAAGTTGCACGGGCGACCTTTTGTAAAGTTCGGTATCATAGCGGAAGTGCCCCTCTTCGCGGTAAGCGACATACAGGTTGAGCGTGTTGACCACTTTCCGCATCAACGTATAGGACTGTAGAATCTCTACCTCATTGTCGAAGTTGTTGGCCATAGACATCATGCCCAGGTCTTGCATATAGGCCAAAGAAGAAGATGATGCCGACTTGGTTTTGTCTCCTTGCTTGATAAGCACTTCCGAACTGACGGTATAAACCGGTGGCTGGTAGCGCAGATAGATGTATGCACCGGCCACAAATGCCACCAGGCCCAAGAGAATGAGCGGCCAGTACAACAAGTATTCAAAGATAATGGTTTTGTAATCGACTTTCTTTTCGTTCTCCTGGAAGAAGTCTTCGTATAGATTCTCTTTCATGTGGACAAAGAAGTTTTTATTGGAGGGAAACGATAATCAATGACGCAATGGTAGCGGCCAGGCTGGCCAGGCTAATCCAGATGGAAGAGTTGTTGTTCAACTTGTTGGAGCGCACCTTTCCCTTGGTGGGCTTCACATAGACCACGTCATTCTGCTGCAAGTAGTAATAGGGTGAGTTTACGATGTCGGCATCCGTCAGGTCCAGATGGGTCACTGTGTGACGTCCCAAAGAGTCTTCACGCAACAGTTGCACGTCGTTGCGCCGGGCAAAGAGCGTCATGTCACCGGCCTGGGCCAATGCCTCAAAAATAGTGACCCGCTCGTCGCTCACGGAATACGTACCGGGCTTATTGACTTCGCCCAACACGCTGACCGTATAGTTCAACGCACGCACTGTCACGTTGGGCACCTCGTTCAAATAAGGTTGCAACTTCCGCCGTATCAGGTCTTCACATTCATGCGTGGTCAATCCCATCACGTGCAAGCGTCCCAGGATAGGATAATCAATGTATCCTTTGCTGTCCACCAGGTAGTCCAACAACTTGGCATTGTCGTAAGCCTGCCCGACATTGCTTGTCTGCAACTTGCTCTGCCCTATCTTGCGGTAGAACGGGGCGGATGCCTCGGGGTCGGAGGTGCTGACAACAATGGTCAGTTCGTCTTTGGGCATGACGTGGTATTCCGGCAGGCGTCCTTCTTGTAAGGAGGCTTGCAGCGCCTTGTCATTGCGCAGGTAAAGGGCATGTTTGTAGGAGGTGCACGAGGCCAGGAGGGCCGCGCTTGCAATCAACAAAAACAGTTTCTTCATATATATTCTTCTAAACATTATCAGTGTTTGCGGGCAATGTGTCCGCATCATTTCTTACGGAAAAGGCGTCTGAGCAAACTGCCGGAAGCCGGAGAATCATACGCCGGGAGGTTGTCATGCAGGGCGTCATAGGTCAATCCCTCGTGCACCATGCGGTAAATGACTCCCCAGTCGGGCAAGCCTCCCAGGTTGCGGTCGTCGATGAACAGGTCGGCCTTCAGCTTGCGGGTATAGGTTTCGTGTTGCCGGCTTTCTTCCGGATAGTTGGCATTTACGGCATAGAAGGTCAGCCCTCTTTCGCGGCAGAAGCGGACGGCTTCGTCCAGCAGACGGCCTTCGCGCACGGTCCACAAGATGAGCTTGTGATGTTCATCGCGCAGGCGTTTCAATGTCTCGATGGCAAACGGAAGTTCCGGACCGATATCGGGATAACGGTGTTCCACGATGGTTCCGTCAAAATCTACGGCTATAATCATAATCAATAAATTCCCGTTTTCTTAGGAGGTGCGGCACTGGCTGTAAGTTGCATGGCTCAGGCGTGCGGCAGCTTCCTCCGGACGGTTCTTGAGCAAAAAAGAGGGAATGAGGCCGGCTATCTGCGACAGGGTTTCGCTGATGACAGCAAAGGTAACTCCGTCGCGCCCCATCAACGAAGAGGCCCCCAGCAACATGCGGAAAGCTGCGATGCCCCCCAGACGGGCGATGCTGTTCTCAGAGGCTTGTTCCATACGGAAAAGGGTGCGCAAACGGACGCCTTCGTTGCGGTAGCACGGCGTCTTGCCGCTCCACGGAGTACCGTAGAGCATCACCGTCCCGTCCGGACACAAACGCATGGCCGGCTGGTCGTCGTTCAGCAGGTGTGTCCCTGGTATATATCTCAACCACAAACGCGAGTGGGTACTTTTCCCTATGCCCGATGGACCAATAAATGCCACCCCTTCATCGCCTATGGCTATGCAGGAGGCATGTACCAGCACCACACGGGCAAAAGCAGCATTATAAATAAAGGATAGCATCAGCAAATCGTTCAGCACGCCATAGTCTATGGGGGCATGCAAACCCAAATCGGTCTGCACCTGCCGCCAATGCCTGTCCGCCTGCAAATGGCAGGCATGTGTTTCGCCCGGCATCTGCAAGGACATCTGGCAGTATTCCGGCGTAAACCACACGCGTATCTCCCTCCCATCCGGCGCGGACACAAAGGACGGCTCTGCCGCACACAAAGGAAAGCTACACCCCAAACGGACGGCACACGCATCCCGGACTGAGGAAACGGACAGGGCATCGGACACTCGGAAAGGAGCGAAGTTAGGCAAACGCTCCAGCATTTCCCCGCCGTCATCCACCGTCAAATTGCAACCCGCTATCTGAAAAATCATTTTATATCTTTCTTGACAGAAACCGCCAGAGATGCCTTGTATTCGACAGGCGTCTTGCCATACGCCTTCTCGAACGCCCGGTAGAACGTACGGACACTGTTAAAACCGGCGTCATAGGCAACGGCTTTGATGGGCATCTCCGGCTGGCTGTGCATCAAAGCCAAAGCATATTCCAGGCGCAAGGCATTCACATAACCGTTGAAATTGGTGTGAGCAAACTGCCGGAACATCTTTGCCACCTTATTCTTATTTACCAAAGCAAGTTTAATGACATGTTCTCTGGAAAAAGCCGGGTCGAGAAACAGCTTGTCGCCGACAATCAGACGATGTATGCGTTCGAACAATTCCCTGTCAGAAACATTCTTCACTTCCGGCAGGCAGTGTGCCGATGCGTCATCCACGACCCCACTGTCCGTATCAACAGGCAATGCCGGGGCTTCCGGCTGCTCCTGCCCTTGCGCTTCGGAAGGCAAGTCAGCCTCCTTCTTCGACGCCTCCAACCGGGCTGACTTACGCCGGACATAAAAAGCATAGACGCCCAACGCTACAATCGCACACGATTGGAACCACAACAAAACACGCATAAAATCTCCCACTTGAATAAAGATTTCCTATCAGTCAATCACCTCTATCAAATCTGGCAATACTTCCGCCAAAACAACGGCCACAAGTCCTTGCACCTGCACAACCACACGCTTGTTCCGACACCCTTTTACGCGCACAAAAGTGCCCTCTACCCCATCGAACGTCCCACCTAAAATACGGACACGCCGCCCCTTACCCAAGCGGTTAAGCTCGTCGCCCGTCAGATAGACAAGTTTCTCTTCATTCGAACGGCATACGGTAATAAACTGATTCATTTGGACATCCGGAACAATGATAGGCACATTGCGGCCTCCATCAAGGCGGGTCAGGTATTGCAGGAAGGGAATATATTTTTTCGTCTCCTGGATAATCGCACGAGTTGTGTGGACAAAGACCAGGTTACTGACAGCCGGCAACCAGGCACGACGTTTTTTCCCATGCCTCACCACTACTTTATAGGCCATGGGAATGAAAGACTCAATAGAATCTCTGTCTAAAATTTTCTGCACCCGCAACTCATTCTGATAAGGGGCAGACATAGCAAACCACAACTTTTCATCTGCGGCATCAGACATAGTCAGAAACACGATACAAAATGAAGCAATGACATACCCCTGGCTCCCCTAAAAAACATCATCCATTTGTTTTTCAGTGTATTACGAAAGAAGCATTGTCAAAATGCAATTGATACCTACCGTTTTGCAGACATTTTCCAATGTCATTTAATCACAAAAATAGCATTTTCAAAAATAAAGAGAATATTGCATAAAAGATATTTTCAATATATTAACAGTAAGAAAAGAATCAATCGTCAAACGTTTGCACACATGTCCAACAGAGGGATAAAGATTTCTTCCGGCAACCGACAGGCAACGCTGCTGCCATCGACGGGCAACGGTACAGCCATCGGTTTTTGGCACAAAAAAAGCCAACCACTTCCCCAAAGAAGCAGTTGGCCGTCCTTTTCCTTTACTTGCGGTATGCACCGCTAATTACCAGAACCTGTTCTTCACAGGATTGTACTCGAAACCTACGGTCTTGAGCTTTCTTACAATTTCATCTTTTTCCACCTGCATGTCTTCACAAAGGGCATCCAACGAGGAATAAGAATCACGCAATTTCATGTTGATGAAGCTATAAAGCATCATCGGCTCTTCCGGTAAATTCATCGTTTCAAACTTTTTTATGTCTATAAAAAAACTAATACCGATGCAAAAATAGGAAATTCTTCCGCACGGCGACTTGACATTCGTCAAGTTCGTCGGCAAGCGAGAGGGAGAAGCTAACGCAACTGATTGGTACGCCGCTGGCTGACAATGACATAGATGACGATAGGCGCGCCAATGAAAGGAGTGACGACATTCAAGGGAATGAGCCCGAAAGCGGAAGGCAACACACAAATCAGGTTGCAGAGCAGGGCTACCGCACCTCCGCACAGGGCCGTGACAGGCAGCAGAAGACGGTGATTGGCCGTGCCCAGCAAAAGACGGGCCATGTGCGGTACGGCCAGGTCGATGAAAAGTATCGGCCCGCAGAAAGCCGTGGTCACCGCCGTAAGGAGGCCCGTCACCAGCAAGAGGACATTGCGCACACGCCGCACATGCACCCCCAGGTTTTCGGCATAACGCTCGCCCAGCAACAAGGCATTAAGCGGCTTCACCAACAGAAAAGCCCCCAGCAATCCACACAGCACCACCGCTGCATAGACCGGCATCTGCCGAAGAGACACGCCGCCAAAATGCCCCATGCCCCACACCATGTAAGACTGCACCCCTTCGGCCGTGGCAAAGAAATTGAGCAAGGAGACGGCAGAAGAAGCCAAATAGCCCACCATCATGCCCGTAATGAGCAACATCACATGGCTCTTGATAAGTGTGGAGAAGAACAAAATGAGCATCATCACCGACATGGCGCCCGCAAAGGCACCCGCCAGCACGGCCACGAAACCGGAAAAGGAAAAGGCACCGGCCGACACCCAGCCGCCCAACAAAAGCATGACCACCGCCACGCCCAAACCGGCACCGGAGTTGACCCCCAGGATAGACGTGCCCGCCAAAGGATTGCGGAAGGTCGTCTGCAACAGCAATCCGCATACCGCCAGTGCGCTGCCCGAAAGCAAAGCCGTCAACGCCTGGGGCAAACGTGCTTCCCACAAAATAAAACGCCAACTGGCAGGGCCCTCGTCGCCTCCCGCCAGCAGACGAAACACAGCCCGGCAAGGAATGGATACCGACCCGACTGCCAGATTGGCTATGAAAAGCAGCACAATGACCGCCCCCAACAAAACCGCATATTTACAGCCCTTCCCCATAGCAGCTCATTCTTTCAGCTTGCAAAAATAACGCAATCCGCCCAAACCACCCAACTCCGGGTGAAGAATCTGTATCAGGTCGGACAGCAGGTAATCCGGGTGAAAGGGCGTCTCTTCGTAGAAATTCACACGGGCCGTGTTGCAGCCGTAGATGTTGCGCTGCTTGAAAGCCTTGAACTCAGCATAGCCGGCATAATCGGCACGCAGGTCGGCATAGCTCCAATCAGCCTGACGGTTATACTTAATCAGCCAGACATCGGCGTCGTGCGCCCGGTCGAACACAGCCTCGAAGCTCATGGGCAGGGAGGCGCTGGTGGGCTCGTCGGCAAAAACATAGCGGCCACAGGCATCGGCATAAAGCTGCCCCGTCGGACTGCCCCCGCCAGGCACATACCACACCGAACCATACTTCAAATCGCCGAACACAGACAGCGACACGGACGAGAGCCGGGCCTTCAACTGCAAATCCCGGTAACGCTTCTCCACTGCCGCAAACAAGCTGTCGGCCCGTTCGGCCACCCCGTACAGACGGCCATAGAAGCGCATCCACTCGGCACGTCCCAAAGCAGACGTTTCCAGATAGTCCGCACACTCCACGATAGGAATGTCCAACTGGCCGATACGCCCGTAGCCGTTGCTGTTTTGGAAAGGAGAGAGCAAGATGGCATCGGGGTGCAACTGAATCACACGCTCGATGTCCGGATTCATCCCGGCACCACAATCCGCCACCAGTCCTTGCGCCTGCCGTTCGAGGACTGAAGGCAAGTTGATGTAGCGCAAGTCACACACGCCGCCGATGGCTTCCACCACCCCCAGGTCGGCCAGCAGGCCGCAATGCACGGACGAATAAACCAGCGACCGGGCAAGGGGCGTGCGCACCACGGTACCCGCCGGCAGGCTGTCCGGCAGGGGTTTGTCTTTGGGCACCAGCACATAGGTATGCATGGTCTGCAACGTGTCCCACGGGTTGCGCAGGGTGGCGACGGAATAGTCCTCGTAGTCCACCCACGCCAGGTTGTCGGCATAGCGCAAGGCCAGCGTATCTCCCCCCGGCAAAGCCAAAGAGGCTTTGCCCCTGCCGCCACAGGCGACGAGGAACAAAGCCCAACCTACCATTACAAATAAATAATAACTATGTCGCATCTTGTGTTTACTCCCATACCAGCATGTTTACGGCTCCCACGCCCACATCGTAAGTGCGCTGGACTTCACCCTGCGCGTTATATTCGTAGACATAACTGGGCAAGGTGTAGGCATTGCTTGAGTCATCTACATAAGAAGTAATGAATATATGTCCGTCGGCGGGATTGACCGCGATGCCTGCGGGACTGTCCACCAGGTTAGATACGAAGCCGTTGCTGCTCGTCACTGCCGGGATGAAGGCATCATCCAATACGCTGTTATCCGTCGCATTATAAGTGACATACTGAACGGATTCGGGTCCGTTGTAGGAATCGTAAATCGTGTAAAGGACATCGCCGGAGATGCACATAAATGTGACGGAAACCTGCAAGTCTGTGGCCTCATCGCTTGCCGCGTCGATGGTCCAGAGTGAACTCGGGTTGGTGAAAAAATCGCCCCAGCAGGCCACGAAGAGTTTTCCGGAAGCAGCATGTGCCACTATCTTGTTCGGGTTGCTGCCCACTGCTATCTTCTTGACTTCCGTAAAATCATCCAGATTGATTTTAGAGACACTGCAATCGGCGGGAGGCCAGTTCATGCCATCCGAATTGACCACATAGAGATAATTGCCCAGCACAGCCATTTCCTCGGGATTGGGTCCGACTTGCACGGTCTTGTCTATCTGGTTCGTCGCCGGATTGATGCGCACCACGTAACCGCCGTACATCGACGCATAGACGTATTCGCCATCCGTCACCACGTCACGCGGCCCGCCCAAATCTGTAGGCATCGGAATCTGCGCCACACTCTGCACGGTATTCTTGTTCACCACTTCCACAGTGTTCGACTCATTAACGGCAATGTACAGGTTGTCGCCCAACACCACACCGTCCTGCACCGTAGAACCCAGTTCACGTCCGTTGACCAGCAAGAATACATCGTTGCGGTAGGATGCAGTGGACGGGTCGAGAAACGACAAAGATCCGCCGATACCGGCGGATTGATTGCCTTGGTTGAACACGTAGACTCCGCTTTCGGCACGGAAATCCTGGTCGTCATCGCCACCACCGCCGGGATTGTCATCGTCGTCGCAGGCTACGAACAGCATGGGCACAGCCAAGGCCCAAACCAAATGTTTCAGATGTTTCTTCCAATTCATAAACTTCTACTATTTAAAGGTTGATACTAAACGTCAGTTTGTACGAACGTCCCGGCATGGGATAGCTCTTCACGATGCTGTACTGCTTGTCGCCGAGGTTCTGCACATCGGCACGCACAGCGCAAGCCACACCCTTCCAACGAAACGAGCGGTAGAGAGCAATGCCCCACTCCACGTAACCGGGCAGGCGGTTGGAGGCTATGTTCTGCACCGACGCATAGCGCTCGCTGCTGCCCGTGGCATGGCACGAAAGATTCACCCACGGGTTTTCCCACGTCACGGAGAAGGCACCGGAGTGTTCCGGCGTATAAGGAATCTGGTCTTTGTAATACAGAGAAGCAGGGTCTGTCTTGTCCACGGCGTGTTGCCAGGTATAATTCAGCGCAGCCAACAGACGGTGTTTGCCGGTCAGACGGAAGGCAGTCTCTACGTTCACATCTGCACCTCCGATGTCCACACGCCCCAGGTTGGTGGTTGTCCAGAAGAACATGTTGTAGGGGACGGACACGATTTTATCCTTCACATAGTTATAATAACCGTCGGCCGAGAGGGTCAGTGTCTCCAGCCAAGACTGTCGGAAAGTTTTGCTGTATGTCATGCCCACGTTGAACTGCCGGGCAATCTCGGGATTTACGTCCCTGTTGCCCCAACGGCCAAAATAATTGTCCGTGAAGGTGGCCACGCGGAAGATGTCTTTGTAGGAAGCACGAAGACGGAAGTCGACATTCTCCAACGGCTTCCACGAGACGGACACCGAGGGCGACAAACGGCGGGCGTCGCGGGCACTCTCTCCGCCACGGGCTTGGTTCTGATAGATGGAAGCCAATAATAAAGCGGTCAGCGTCAGGCGCGGTGTGCGGTAGCGGGCAGAGAGGGTCTGCAACACCGTATGGCGGTAGGGGCGGACGCCCGACGTGGCTTCCGAAGTCAGGTTGTTGAACGAATAGTCGGCAGCGTAGGCGAAAGCCCAGGCCTCCCACGGCGTGTAAAGCACAGCAGCCGAGGCATAATACTCGCGCTGGTAGTAGCGATTGCTCATGACGCCGCCCGGATATTCGCTGCCCTGGTCGTAGTAGTGCGAATAAGCCCAGTTGAATTTTCCGTTCAGTTGAAGCGACCAACGGTTGTGCCAATAGGTTTGGTAATGCAGTTGCGAAAAAAAGTTCCGCTCGGTCAGTTCCTCGTGGCTGGTGCTGTTGTAGAGAACCACCTGCCCGGGCAGCTCGCGGAAGGAATCGTAGTAATAGACCTTGCCGTTCAGCACAGAACGATCGTTGGGACGGGCATACAGGTTCCACTCTCCGCGCCACGTTTCGATATAATTGTTTTCCCGTTTCTCGCGGGTTTTATAGATGCCGTTGACCAAGGTGAAGGGATACTGGTTGTCGGCCCGCATGAAATCACCAAAGACAGACATCGAGACTTTCGAGGCGAGCCGTTGTTCATAGCGCAAGAACGGATTGGCCAGCCCGAAGGAACCGGCCTTCACTCCGGCATTGACGTGCCACGACTGGTCTGAAAAGTCGGGCTGAAGAGTCTGCAAGCGGATGGAAGCCGCCGAGGCCACGGTGCGTGCCGGAAGAAAGATGTCGTCGTTGTCACCCACCGTGAGCGACAGGTCGGCCAGGTTGTCCAACGAAAAGCGCGAAAAGTCTATTTGCCCGCTCTGACAGTCGGTCAGCGTGATGCCGTCGTAGGCCACCCCTGTGTGTTGTGCACCCAGGCTGCGCACCGACACCGTCTTCATGCCGCCGGCTCCGCCGTAATCCTTGATGTTCACACCCGAAAAGCGCCGCAAGGCATCGGCCATATCTGTGATGCCCTGCCGGTCGAACTCCGAGCGCGACAGAGACTGAAAGGGAGACGTGGCCGTCGTCTCGCGGACTACGAAGGGAGCACGCACCACTACTTCGTCCAGGCGACGGACAGTCTTCGCCACCGAATCCGTGTCCGCCTCTTGGGCAGCAGCACCGGAAACAGCGATAAAAAAGGTTGCGACACAGCACAGCCGCATCTTCATTCTTCTCCGCATAAACCGTCAAAGACTGTTCTTGATAAACATTGCACGCACCACCCGCTTTCCTCGAACGGACGGTTTTTCGACTTTGCCTTGCAGGTCTTCTGACTCGTTCCCGGGCGTGCCGCCTTCCCGTCTCCGGAGAGACAGTGGCTTAAAAGTGTGACACACCCGACCTGGAAACTCACAGCAGCGGGACTGTTCGGGACTTTCACCCGATTCCCTTTTCATCCGACAGCCCGAATGAGCTTGCCGGAACAAGACGGAGCAAAGGTAGAAGATTTTGCGGAAAGATGCAAGAGAATCGCGCGGAAAAACAAAACCTTCCGGCCTTAAATACGTTTGCGAAGCAGTTGAAGCACAGGCAAAGGCAGACCGCACACCCACAGGCAGAGCGACCCGGCGAAGAACAGGATGCCGGTGGTCAGCATGATGTCGCCCAGGCCGACCAGCGGCGAGACAATGCCCCCAAAGGCGAAGGCTATGACACCCAACAGGGCGGAAGCTACACCGGCGTTGCGGCGTTCGCAATCCATGGCCAGAGCGCTGGCCGAAGTAAATGACAAGCCCACCAGGAAGAGAAGGCAGAACAACAGAAGTTCGTACAGCCAGAAGTCGCACTTCGCAGAAAGCACCGTCAGCAAGAGGAGGGAAACCACCACCAAACCGTTATTGCCCAAATGCAAGGCGTGTTGCAGCGAAGGCAGCTTAGCCACCAGCGTAGAGGCAATCACCATGCCCACGGCATTGATGCCGAAACACAGGCTGAACTGCAAAGGGGTCAGTCCGTAGTGCTGCTGCATGATGAAGGGTGCCGAAGCGATGTTGACAAACAGCACGGACATGGCAAAGCCATATTGCAATATATAAGAAAGGTATGCCCGGTTGCGCAAGACATCCACGAAGGTGCCCGACAGGGTTCTCCAGTCGGCCTGCGTGCGCCGCGCCGCGGGCAAGGATTCGCGAAACCACAAGCAAGCAGCCAACAGGACAACACCCAGCGCCAGGAGGAACCAAAAGATGGCGTGCCACCCGCCCAATGCGGCCAACATGCCTCCGCCCACCGGAGCGGCCACCGTGGCCACACCGTTGACAGCTCCGACCAGTGCCAACATGGCGGCCAGTTCGTGCCCCACGTAGCGGTCGGCAGCGATGGAGCGGGAAATGACCACCCCACCGGCACCGGCCACGCCTTGCACGAAACGGAAGGCTACGAAAACGGCAATGTTCGGTGCAAACAGGCAAGCCAGCGTGGCAAGCAGAAACAGAGCCATGGCCGCCAGCAACGGGCGGCGACGTCCGTAGCGGTCGCTCAGCGGGCCAAACAGCAGTTGCCCCACGGCCAGACCGACCATGCCGGTGGTCAATCCTAACTGGACGTTGGACGCCGTGGTGCGGAAATAGCCCGCCATGGCAGGCAGCGTCGGCAGGTACATGTCCATCACGAAGGGACCGAACGCACTGAGCACGCCCAGAAACATCAGCATAAATCCTTTGGTATCTTGCTTACAAATCGTCTTCATTCTCAACCTTGTTTTTCCGGCGGCAAAATTACGGCGAAAGCCGGACAACTGCCATGACGAAAACTTCGTAAAACATGGCAAATCCAGAACAGAACAACGAGAAGACGCCGTTTTTTAGTAAATTTGCCCCACGATTAAAGAATTGATTCGTTATGACCGAAACTTTACCGACCGACACCGCAAGCATCCGCTGCCTGGACACCGACCTCTCCTGCCTGCAACACAGCCCCTGCCACTTCCGCTGCGGTATCTACCTGGTCTGCACGCAAGGGCGCGCCCTCGTCTCCACAGGAGTGCAGCGATACGAATTCGATGCCGAAACCGAACTGATTTTCCTGACCGGCAGCCTGATAGAAGTGATGGAGGCTTCGCCCGACTTCCGGTCACGGGTGCTCCTTTTCCCGCAAGACCTCTTTCTGAAGGCTATCTTGCCCATCGACACACCTTACTTTAACTACACGCACGAACACCCATGCTACCACCACACGCCCGACGCACGAAGCCAGAAGACGTGGCGCGAGATGCTGCTATGGATGGACATGGCACGGATGCTGTTTGTCGACAACGACTCCCCTTTCCGGGCGCAACACGAGCAAAACTACCTGCAAAGCCTGCTGATGTGGCTCTTCAACACCATCCCCGAAAAACAGGCCGCCGCAGGCAGCACTTTCAGCCGCAAGCAGCAGCTTTGCCACCGCTTCATGCAACTGGTGCGCGAACACGGCACACGCCAGCACCTCGTGCCTTTCTACGCCGACAGCCTCTGCATCACGCCGCGCTACCTTTACGAAGCCACCACACAATACCTGGACGGGAAGACACCCAAGCAACTGATTGACGAACAACTCGTGGCCGAAATCAAGGTGCTGCTGAACAACCCCGCCCTGTCGGCCACCGAGATTGCCGCACAACTGAACTTCGCCGACCAGTCGTGCCTGACCCGCTTCTTTAAGAAATACACAGGCCTTTCGCCCAAAGCATACAGACTACAGTTGAGGACAGGCACAACACGCTGAGCATCAGTCTCCGCCCCCTGTCCGAAAGAAGCACGCCCCGTGTCCGGAAGAGCCGCGCCTCGCGTCCGGAAGAAGCAAGGCCGCCCCGCATCACCATCCCGAAGAGTCCCCGCCTCTACGACCGGAAGCAAGAAAGAAGAAAAAGGGTCAGCAGAAGAAAAAATATGCTTTTTCCGAAGAATACCCCCTGTTTTTAGGAGGTATTTCAAGAAAAACACCTAATTTTGCGCCCGAAAACCCACTAAAACGAGACCCATTATGTCTAAAATGCGTTTTTTCGCTTTACAAGAGCTTGCCAACCGCAAACCTCTTGAAGTAACCCCTCCATCGGAGAGGCTGTCCGACTACTACGGCAGTCATGTTTTCGACCTGAAAAAGATGCAGGAATACCTGCCGCGCGAGGCCTATAAGGCCGTTACCGACGCCATCGAGAAAGGCACCGCCATCAACCGCGAAGCAGCCGACCTGGTGGCCAACGGCATGAAGAGCTGGGCCAAATCACTTGGCGTCACACACTACACCCACTGGTTTCAACCGCTGACCGACGGCACGGCCGAGAAACACGACGGCTTCATCGAACTGAGCGACGAAGGGAACGTCATCGAGCGTTTCTCGGGCAAACTGCTCATCCAGCAAGAACCCGACGCGTCGAGCTTCCCCAACGGAGGCATCCGCAACACGTTCGAAGCACGCGGCTACACGGCGTGGGACGTATCGTCGCCCGCCTTCGTCGTCGACGACACACTCTGTATCCCCACCATCTTCATCTCCTACACCGGCGAAGCACTGGACTACAAAACCCCGCTACTCAAGGCATTGGCCGCCGTCGACCGTGCGGCGACAGACGTCTGCCAGTTGTTCGACAAGAACGTCACACGGGTATTCTCCAATCTGGGCTGGGAACAAGAATATTTCCTCGTCGACCTGGCGCTCTACAACGCTCGCCCGGATCTCTGCCTGACGGGACGAACACTGATGGGACACTCGTCGGCCAAAGACCAACAACTGGAAGACCACTACTTCGGCTCCATCCCCCCGCGCGTCACCGCCTTCATGAAGGAACTGGAGATTGAGTGCCATAAACTGGGAATCCCCGTCAAGACCCGACACAACGAAGTAGCCCCCAACCAGTTCGAGCTGGCTCCTATCTTCGAAAACGTCAACCTGGCCAACGACCACAACCAACTGGTGATGGACCTGATGAAACGCATTGCCCGCAAACACAACTTCGCCGTGCTGCTGCACGAAAAACCCTACGACAGCGTCAACGGAAGCGGCAAGCACAACAACTGGTCGCTCTGCACCGACACTGGCGTCAACCTCTTTGCACCAGGCAAGAACCCCAAGGGCAACATGCTGTTCCTCACCTTCCTGGTCAACGTACTGATGATGGTCTACAAAAACCAAGACTTGCTACGCGCCTCCATCATGAGCGCAGGCAACAGCCACCGCCTGGGAGCCAACGAAGCACCACCCGCCATACTATCCATCTTCTTGGGCAAACAGCTCTCTGGCATACTGGACGAAATCACCCGCCAGGTGAGCGACAGCAAGATGACTGCCGAAGAAAAGACCACGCTGAAACTGGGCATCGGCCGTATCCCCGAAATCTTGCTCGACACCACCGACCGCAACCGCACGTCTCCCTTTGCCTTTACCGGCAACCGCTTCGAGTTCCGGGCAGCCGGCTCGTCGGCCAACTGCGCCGCAGCCATGATAGCCATCAACGCCGCTATGGCCAACCAACTGAACGAGTTCAAAGCATCGGTAGACCAACTGATGGAAAGCGGAACCGGCAAAGACGAAGCCATCTTCCGCGTGCTGAAAGAGACCATCATCGCCTCCGAACCCATCCGCTTCGAAGGCGACGGATACTCCGAACAGTGGAAAAAGGAAGCCGCCCGCCGCGGACTGACCAACATCTGCCACGTGCCCGAAGCATTGATGCACTACGTGGACAACCAGTCGAAGGCCGTGCTTATCGGCGAGCACATCTTCAACGAAACCGAACTGAACAGCCGCCTCGAAGTGGAGTTGGAAAAATACACTATGAAGGTACAGATTGAAAGCCGCGTACTGGGCGACCTGGCCATCAACCACATCGTCCCCACGGCTGTCATCTACCAAAATCGCCTGCTGGAGAACCTGCGCGGCCTGCGCGAAACCTTCACCCCCGAGGAATACGACGAACTCAGCGCCGACCGCAAAGAACTCATCCGCGAAATATCGCACCGCGTCACAGCCATCAAGAAACTGGTGCATGACATGATAGAGGCACGCAAGGTAGCCAACCACCTGCCCCACTACAAGGACCGCGCCTTCGCCTACGAAGAAACCGTACGCCCCTATTTGGGAAGCATACGCGACCACATCGACCACTTGGAGATGGAAATCGACGACGAAATCTGGCCGCTGCCCAAGTACCGCGAACTGCTGTTCACGAAGTAAAGCAAAAGACGAACCGCCATGCCCCGCTTTCTATTGAACGGGACTGGCGGCTCCGTCTGAAAAACAGTGCTTATACATTACCAAACAAACCCATACACGCCTATAACTTTCAAGACTTATCTCCTTTTTTCTGCATCTTTTTGTAACAAATGTGCAATATCTCAATTATTCTTACTACTTTTGTGCTGTATAACACAGTTTTGCAGCAGTTATGGTAAAGACACCTCCCTCTGACATACACATACCAGAGCTAATGGCCGACATGTGGTCACTCTTGACAAAAGAGCAACAGACCTTCTTGTCCAACAACTTCACGCTTCAGAATTACAAGAAAAACGAAGTCATACACTGTGAAGGAGAAACCCCTACCCACTTGATGTGTCTGCTGAGCGGGAAAGTCAAAATCTACAAAGATGGCGTAGGTGGGCGCAGCCAAATCATCCGAATGATCAAACCGGTAGGTTACTTCGGCTATGGCGCGTTCTTCGCAGGAAAAGACTACGTAACTGCAGCCGCTGCCTTCGAATCATCACTCATCTGCCTCATCCCTATGGCCGTCATCAAGACGCTGATCACACAAAACAATGACCTGGCGTTCTTTTTTATCAAGCAGTTGTCATTCGACCTGACCGTGGCAGACGAACGCACAGTCAACCTGACACAGAAACACATCCGAGGAAGGCTGGCCGAATCGCTGCTCTTCCTGAAAGAAAGCTACGGCCTGGAAGAGGACGGCTCCACACTGAGCATCTACCTCTCTCGCGAAGACTTGGCCAATCTGTCCAACATGACAACCTCCAATGCCATCCGCACACTGTCACAGTTTGCTACCGAGAAATTGATTGCCATAGACGGAAGAAAAATCAAAATCATAGAAGAAGAACGCCTGAAAAAGATTAGCAAGATAGGCTAACCCCTTTCGACGCCCATGTCTTACAGCAGGGGAAAATCATTACTTTCCACGTGGGCTTCTTTCATCACCTCCTTTAGTTCTGCTGCGATATCTGGAAAGCGGTCAATGACATTGTGCCGCTCTGAAGGGTCTGCAGCCAAGTTATACAATTCGTAATACGGCTTATTACCCCTTATATTCTGGTATATCAACTTCCAAGTTCCTTTACGTACAGCCTGTTTCCCATTCTGTTCCTGAAACTCAAAGTAAAGGTAGTCATGCATCTTTTGCCCTTTCTGCCCGGTCAACACAGGCAGGAGGCTTATACCATCCAAAGCCTCAACAGAAGGCTGAATACTGGAAGATAGCATGTCACAAAACGTAGGCATCATGTCCCAAAAGGCACACATAAAATCAGTCTCCGAACCAGCCTGCACATGCCCTGGCCAAGAAACAATCAGCGGAATGCGGATGCCGCCTTCATAAAGGTCACGTTTATACCCCCGATAAATACTGTTGCTGTTAAAGAAATCCGGGTCTGCCCCTCCCTCCCTATGAGGACCATTATCACTGGCAAAGATGATGATGGTATTGTCATACAAACCTTTTTCTTTCAACTTCTCCACCAGTTGCCCCACGTAGACGTCTAAGCGGGTCACCATTGATGCAAAAGTAGCATGTGGATAAAGCTGAGTGCAATAGCCTCCTTTACGGAAAGCCGGATGCCCAGGTTCAGTACCCTGGAAAGCTTTCTCCGGATATTTACCTCGGAATTTACGGATGATACTGTCCTCGGGCACAATCAATTCTGCATGTGGCAAGATAGTGGGATACCACAAAAAGAAAGGTTCACCCGGCGAAGCACTGTCCAGGTATTCCAATGCTTTCTGGTGAATAAGGTCTGGAGCATACGTCCCACGCCCGTATTGTACCTCAAGAACATTGTCTTTCAGGTCGACACGCCTACTGTTGTCCCACAAATGGTCCGGATAATAGCTATGCGCCAAAAGCTGGCAATTAAAACCGAAGAAAGTATCGCAGCCTTGTGCTTGCGGATCACCCGTGGTTCCAACAAAACCTAAGCCCCATTTACCAAAAGCCGCAGTCTTGTACCCCGCCTCCTTAAATACATGGAAAATAGTATGCGCTTCCGCCGGCAAAGGATATTGTCCTTCTGGTTCCCTTTCAATGTTTCCACGGACATAAGTGTGCCCACTGTGCATGCCTGTCAGCAAGCAGGAACGCGAGGGCGCACTCACCGTAGTACCCGAATAAGCCTGAGTAAACCGCATGCCCTCGCGAGCCAAGGCATCAATGGCTGGTGTCTCGAAACGCTCTTGCCCGTAGCAGCTTAAATCTCCATAACCTAAGTCATCTGCCAATATAAAGAGCACGTTTGGCCGCTCTTGTGCAGCGAGTCCCGATGCTGCATATAAGCACGAGAACAAAGGAAGAGTCCAAGAAAAAGCTTTCATACAACGAATCAACTTAGCAAATATCGTTCAGCCTCTATGGCAGCCTTGCAACCCGAGGCCGCGGCTGTTACGGCTTGGCGGTAGTGTGGATCTGCCACATCGCCTGCGGCAAATACCCCGGGCAGCTTGGTACGCGGCGTACCCGGCTCGGTCAAGATGTAGCCCACTTCGTCCGTTTCCAACCACGGCTTGAAGATGTCTGAGTTGGGCTTATGACCAATGGCCAGGAAGAAACCGTCGATGGGCAAGTCATAACGCTGTTCGTCGGCCTCGCCCAAGCGTTTCACCAGATGCACACCTTCCACACCGTTTTCTCCATACAAGCCCACGGCATTGTGTTCGAAAAGGACTTCAATCTTCGGATTGTTGAACACGCGTTGCTGCATCACCTTCGAAGCTCGCAAATAAGGCTTCCGCACAATGAGGTAGACCTTCGAAGCGAGACCGGCCAGGTAGGATGCTTCTTCGCAAGCCGTATCGCCTCCACCTACCACAGCCACCACTTTTTTGCGGTAAAAGAAGCCATCACACGTAGCACATGCGCTGACACCCATTCCGGCGTATTTCTTTTCATCGTCCAGGCCTAAATATTTAGCCGTAGCCCCTGTGGCAATTATCACTGTGCGTGCTTCGATGACTTTTTCATTGTCTATCGTTATCTTATAAGGAGAAGAACTTAAGTCTGCCGCCGTGGCTTCTCCATACCGGATGTCTGCCCCGAAACGTTCGGCCTGCTTCCGCAAGTCCTCCATCAGCTCCGGACCGCCGATGCCGGCGGGGTAGCCGGGGAAATTCTCGACTTCGGTGGTCGTTGTCAATTGCCCACCAGGCTGCAAACCTGCATAAAGCACGGGAGAGAGGTTGGCCCGTCCGGCATAGATAGCAGCGGTATAACCGGCAGGTCCGGAACCGATAATCAGGCATTTTACTTGTTCTTTTTCCATTTTCAGTTCATTATTTAAAGAGTGAGACATTGTTTACAAAGCATTTTTTACCGGCAGACGGTGGAGCCTTCAGCAGCGTGCGATACAGCCTCCGTCCGAATGGCAAACCTCAGCGCAAGTCGATGACTTCGGCCGAAGGATACGCCCGACGGTCGAACGTAAAGAATGAATCGGCATAATCTTGCTTGACGCGACAATCGCGGATGGTTATCACTGTGGGTTCGAAGCTTCCTGCCAAAGTCAGGCTGATGCGCGAAGGGAGCAACGTGTTCTTCTCAATAAAAACCAGCAGTTTCTCGATGGGCGCACTGGAAGAAGTTGCGGTCATCTGAACCCGATAGACATCGGATGCGCCGCCCGCAAGGAGCTGCAACGCATAGCCTTGGTCGTAGAGCGAAAGCCAGGCGTAGGGATTGAGGGTTTGCAGCTCGGCGGGAGTCGGCTCGGAAATATTCACCTCGTCGGACGAACTCAGGTAAGTCCATTGCGTGCGCCCGTCGAACCAAGTGGTCATTCCCCCGGCTTCCAACACAAACTTCTCCTCCTTCAATTGGATGGTACCGGAGGTGTTCCCTTCGGACGAATGAACCAGGAATGTAGCCCGGATGCCTCCTGCCCGCCGAAAGGCATCGGCCGTGCGGCGCATGACGTCCCGCGCTTCGTTTTCTTGCCCCCAGACAGCCAGACAGCAGCAGGCAAAGAGGCAAAACGCAAGCCAACGGCGATAAGGTGATATGCTGTTTTTTTTCATCTGTCAGGGGTTTAATAGTTATTCAAATGCTCTTCCAGCATCACGATGTCCGCGAAGTAGACTTCGCGCGGCTTACTGCCTTGCGCGGGCCCCACGATATTGGCTTTTTCTAACTGGTCCATGATACGTCCCGCACGGTTATAGCCGATGGAGAACTTACGCTGGATGAGCGACGTAGACCCTTGCTGGCTGGAAACAATCAGGCGGGCGGCGTCTTTGAACAGCGGGTCGAGCCGGTCCATGTCTACGCCATCCAAGCTGCTTCCGGCGTTCTCATCTTCCACTTCGGGCAAGAAGAAGGCAGTGGGATATCCTTGCTGGCGGGCGATGTATTCGGTGATGTTGACCACTTCGGGTGTGTCGATAAAGGCACACTGCACGCGCACCGGTTCGGCGCCTTGCAGGAAGAGCATGTCACCGCGCCCAATGAGTTTGTCGGCCCCCGGACGGTCGAGAATGGTGCGCGAGTCTATCATCTGCGACACTTTGAATGCGATACGGGCCGGGAAGTTGGCCTTGATAGTACCGGTGATGATATTGGTCGTAGGTCGCTGGGTGGCGATAATCAGGTGGATGCCTACGGCACGTGCCAACTGGGCGATGCGGGCGATGGGCAGTTCGACATCCTTGCCGGCAGTCATGATAAGGTCGCCGAACTCGTCGATGACGACCACGATGTAGGGCATGTATTTGTGTCCCTTTTCGGGATTAAGCTGACGGTTGATGAACTTCTCGTTGTATTCCTTGACGTTGCGCACGTGTGCCATTTTCAACAGGTCGTAGCGCGTGTCCATCTCCACACAGATGGAGTTGAGTGTCTGCACCACCTTGGTGACGTCGGTGATAATGGGCTCGGCCTCGTTAGGGAGCTTGGCCAGGAAATGGTGTTCGATGACGGAATAGATGCTGAACTCCACTTTCTTCGGGTCGACTAACACGAATTTCAGCTCGGCCGGGTGCTTCTTATATAATAAGGAAGTGATAATGGCGTTCAGTCCGACAGATTTACCTTGCCCCGTAGCACCGGCCACGAGGATATGGGGCATTTTGGCCAGGTCTACCATGAAGACTTCGTTCGTGATGGTCTTGCCAAGGGCGATGGGCAGGTCGTAGGTGGATTCCTGGAATTTCTTGCTTCCGATGATGCTCTGTCCCGAAACGATGCGCGGTTTCTTGCTGGGCACCTCGATGCCGATGGTGCCTTTGCCGGGGATGGGGGCTATGATGCGGATGCCCAGGGCGGCGAGGGCCATGGCGATGTCATTCTCCAAGCCTTTGATACGCGAGATGCGGACGCCGGGTTCCAAGGTGATTTCGTAGAGCGTCACCGTAGGGCCGACGGTGGCCTTTATGCTGTTGATTTCGATGCCGAAGCTGCGGAGCGTTCGCACGATTTCATCTTTGTTGGCATTCTGTTCCTCCATGTTCACCACGGGTTCAGACTCGTCGAAGTGCTTCAGCAGGTCGAGCGTGGGGAAATGGTAATGTTCCAGGTCGAGCCGGGGGTTGTAGGGCTCTCGCTCTTCCACGACCGGTTCGTCGGCGTGCGACTCTATCTCGAAGCCCGGTTCCTTGGGAGCGGCGGATGCGGAAACGGCGGAGACCACGGGGTCGGGCTGCGGCACCTCGATGTCGATGGGCACGTCGTCGGGCGATGCGGGCGTGACGCCCCCCCTCTCGGTCGACGTGTCAAGGTCGAGTGTTATCTCCTCCGGCGCGTCTTCCACTTCGGCAGGCATCGGCTTCGGCTCGTCGGGTTCCACGGATGTTTCTTCTTTCTTCTTGCGCTGCACGCCCCACGATGTGTCAAACTCTTCGGGCACCTCGCCCTCGCCGGCTTCAAACTTTTCTTCCTTCGGCTTCCGTTTCAGGAAACTCAGCGTAAAGAGACGGCGCAACCAGGCGACGGTGCGCGCACTGAGATAGGCCAGGAAGCAGACGGCCGTGGCAAGCAGGATGAGCCACACGCCAGGCACGCCCACCTGCGAGGCAAGCCAGTTGCCCACGTTGTAGCCATGCAGGCCACCCAGGTAGACAAAGGAATCTTGATACTGATGACGGAAGGCGAAACCGAAAAAGACGGAGAACCACACCAGCAAGACCGTGCAACCGATGAACCACCGCCACAGGCGCACACGCCTAATCTTCATCAGCTTCAACCCGGCCATAACCAGGAAGACCAAGATGAAAAACGAAGCGACGCCGAAACAGTCGTTGATGAAATAGCTGGCCAACTGCGCCCCGCGCGAACCGGCATAATTGCGCACGCCGTTGTTCACCGAAGCCAGTTCTTCGGCCGTAGCGTTTTCAAGGATGCTCTGGTCGGCCGCTCCCGTAAAGAAGAACGACATGAAAGCCAGCAACAAATAGACAGAAAATATGATGAGCAGCAACCCGATGACGAAACGGGCTGTTTCGTTCTTGCACACAGCTTTCAACCGGCCTGCGAACGAGAGCCTCGGCTCCTTCTCCTTGCTTGTAGTTTTCTTTTCCATTGAATGACCAAAATGGTGAATAAAGACGGATGCAAAAGTAATAATTATCTGCCACGTGACAAAATGTATTTCCCGACGGAAAAAGAATCGTTTGTTTCGCCCCGACAAACAAGCATGCGGAGAATCGGCAAGCCCCAAACAGACAGACACCTGTCGAACAGAACAATAACCGAACCTTTACAAACTCAAAAGACAAAAAACAACGCCCGCATCCCCCTCAAGCCCCAGAAAGAAGGCTACACCGAACAAGAAGCAAGGCTACATCGAACACAAAAGAAGCAAACGTCGAACAAGAGAGAAATCCATCTCTCCCACCACAAACAGAGCTTTCCCCGCCCGTATCTTCCGACAAAAAGTCAGACCCGACACCGAAGTTTTGAAGCCCTCCCCCTACTTTATTAGTCAGAAAAGCACGAGGAAACAAAAAAACTTTGTACTTTTGTACCCAAATTGATGAAATATTGCGATATGAACTTGAACGTATTAGAACTGAGCGAACAGGAAATCATCCGACGCAACAGCCTCAACGAGCTGCGCGCCTTGGGCATCGACCCCTATCCCGCCGCCGAGTATGTAACCAATGCTTTCTCCACTGATATAAAAGCAGACTTCAAAGACGACGACGAGCCGCGCCAGGTATCCATTGCCGGACGCATGATGAGCCGCCGCGTCATGGGCAAAGCCTCGTTCGTCGAACTGCAAGATTCGAAAGGACGCATACAGGTGTACATCACGCGCGACGACATCTGCCCGGACGAGAACAAGGACATGTATAACACAGTGTTCAAACGCCTGCTCGACTTGGGCGACTTCATAGGCATCGAAGGTTTCGTTTTCCGTACACAGACGGGCGAAATCAGCGTGCACGCCAAAAAACTCACCGTACTCTCCAAGAGCCTGCGACCGCTGCCCATCGTGAAATACAAGGACGGCGTGGCCTACGACTCCTTCGAAGACCCCGAGCTGCGTTACCGCCAACGCTACGTAGACCTCATCGTGAACGACGGCGTGAAGGACACATTCCTGAAACGCGCCAAAATCATCAGCACCATGCGTGCCGCACTGGACGAAGCCGGCTATACCGAAGTGGAAACGCCCATCCTGCAATCCATCCCCGGCGGCGCCAGCGCACGTCCGTTCATCACGCACCACAACTCGCTGGACATCGACCTCTACCTGCGCATTGCCACCGAGCTGTACCTGAAGCGTCTCATCGTGGGCGGCTTCGAGGGCGTCTACGAGATTGGCAAGAACTTCCGCAACGAAGGCATGGACAAGAACCACAATCCCGAGTTCACCTGCATGGAGCTGTACGTGCAATACAAGGACTACAACTGGATGATGAGCTTCACCGAAAAGCTGCTGGAGCGCATCTGCATCGCCGTAAACGGCTGCCCGGAAACCGTTATCGACGGTAAGACCATCAGCTTCAAAGCTCCTTACCGCCGTCTACCCATCCTCGAGGCTATCAAGGAGAAGACCGGCTATGACCTGGAAGGCAAGACGGAAGACGAGATACGCACCATCTGCAAGGAACTGAAGATGGAAATAGACGACACCATGGGCAAAGGCAAGCTGATAGACGAAATCTTCGGCGAGTTCTGCGAAGGCACGTTCATCCAGCCCACCTTCATCACCGACTATCCCGTGGAAATGTCGCCGCTGACCAAGATGCACCGCTCGAAACCCGGCCTGACCGAACGCTTCGAACTGATGGTGAACGGCAAGGAACTGGCCAACGCATACAGCGAACTGAACGACCCCCTCGACCAGGAAGAACGCTTCAAAGAGCAACTCCGCCTGAGCGAGAAGGGAGACGATGAGGCCATGTTCATCGACCAAGACTTCCTCAAGGCGTTGCAATACGGCATGCCGCCCACGTCGGGCATCGGCATCGGCATCGACCGCCTGACTATGCTGATGACGGGCAAGCCCTTCATCCAGGAAGTGCTCTTCTTCCCGCAGATGCGCCCGGAAAAAGTAGCTCCAAAGGACGCCCCCGCCAAGTACACCGCGTTGGGCATCCCTGCCGACTGGGTACCCGTCATCCAAAAGGCTGGCTACAACTTAGTAAGTGACATGAAGGATGTGAACCCGCAGAAGCTCCACATGGACATCTGTGGACTCAACAAGAAATACAAACTGGAACTGACCAACCCAAGCGTGGCCGACGTACAGGCCTGGATTGAAAAGATAGAGCAATGAAACTGCCGGGAAAGATAGCCGTCATGGGCGGGGGCAGTTGGGCAACGGCCATTGCCAAAATTGTCCTCACAAAGACCGAAGCGATTAACTGGTACATGCGGCGCGACGACCGCATCGCCGACTTCAAACGCCTCGGGCACAACCCTGCCTATCTGACGAGCGTCAAGTTCGACATCAAACGCATCAACTTCAGCTCAAACATCAACGATGTGGTGAAAGAATCGGATACCCTTATATTCGTCACACCGTCGCCCTACCTCAAGTCACACTTGAAGAAGCTAAAGACGAAGATTAAGGACAAGTTCATCATCACAGCCATTAAAGGTATTGTGCCGGATGACAACCTGATAGTATCGGAATACTTCACCAAAGAGTATAACGTACCACCCGAAAACATTGCCGTCATAGCCGGTCCCTGCCACGCAGAAGAGGTAGCCTTGGAACGCCTCTCCTACCTCACCATTGCCTGTCCGGACACCACCAAAGCTTCGCTTATAGCCGAACGTTTTGCCAGTTCGTACATCAAGACCTCGGTGAGCAACGACGTGGCGGGCATCGAATATGGCTCTGTACTGAAAAACGTCTACGCCATTGCCGCCGGCATCTGCAACGGCCTGAAATATGGCGACAACTTCCAGGCCGTACTCATGTCGAACGCTGTGCAAGAAATGAACCGTTTCCTGACCACTGTCCACCCGTTGAACCGCAATGTCTACGATTCAGCATACTTGGGCGACCTGCTGGTGACGGGTTACTCCAACTTCAGCCGCAACCGCGCCTTCGGCACCATGATAGGCAAAGGTTATTCGGTAAAAAGTGCGCAAATAGAAATGGAAATGATAGCCGAGGGCTACTACGGCACCAAGTGCATCAAGGAGATAAACCGACACTATCACGTGAATATGCCGATACTCGATGCTGTCTATAACATCCTCTACGAGCGTATTTCCCCCACCATAGAGATTAAGTTGCTGACGGACTCGTTCCGGTAGCGGATTAACCATATATACATTATATATATAACAAACATTGAGCTATGATTACTTTAAACATTGAAAAGACCTTCGGATTCATTTCCAAGGAAAATGTGTATGCTTACGAAAAGCAGGTAAAAGAAGCACAAGACATGCTGGAAAACGGTACCGGCCTGGGTAATGATTTTCTGGGATGGCTGCACTTGCCCTCTTCCATCACACAGGAACATCTGAATGACTTGAAAGCTACCGCACAAGTACTGCGTGAAAACTGCGACGTTGTTGTCGTGGCCGGCATAGGTGGCAGCTACTTGGGCGCACGTGCCGTCATCGAAGCTCTGTCCAACAGCTTCACCTGGTTGCAGGAGAAGAAAGATGCTCCCGTCATCCTCTACGCTGGACACAACATCGGCGAAGACTACCTTTATGAATTGACAGAATACCTGAAAGGTAAAAAGTTCGGCGTCATCAACATCTCCAAATCAGGGACTACCACCGAAACGGCATTAGCTTTCCGCTTGTTGCGCAAACAATGCGAAGACCAGCGTGGAAAAGAAATGGCCAAGAAAGTTATCGTAGCTATCACCGATGCCAAGAAAGGTGCTGCTCGCGTGACTGCCGACAAAGAAGGATATAAATCATTCATCATCCCCGACAACGTAGGTGGCCGCTTCTCTGTACTGACCCCCGTGGGCTTGTTGCCTATCGCCGTGGCAGGTTTTGACATAGAGAAATTAGTAGCAGGCGCCGTTGCCATGGAAAAAGCTTGCGGAAAAGATGTTCCTTTCACAGAAAATCCGGCCGCCATCTATGCAGCCACTCGCAATGAACTCTATAAAAACGGCAAGAAGATTGAAATCCTCGTCAACTTCAACCCGAAACTGCATTATGTGAGCGAATGGTGGAAACAGCTCTACGGCGAATCGGAAGGTAAAGACAACAAAGGCATCTTCCCCGCAGCCGTAGACTTCTCTACCGACCTGCACTCGATGGGCCAATGGATTCAGGAAGGCGAACGCACCATTTACGAAACAGTCATTTCCGTAGAACATACTAACCACAAGCTGCAAGTGCCCAGCGATGAAGAAAACCTGGACGGCTTGAACTACTTGGCTGGCAAACGCGTGGACGAAGTCAACAAGATGGCCGAACTGGGCACTCAACTGGCTCACGTGGACGGTGGCGTCCCCAACCTGCGCCTCACTATCCCCGCCTTGGACGAAACAAGCATCGGCGGACTGCTTTATTTCTTCGAGAAAGCTTGCGGCATCAGCGGCTACCTCCTGGGCGTAAACCCGTTCAACCAGCCGGGCGTAGAGGCCTACAAGAAGAACATGTTTGCCCTGCTCAACAAACCGGGCTATGAGGAAGCATCGAAAGCTATCCAAGCAAGACTCTAACCGGAAATCCCGGGCTTTTTACAATACAAAGAGAGGCTGTATCTTTTCATTACAGCCTCTCTTTTTGTCCCAACCCACGCAGCCGGATTTTTCCACACGCTTTTGACGCTTTTTTTATAAATTTGCAGCCTAAACAGAATAACGTATATGCTCAAAACAGCCATTCAACAATATCTTTCCCGTGGTCCTTACCCCGCTATCAGCCTCAAAGCCGTCCTCTTCGACATGGATGGCGTCTTGTTCGACTCCATGCCTTACCACGCCGAAGCCTGGGCCACCGTCATGAACCGGCACGGCCTGCGCTTCAGCCGACAAGAAGCGTTCCTGCACGAAGGACGTACAGGGGCATCGACCATCAACATCGCCTACAACCGACAGTATGGACACGATGCGCCGCCCGAACTCATCGAGCAGATTTATGCCGAGAAAAGCGAAGCCTTCAGCAGCTATCCCGAACCCATATCCATGCCCGGCGCCCCTGCATTGCTGCAAAAAGTGACAGATGCCGGCCTCATCCCCGTACTGGTGACAGGTTCGGGCCAACGCTCGCTGCTGGACCGCCTCAACCACCACTATCCCGGCATCTTTACCCCGGAACACATGGTGACCGCCTTCGACGTGAAGCACGGAAAGCCCAATCCCGAACCCTATCTGATGGGACTCCAAAAAGCCGGCGTGCAAGCCCACGAAGCCATCGTAGTGGAAAACGCCCCCATCGGCGTACAAGCCGGACACGCGGCTGGCATCTTCACCATCGCTGTCAACACCGGTCCGCTGGACGGACAAGTGCTGCTGGATGCCGGTGCCGATTTGTTGTTTCCCTCCATGCAGGCTTTGTGCGATGCGTGGGAAGAAATCTTCCAAGCGATGAAAAGTGAGCTTCCGTAATTCGGGTATTCAATAAACCGTGGAAAAGACGTACCTTTGCCGATGTTATGAAGAAAGACAAGACAGACAGCCTTTTATTGCTCATCCGCAATGGTCAAGCCATGACGCTGCGGCAGCAATTGCGACTGACCGTAGAACTCAGCATCCCCAGCATCGTGGCGCAAATATCGGCCATTGCCATGCAATACATCGACGCAGCCATGGTGGGACGCTTGGGTGCCGGTGCCGCCGCCAGCATCGGACTGGTATCTACCACTACCTGGCTTTTCTGGGGGACTTGCAGCGCGGCTGCCACGGGTTTCTCCGTACAAGTGGCACACCATGTGGGGGCGTCACGCCTGGCCGAAGCACGGGCTGTCTTACGGCAAGCCATTCTTTCTGTATCCATCTTCAGTCTGGCATTGGCTGGCATCGGCGCCTTAATCAGCGGAGGCTTGCCCGTATGGCTGGGAGGAACAGATGAAATCAACGGAGGGGCATCTGCTTATTTCCTGATTTTTGCTCTCTCTCTCCCGCTGCTCCAACTCAACTTCCTGGCAGGCAGCATGCTGCGGTGCAGCGGCAATATGCGGGTACCGGGACTGCTCAACGTGCTGATGTGTCTGCTGGATGTGGTGTTCAACTTCTTCCTTATCTTTCCCACACGCGAGGTGGAGTGGTTTGGCCTCAACCTGCACATGCCGGGTGCCGGACTGGGCGTGACAGGCGCAGCTTTGGGCACAGCGGCAGCCGAAGCCGTGGTGGCCGGATTGATGATGTGGTATCTGATAGCCCGCTCCAACGACCTGAAGCTGAGAGGCGAGCATGGCAGTTTCCGCCCGACGTGGGCCACTGTGCGCAAGGCCCTGCACATCGGGCTGCCGATGGGTGTGGAACACATCGTCATCTGCGGCGCACAAATCATGACCACCGTCATCGTGGCACCGCTGGGTGTCTTCGCTATTGCCGCCAATTCGTTCGGCATCACAGCCGAGAGTTTGTGCTACATGCCCGGCTATGGCATTGCCGATGCCGCCACTACCCTGGTGGGTCAAAGCCTCGGTGCCGGGCGAAAAGACCTGACCCGCCGCTTTGCACGCATCACCGTGGGCATGGGCATGGCTGTGATGGGCGTGATGGGCGTCATACTCTACGTGGGGGCGCCGCTCATCATGGGCAGCATGACACCCGACCCCGAGGTGCAACGCCTGGGCATTGAAGCCTTGCGCATCGAAGCTTTTGCCGAGCCGATGTTTGCCGCCGCCATCGTGGCCTACGGCGTGTTTGTGGGCGCAGGCAACACACTGGTGCCTTGTCTGATGAATTTCTTCAGTATCTGGGCTGTACGCCTGACACTGGCTGCCGCCCTGGCACCTTCGATGGGACTGAACGGCGTATGGCTGGCCATGTGCATCGAGCTTTGTTTCCGGGGACTTATCTTCCTGATAAGATTAGAAAGGGGAAAATGGATGAAAATCAGCCATCAGTAGACGCTGAAATTCAGTTCGTGCCATAAATGGGGATTTAAACCACGGATAACACAGATATAACAGATGACCACAGATGTAACCATTGCCCCGAATGTTGTTCTCCACCGACAGATGGGGGAAAACAACGCTCAGAATGACAGACACATCAATAGTATAAACTAAATAGGAATGATTACTTAAAAGAATCTGTGCAAATCTGCATTATCTGTGTCATCTGTGGTCGATACCAATAAATCATCATTTCATTCTGATTACTTATTTACTAACGAACTACTAAATACTGAACACTATGAACTACAACTTCGACGAACTTATCGCACGGCGTGGCACGAACTCCTACAAGTGGGATTCGGCTGCCGATGCCGACGTGCTGCCCATGTGGGTGGCCGACATGGACTTCCGCACTGCCCCTGCCATCACCGAGGCCCTGCGCCGACGGGTGGAGCACGGCATTTTTGGCTACACCCGCGTGCCACAGACGTATTACGAAGCCGTAGCCTCCTGGTTTGCCCGCAGACACGGATGGAGCATACAGACCGACTGGATGATGTACACCTCAGGTGTAGTGCCTGCTCTCTCGGCCATCATCAAAGCGCTGACCGTGCCGGGCGACAAGGTGATTGCCCAGACGCCGGTCTACAACTGCTTCTTCTCCTCCATCCGCAACAATGGGTGTGAACTGCTGGCCAATCCCCTGCGGCGCGAGGGCGATACGTACCGCATGGACTTCGATGACCTGGAGTGCAAGGCTGCCGACCCGCGTGCCAAACTGCTCTTGCTCTGCAACCCGCATAACCCCGCCGGACGTGTCTGGACGCGCAATGAGCTGGCTCGCCTGAATGACATCTGTTTGCGCCACGGCGTCAGGGTAGTGGCGGACGAGATACACTGCGAACTGGTCTTCTCCGGATACATCTATACGCCCTTTGCCTCCGTGTCCGACGCGTGCCTGGAGAACTCCATCACCTGCGTCTCGCCCAGCAAGGCGTTCAACATAGCGGGCTTGCAGATTGCCACCATCGTCTCGTCCGATGCCGACATCCGCGCGCGCATCGACCGCGCCATCAATATCAACGAGGTGTGCGACGTCAACCCCTTCGGCGTCATCGCCACCGAGGCCGCCTACTCTGACGAAGGCGAAGCATGGCTCCTCCAACTCATCGCCTACCTGGAAGAGAACGACCGCACCTTCCGCACCTTCTGTGCCGAACGCCTGCCGCAATTCCCCCTCGTCAGGCTGGAAGGCACCTACCTGGAATGGATGGACTGCTCGACCCTGCGTACGCCGTCGGAGAGGCTGGAGCACGACCTCGTGGAACAAGCACATCTCTGGCTCAATGCCGGCACCATGTATGGCGCCGAGGGTGAAGGCTACCTGCGGTGGAACATTGCCTGCCCACGCAGCCGGATGCTGGAGGGGCTGGAGCGGTTTGCCGGGTTTGTGCAGTCCTGACACACAGGCCACGAGGACAAAGCGGACAACTACTGCCGCGTTCTATCCGAGCGGACGCCCGGGGATGAAGAAGTCTTTCTCCGTCAACCGGCATTGCCGTGCCATACGCTGGCAGTAGTCCATCCTCCCGACGGTGTGATTGCGGGCATCGGAACCGAAAGTAAATTTCAGGCCAGCGCTGCGCGCCATCCGAATGAAGGCTTCATGCGGTACGTGCATGGTATCGTTGATTTCGATGGCAATGTTTCGCGAGCGGGCGGCATCGATGACTTCCCTGCCTCCAAGGGCTGTCCGTTGCCTCCTGTCAGGCTCGCGGGCGAGAGGGCAGCCGCCAGCAGCCACCCGGATGTTTGTAAAAAAGTTCTTCTGTCCATGATTTATTCTCCTACAATATTCCATCTCTTGCAAAGGTAAGCGCAGGCGGCCTGTCTCAGTTGACTTATCATTTCTATATCTTGCAGGATATTTGCACGTTCGGCGTTTGGGATGAACAAACATAGGTGTTTAGGACGAGCAAACACAGGAGTTTGGACTGTCTAAACATAGGCAACCAGACATTCTGGGCACGAACACGCAGAATGAACAGCATTTTTTCGAAAAAGACAGATTCTTCCAGTTTCTTTCCAACATCGCCCTCTACCTTTGCAGTACGAAAAGGAAACAACGATTCAATTATTCACTTTTAAAACCCAAGCATTATGAAGAAATTAGTTTTAGCAGTAGTAGCGATGTTTGCAATGAGTACAATGGTTATGGCAGA
>DXCK01000110.1 GCA_019116045.1 Candidatus Bacteroides merdipullorum | reverse complement strand
GAAGAATGAAGAATTAAGAATGAAGAATCTCTTCTTTAGCCGTTCATGCTCATCAGGAACTCGTCGTTGTCCTTGGTCTTTTCCAGTTTGTCCTTCACGAAGTCCATGGCCTCTACGGGTGTCATGTCGGCCAGATACTTGCGCAGAATCCACATGCGGTCCAGTGTCTGCTTGTCTTGGAGCAGGTCATCGCGGCGGGTACTGGAGGCGGTGATGTTGACGGCGGGGAAGATGCGCTTGTTCGAGAGGTTGCGGTCGAGTTGCAATTCCATGTTGCCCGTACCCTTGAACTCTTCGAAAATAACCTCGTCCATCTTCGAGCCGGTGTCAATCAGCGCCGTGGCCAGGATGGTGAGCGAGCCTCCGCCTTCGATGTTACGGGCTGCGCCGAAGAAGCGTTTGGGCTTGTGCAGGGCGTTGGCGTCCACGCCGCCGGACAACACTTTGCCCGATGCGGGCGATACGGTGTTGTAGGCACGTGCCAGTCGGGTGATGGAGTCGAGGAAGATAACGACGTCGTGGCCACATTCCACCAGACGCTTGGCTTTCTCCAGAACGATACCCGCAATCTTCACATGGCGTTCAGCCGGTTCGTCGAAGGTCGAAGCGATGACCTCGGCATTGACCGTGCGGGCCATGTCGGTCACTTCTTCCGGGCGCTCGTCGATGAGCAGCATAATCATGTACACTTCCGGGTGGTTGGCGGCAATAGCGTTGGCGATGTCTTTCATCAAGATGGTCTTACCTGTCTTGGGCTGTGCCACGATGAGGGCACGCTGTCCCTTGCCGATGGGGGCGAAGAGGTCGACTACGCGGGCCGAGAGCGTGTCCCGATAATCTCCTTGGCAAAGCTTGAACTTTTCGTCGGGGAAGAGAGGAGTAAGATGTTCGAAGGGTACGCGGTCGCGTATGAAGGCCGGGTCGCGTCCGTTGATTTTCGACACTTTCACCAGCGGGAAATATTTTTCGCCTTCCTTGGGTGGGCGGATGATGCCGTCTACCACATCGCCCGTCTTCAGACCGAAGAGTTTGATTTGCGATTGCGACACATAGATGTCGTCTGGCGAAGAGAGGTAGTTATAGTCGGAAGAGCGGAGGAATCCATAGCCATCCTGCATGATTTCCAACACACCGGTGCCGGCCAAGATGTCATCGAAGTCGTAAGCCTTTTCGCGTTCTGCGGGTTTGCGTTCCGGGGTTGTCTCAGCAGTATTTTCGCTTTGATTGTTGTTGCGATTGTTATTATTATTATTATTATTGTCACGTTGCCGGGCTATGCGAGGACGTTGTTGCTGATTCTTGACCGGAAGTGCGGGAAGAGTATTTTTGGTAGCTTCAAATTTGCCAATCAGTTCAGTAGGAAGTTCAGCTTTTTCTGTAGGTAAGTCTTCTATGGGAACGAACTCGTCTGTTTTGCTTGGCTGCTGAGGAGCGTTTTCTTGAGTGTTGTTTTCTTTTTCGCTGGCTGTTTCCTGAGGTTGGTCGTTGACTGGTTGTTCTTCTGGTTGGCTGGTGGCTTCAGCTTCTTCTTCTTTTGCCGTTATAGCCATATTCTCTTTATCTTCTTCGGCTTTTGTTTTGCGAGGACGTCCGGGTTTTCGTTTGGCTGTTTCAGCTTGAGCTGTCGTTTGTTTCTGATTTTTGTTTTCGTCATCAGCCGGCGTTTTTTCTTCGTTTTTATTTTCTTTGTTTTTTTCGGCTTGCACTGTTTCATTGTCTACAGTTTTGGCCGTTGCATTGCTTGCATTATTTTTCTTTGTACGTGGTTTCTTTTGTTTTTCTGTTTTTCGTTCTTCTTTTTGTTTGTCGGCTGCTACTTTTTTAGTTGCTCCGGCGATAGCCTGTTCGTCCAATATCTTGTAAACAAGCTCTTCTTTCTTCAGGGCATCGACTTTCTTAATGCCAAGTTCCTGGGCAATGGCTTGCAGTTCCGGCAAGCTTTTGTCGTTCAATTGAATAATGTTATACATACTTAAATATATGTGTGAATAGTTTAATAATTCCGTTTTTGGAAAGGCAGAACCGTATGGGCATAGGAATATGCCTGATAGGCATAGCCTTGTGAATAACCAGTTATTATAGTGTTGGGATAATTTGGTTTGTTGAGTCACAAATCAGCAGGTAATCGTTGTTATATAGATAAGATACCTACGGTTTCAACGCTGCAAAGGTAGAATTTTTTTTTGATTCCTCTAAATAAATCAGTTTTTATTTTAATTTGGAACTTCATTTTCATTCATTGGGCAGCTTTTAAGGCTTTCTTGTTTTCTCGGAGAGCTCAAACGGAGCTTTCATAAGAATTTGTAGGAGAAAGAAAAATGATTTCAGAAGGAATATGGTTAAATAACGATGCTGCTGTCAAATAAATATCGTAACTTTGAATCGCTTTTCTATGAGTCACTTTAAAAAGAATATTATTTATGATTATGAGTGTAACAAATGTACATTTAATATATTTCTCGCCAACTCATACGTCGCGATATGTGGGTGAAGCCATAGTGCGTGGTATCGGTTTGGAAGAGGTCAAAGTTAGTGATTTAACATATACTTCTGTTGATTTTTCTGAGATTGCTACAGATACTTTGACAGTAGTGGTTTTGCCTGTTTATGCAGGTCATTTGCCTCAACTGGCTGTATTGAGGATGGCTAGTTTGCATGCAACAGGCGCACCAGCGGTTGCGGTGGTTGTTTATGGCAATCGTGCGTATGAAAAATCGTTAGCGGAATTAGATGTTTTTTTAAGTGGAAAGGGATTTGGAGTGATTGCTGCCGGGACTTTTGTAGGAGAACATTCGTATAGTACTGTTTCGTACCCGATTGCTTCTGGGCGTCCCAACAAAAATGATTTGGAGGAAGCTACAGATTTTGGGCGGAGAATTCGTCAGAAAGTAGAAAATGTGGCAATTGCAGTGTCTTCTTTGGTGGTTGATGTCTCTCGTATTCGGCGTCCATCTCAGCCTTTATTGCCGTTGCTACGTTTCATTTATGAAGTTGCTCGCTTGAGAAAAAATGGAAACCCTATGCCTGCAACACCTTGTGTGGATGAAAGTTTGTGCAATCATTGTGGCCGTTGTGTGATGACTTGCCCCAATGGAGCTATAATGAAAGGCGATGAGTGCCATACAATTCCAGATCGTTGTATTCGTTGTTGTGCCTGTGTCAAAGGTTGTCCACAGAAAGCACGTAGTTTTGAAACTCCTTTTGCAGTACTTCTTTCCAAATACTTTAAGAGACAAAAGCATAATCGTGTCATTCTTTGATTTTATTGGTTGTTGTGATTAAACAGGGTTATTTTCATTGGGCTTATGTAGTGTGACAATTGTAATACGTTGGGTGGCATTGCTTACGCGAAAACGGTTGTCGCTCCGCTCACCTACCAGCCAAATGATGTCTTCGCCACAACACAATACCCATTGCCGCTCTTTTTGTGCCAGTGATAATTTACGATCGGTGAGATAATCACTTACTTTTTTTCGGCCTTTCATGCCGAATGGCACGAAAGTGTCTCCTTGTTGCCAAAGCCGTAAGGAGAGAGGGTACAATAATTTGTCGGCATCGAAGGCTGCTGAATGTTTGTCATGTGGAATGTTGAAACCGGGAGTATAATTGTATGTCTGAATATCCAATACGGGAGGAACGTTTTTTTGTTGCTCTTCTATTAATAGCTTGTCTCGGTCTTTTACAACGATCCATTTTCCGGCATTGAATTTTTTGCCGGGTTGACCATGTAAAGCCTGGCAGATATTTTCTATTTGGCTTTCATTGAATCCAAGTGGATGTAATACTTCAAATAGTAGGGTATTCGGTGCGGGTTCGTGTAATAGAGCTTTGATGTCAATGGCTCTTCCTCCATCAAGTAAGATTCTCTTTCGTCCTTCGTTCACCGCCTGCTGGTATAACAAGGCTGCGTCAGCCAGGTGCGCGGCCGTTTTTAGCAGATTTTCTTTGGCGGCCGGGGTTATTTGTTGCATCATTGGCAACAGGTGTAGGCGTATTTTATTGCGCATGTATAAATCTTCTAAGTTGCTGCTATCTGTCACATAGTTTTGTTTTAGGGTTGTTAGATAACTGATAATTTCTTGTCGGTTCAGACAAAGCAGCGGACGGACGATGTATCCGTTGCGTGGTCGAATACCTTGTAATCCGTTGATACCTGTACCTCGCAATAGGTTGAGCAGGAAGGTTTCGGCACTGTCATCACGGTGGTGAGCCACGGCGATGGCTGTGGCGCCGCAGGCCTGCCGCACCTGTTCGAACCAGGTGTAGCGCAGCTCGCGGGCCGCCATCTCTATGGAAATGTGTTTCCGTGAGGCTTCTCCGGTAGTGTCGAAGTGAATGACATGGAGTGGTACATTTTGTTCTTGGCAGAGCTGGCGAACAAAGGTTTCGTCGCGTTCGGACTCTGTTCCGCGAAGACAAAAGTTGCAATGTGCTGCCTCGCAAACATATCCTAATGATATCAGTATCCGGAGTAGGGCTACGGAGTCTGCTCCTCCGCTTAAGGCGACGAGTACTTTGCTGCCAGGCTCTATCAACTGTTGTTGAGCGATGTATGTGGCTACTTTCTTTTTCATTGTCTATTGTTTCTTACCTGCATGCAAAGGTAGTATAAAAAGAAAGCAATTCATAAGGCTGCTATGATTAAGTTGTTGGCTTTGTCTACCATTGATGTATCGAGTGAGGCCAGATAGATGCGTGTGGTGTTTTCCGAGTCGTGTCCCATGGCTTCGCTAATGATGGATATGGATATATTTTTACTTTTAGCGATACTGGCCCAAGCATGGCGGGCTACGTACATGGTCAGTCCTATGTTGATACCTAATCGGGTGCCGAGGTGCTTCAATTTTTTGTTAACCAAGTGGGCGGCAGTTTTATATTGTCTCCATTCGTTACTGCCGACAATTTTGATGATGGGCAGTAGGTAGGGGCTTTTTTGTGTGTCATACTTGTCAATGATTGCCTGCATGGGTTTTTCCCACTTGATGAAAAGTTGTTGCCCCGTTTTGCGCCGTCTGTAAGCCAGGATGCCGTTTTGCAAGTCTTTTTTTCTTAGAAATGCCATGTCGACGAAAGACATGCCACGGGTGTAGAAGCTGAACAAAAACAGGTCTCGTGCATAGTCTAAAAGTGGATAGGGAGAGAGGTCCAGTTCTTTGATTTGTCGAATGGTTTTTAATGGAACTGCACGTTTGATGGTTTTTTCGATGCCTGTATAAACGTGTCTGAAGGGGAATTTCTGGGGGGTAAGATTTCTTTCGACTGCTTGATTGTAGATGGCTCTCAGGTTTCGCATGTAGAAAGAAGTGCTGTTTGGGGTCAGTCCTTTGATTTTTAAGTAGTTTTCATATTCCAACATTAGTTCCGAGTCGATGTCTTCCAGAGGAATGTCTTCCAGTTGATTATAGAAACGTGTGAAGCTGTTTAGGGTGGTTTCGTAGATTTCGGCTCTTCGCAGGCATCCGGCTTTTTTCAGTGAATCTGTCAGTCGGTGTGCGAAACTCAGAAAACCGTCGTTGTTTTGTGCCGATTTGTAGAGGGTAACGATGTCTGCTGTGTGATACTCATTGCCACTTTGTTCAAGGTATGTTATTATGCGTTGTAGTTTTTGTGTTTCTTTCCGGAGGTGCTTTTGCAACGCAAGAAGATAATCACGGCGTTTGTCTTTGCGTTTTATTTTGGCCATTCGTCCTTTTTCTGTTGCCCATTCTGAGGGAAACAGTTTATAGCCTGTGTTGATTTGTCGCACAATACGGTTGTGGATTACTTGATAGTAGAGGCTTCCTTCTTTTCCACATATCGTGGAGGGGCGGAATTTGATTTTGATTGTTGTCATGATGGATAAGTATTAAAGTTTGATTGGTTGTGCTGAGTTGTTCCAGGGTAAAGATAATATGTAGAGTGGAGTAGGCCTTAGCTATGTGTTTGGATATGAAAGCTGCTTGTTCCGGGCATGGGCTTTATTAGTTGGTTATTTAAAAACATTCTAAATTATTTGTTGTGTACGGACGAATCGCTTATCTTTGCGGGCATTAATGGAACAGAAGATTTTATGCGTTTATCAGAACTAAAGACGGGCGAGAAAGCGGTGATTGTAAAAGTGTTGGGTCACGGAGGCTTTCGCAAGCGTATCGTTGAAATGGGATTCATCAAGGGGAAAACAGTAGAGGTGTTGCTTAATGCTCCTTTGAAAGATCCTATTAAGTACCAGGTAATGGGTTATGAGATTTCCTTGCGCCGGCAAGAAGCTTCGATGATAGAGGTTATCAGTGAGCAGGAAGCTAAGCGGACGGTCTTGCAGCCCGATTTCCACGGCGGATTGGAAGAAGACCTGCCTGTGAGTGAGGAAGAGCTGAAACGACTGGCATTGGGCAAACGGCGTACCATCAATGTCGCATTGGTCGGTAATCCTAATTGTGGGAAGACATCTTTGTTCAACATTGCTTCGGGCTCGCATGAGCGGGTAGGCAATTACAGCGGTGTTACAGTCGATGCCAAGGAAGGGTACTTCGACTTTCAGGGCTATCACTTTCGTATCGTCGACTTGCCGGGCACGTATTCTCTTTCGGCTTATTCTCCCGAAGAACTTTATGTGCGTAAGCATATTATTGACGAGACACCGGACATCATCATCAACGTCGTGGATTCTTCCAACTTGGAGCGCAATCTTTATCTGACTACTCAACTGATTGATATGAATGTGCGGATGGTCATCGCCCTGAACATGTATGATGAGTTGGAGGCAAGTGGGAACAAGTTGGACTATCTGACTCTGGGGCGGTTGATTGGTGTCCCGATGGTGCCTACTGTCTGCCGTACGGGTAAGGGCATCGAACGTTTGTTTCATGTCATCATCAATATCTATGAGGGGGCGGACTTTTTGAACAAAGACGGGCAAATCAGCCCGGAAATACAAAAGGACATGCAGGACTGGCACAAGGCTTACGTACCCGACCATGCTTTCGGAACAGATGAAGAAGATAAGCATCCGCATCGTGTTTACCGGCATATACATATCAATCATGGCCCTGAACTGGAACGTAGCATTGACGAGGTGAAGCGTGTCATTAGTGAGAACGAAAATATACGTTATAAGTATTCCACTCGTTTTCTGGCCATTAAGTTGCTGGAGAATGATAAAGATTTGGAACAGATGGTGCGGGACTTGCCCAACGGGGTGGATATTCTGGCTGTGCGTGATCGTGAGAAAGAACGCTTGCGCCGCGTGTTGAACGAAGAGAGCGAGCAGGCCATCACCGATGCCAAGTATGGTTTCATTGCCGGGGCTTTGCGCGAGACTTTTGTGGATAACCATAAAGAGAAATCGAAGACTACCCATTTCATTGATGCCATTGTGACGCACCGCATCTGGGGCTATCCTATTTTCTTTTTGTTCATGTATCTGATGTTTGAGGTGACCTTTTCCGTGGGGCAATATCCTATGGACTGGATAGAGGCCGGCGTGGCATGGTTGGGCGAATGGATTAGCACCAACTTGTCCGAGGGACCGCTGAAGGACATGTTGATTGATGGCATCATTGGTGGAGTGGGAGGTGTTATCGTTTTTCTGCCCAATATCCTGATTCTTTATTTCTTTATCTCGCTTATGGAAGATTCGGGCTACATGGCGCGTGCGGCTTTCATCATGGATAAGATTATGCACAAGATGGGGTTGCACGGGAAGTCGTTCATTCCTCTTATCATGGGCTTTGGATGTAATGTGCCGGCCATCATGGCTTCCCGTACCATCGAAAACCGCAAGAGCCGCCTGGTGACGATGCTTATTAATCCGTTGATGTCGTGCAGTGCACGTCTGCCCATTTATCTGTTGCTGACAGCGGCCTTTTTCCCTGACCATGCCAGCCTGGTGTTATTATCCATTTATGCCATTGGCATTGTGCTGGCCATTCTGATGGCGCGTCTTTTTTGCCGTTTCTTGGTGAAGGGTGATGATACGCCTTTTGTGATGGAACTTCCGCCTTATCGTTTGCCGACTTCGAAGGCTATTTTCCGCCATACGTGGGAGAAAGGTGCGCAGTATTTACGCAAGATGGGAGGAATCATCATGGTTGCGTCCATTATCATCTGGGCGTTGGGTTACTATCCTCACCACGCGGAGTATGAAACGGCGACCGAGCAGCAGGAAAATTCCTACATAGGTCGCATCGGCAGAGCCATCGAACCGGTCATCGAGCCGCTGGGCTTCGACTGGAAGCTGGGTGTGGGTATTCTCTCCGGTGTGGGTGCTAAAGAACTGGTGGTAAGTACGCTGGGCGTGCTCTATGCCGATGATGCCGAGGCCGATTCCGTCAGCCTGGGCGAGCGTATCCCTATTACGCCGCTGGTGGCTTTTGCTTACATGGTGTTTGTGCTCATTTATTTCCCTTGCATTGCTACTTTGGCAGCGATTAAAGGCGAGACGGGCAGTTGGAAATGGGCTTTGTTTGCGGCGGGCTACACCACTGTTTTGGCTTGGCTTGTTTCTTTTGCTATTTATCAGATAGGAGGCTTATTTTTATGAATAATTGGCAAGAGTGGGTCGTCGCCCTGTTACTGACGCTTTGTGTGGTGCGGATTGTTTACAGTGTTTGGCGTTTTCTTCGCCGGACGCGTAGCGGAGGAAGTCCTTGCGGGAGCTGCCCAAACTGTTGTTCTTCAAAACATTCTGCACACCATAGCTCGTCTTGCTGCTGTTCTGGTGAGAAAAAAAAGAAGAAAAGTTGCTGTGAATAGTTGGTTATTCGGAAAAAAGCCTTACCTTTGCATCCGCAATCGAGAAGATGGAGCATTTTGGTACCTTGGATGAGTGGCTTAGTCAGCGGTCTGCAAAACCGCGTACGGCGGTTCGAATCCGCCAGGTACCTCGTAAAGAAATCGGTTAATTACGATAAGAGTAGTTAACCGATTTCTTTTTTTATTTCCCTCTGTGTATGGCTCGTTTCGCTATCCCGAACAGGAAAGAACTGCGTTCCGAACCCGAAGCATCGTTACACTGCGTCAGAAGCAAGACCAGCAACCGAAAGGCTGTCGGCCTTGGTTGCTGGCTCTTATTGACGGGATATTAAATGTGTCGACGTCTGCCGATGACTATCTCTATCTTTTCAATAGTTCTGCCATCTGCTGCTGTACCTCTAGCGCAGCCTTCCGGGCGGCATCGGCGAAGTCGTGTCCTTTACTTGCATAGATGATGCCCCGGCTGGAGTTGACGATGAGGCCGCAATCCTGGGTCATGCCGTATTTGCAGACCTCTTCCAGCGAGCCACCCTGCGCACCTACGCCGGGGACGAGGAGGAAGTGGTTGGGCACAATCTTGCGGATGTCCTCGAAGGCGCGGCCTTGGGTGGCACCTACGACGTACATCATGCGGTCGTCGCCGGCCCATTCCTGGCTCTTGCGCAACACCTTCTCGAAGAGGCGTTCGCCCTGTGCGTCCTCCGTCAGCTGGAAGTCGTGCGAGCCTTTGTTGCTGGTCAGGGCCAAGAGGATGACCCACGTGTTGTCATAGCCGAGGAAGGGCGTCACGCTGTCCTCACCCATGTAGGGAGCCACGGTGACGGCATCCACCTTCAGGTCTTCGAAGAACGAGCGGGCGTACATGGCAGAGGTGTTGCCGATGTCGCCGCGCTTGGCGTCGGCGATGATGAACTGGTCGGGGTATTGCTGGCGGATGTAGTTCACGGTCTTCTCCAGTGCCTGCCATCCTTTCACACCCAGGCATTCGTAGAAGGCCAAGTTGGGCTTGTAGGCCACGCAGAGGTCGGCCGTGGCGTCGATGATGGCCTTGTTGAAGGCAAAGATGGGTTCGTGGCTGTCCAGCAGATGGTCGGGGATTTTCTTGATGTCCGTGTCCAGGCCGACGCAGAGGAATGACTGCTTGCGGCGGATGTTGTCGATGAGTTGTTGTTTGTTCATAATTGTTATTCTTGTTTGAATGGTTTATTCATATGGTTGTGGAAGAGTAAGCCTTCCACCTTTAGGCAGGGTTGCGTTTCGGGTGTGCCGTCCTTCGTCTCACTTATTTCGTAAGAATTGTGGAAGTCGGTCAGCACAAAGAGGTTGCCGCCCTGTGTGCGCAGCACGGATGGGGGCAAGGCGGGTTGCTGGTCGCGGTTGCGCAGGGTGTCGGTGGGGATGCGCAGGGTGTCCGGTGCGATGCGTCTGTCCTCCAGCGGGATGCAGTAGGACACGCTGTCGCCGAGGCCTCTGCTGCTGAGGCGGGTGCAGTAGCGGTAGCCGCGGGGTACGGGCAAGGTGTAGTCGTTCGCGCTGTAATGGAAACTCGGTTCCGCCACCACCACCGTATCGGCCGGCTCCTCCGGGGCATAGGAATAGAACGGCGTGTCTTCGGCCACCAGGTCTTGCACGCTCTCCCTGCCGAACCAGTCGTGCAGATAGTAACACTTGCCGTTGAGGCTGGCGGCTTCCTTCTGCGGCAGGGAGAACAGATAGGCTTCGTAGGCGGTCGTTGTAAGGGGGATGGATTGTCCGCTTCGTGTCAGGACTTCCCGTACCTCACTGCGTAGAATGTTTCGCGTGATGCTGGCGTAATTGACAGGCAGCACCGAGGTAAGCAGGAAGACCAGCGAAAACGAGATGGGTATCCAACTCAGCCGCCGTGCCCGGCTCACGATGAGGCCGATGCAGACGAAGTAGAACCATCCGTTGAGCGTCGCGAGGTAGAGGCGGTTGAGCGTGATGCCGTAGTCCTGGAAGCGGCGGCCGATGCCGACGGTCATCAGCACCAGCAACGGCAGGGCCAGGAGGGGCAGCCAGCGGGCGATGCGTTCGTCCGTTGGGCGCTTCTGCTTGATGCGCGAGGGATACAGGCCCAGTTCGATGGCGATGACGCCTGCCATGAGCGCCACGACGAGCCACGACACCCATCCGTCCGGCAATTCCCACCGCGCGAGGATGGTGCCGGCGTAGGCGTAGAGCACCAGCAGGTAGAGCGCGGCCAGCGGCACGAAGAGGTAGTGTATGATGCCTTGCAGGAAGGCGGTGGGTTGCGGCTGCCGGTCGTGCTTGCGTTCGTCTTCCGGCAGGAGGCCGAGGAACATCAGCAAGGGCAGCAGTTCGCAGCATAGGATTAATATATAAAGGTAGCACTTGTGGCTGACGTCTACTCCGAAGAGCTGATGCAGCGAGAAGACCAGCAGGCTCAGTCCCCCACTCATTACAGCTCCCACAATGAGGGTGAGGGCCAGCGTGCCGATGGCCGTCTGTGCAAAGTTCCACGCCGGGATGTCGTTGCGTTCGCGGAAGAACGGGAGGAAGAATAGTGACAGGCCGATGGCCAGCAGGGCGGCACCGTGGGCAATGACGATGTCTATCGCCCGTGTCCCTTCGATGTTATGGTAGAGGAAAACGGCGTCCAGGGCGAGCAATACGGGCGCTACGATTTGCACGCCCAGGCGCAGTTTCCGCCTTTTCACTTCCTCAGCCCACAGGTGCAGGCTGAGCGAGAGCAGCGTGCCGACGGACAGGAAGTAGAACAGTGTGCCGAGTAGCTTTTCTTCACCGTGCCAACCGGTAGCTGTCAGCCAAAGTTGTAGAGCCGTCAGCGCCAAGGCGAAACCCAGAGTGGCGGGGAAGCGGCGGATGCAGCGGCCGAAAGTGTCGCCCAGTGTGTGGAAAAACGAAGAAATCTGTAACAGTTTCATGTCTCGGTTATTTAACGGTTGGTTAAACGGTTATTTAACGGACGATTAAGTGGTTATTTAACGGTCAATTAAACGGGTATTTAATGGTCAATTAAATGGGTATTGAGCGGCCTGTCGGATTACAGTTCGCTCTCCTTCAGCCGCTCCGCGTTCTCAGCCACGATGAGGTGGTCGATGCAGTCCTGGATGTCACCGTCCATGAAGGCGGCCAGGTTGTAGATGGTGTAGTTGATGCGGTGGTCGGTGATGCGCCCCTGCGGATAGTTGTAGGTGCGTATCTTGGCCGAGCGGTCGCCGGTGGAGACCATCGTCTTGCGCTTGGAGGCGATGTCGTCGATGTACTTCTGGTGCTCCTTGTCGTAGATGAAGGTGCGCAGGCGGCTCAGGGCACGTTCCTTGTTCTTGGGCTGGTCGCGCGTTTCGGTACATTCGATGAGGATTTCCTCCACGACGCCCGTGTTGGGGTTCTTCCAGTTATAGCGTAAGCGCACGCCGCTTTCCACCTTGTTCACGTTCTGTCCGCCTGCGCCGCCGCTGCGGAAGGTGTCCCACTTGATTTCGCCCTCGTTTATCTCCACGTCGAACGGCTCGGCTTCGGGCAGCACGGCCACCGAGGCGGCGGAGGTATGCACCCGTCCCTGCGTCTCCGTGGCGGGGACCCGTTGCACGCGGTGCACGCCGCTCTCATACTTCAGCGTGCCGTAGACATTGTCGCCCGTCACCGAGCAGATGATTTCCTTGAATCCGCCCGCCGCGCCTTCGTTGGCACTGGACACTTCAAGCTTCCAGCCCTTGCGCTCGCAGTATTTGGAATACATGCGGAAGAGGTCGCCGGCAAAGAGGGCTGCCTCGTCTCCGCCCGTGCCGCCTCGGATTTCCAGGATGGCGTTGCGGCTGTCCTGCGGGTCAGCGGGAATGAGCAGGAGTTTGATTTCTTCCTCCAACTGCGGTCGGCGCGTCTCGCACTTGTCCAGCTCCTCGCGGGCCATGTCGCGCATCTCCGGGTCGCTCTCGTTGGCGATGATATCTTTCGCCTCGTCGATGCCGCCGAGCACCTGGACGTATTCCTTGCGGGCCTTCATCAAGTCGCCCAGTTCCTTGTATTCTTTGGTCAGCTTGACGTAGCGCTTCTGGTCGGCGATGACGGCCGGGTCGGTAATCAGCGTCGATACTTCCTCGAAGCGGGCTACGAGGGTGTCGAGTTTGTCGAGTAGGGTGTTATTTTCGCTCATAATTCTTCTATGATGT
>DXCK01000013.1 GCA_019116045.1 Candidatus Bacteroides merdipullorum | reverse complement strand
ACTTTAGACTCTGGAAACATAGTGGTAATCGTTTAAATGTTATAATTGGACACTATAAATTTAATGCTTTTATCGCTATGTTTCTAATTATCAGAAAAATATATTTATCCTTATATCGAACTCACGTTATTTATAAATGCTGAAAGAGGCCGCTTCGTGAGAAGTGGCCTCTTTTTTGTTTCCCCGGGTCCCGGCGGGAGGGGTGAGGATGGGGGGGCGGGTCAGCCGAAGGTGCCTTGGCCGTTGTCATCGCTGTCATCGCTGTTGTCGGTGTTGTCGGTGTCGGGCGGTGGTAGTCCCCATCCTAGCTCAATCCCTTTGGCTGACAAGTTTGCATAATTTCTGAGAAATTCAAACATCGGGGCGAAAAAAAGCGAGGGGCACGTCCGGATTTCTCCGGTTCGCGCCCCTCGCGGCGGTCTAATCAAAAGTACCGGCCCCGCTCCTTTAGAGGAGGAAGCCCAGCAGGATACCTGCGGCGATGGCCGAGCCGATGACGCCGGCCACGTTCGGGCCCATGGCGTGCATCAGCAGGTAGTTCGTCGGGTCGTACTCCAGGCCGATAATCTGCGAGATGCGGGCCGAGTCGGGCACGGCCGATACGCCTGCGTTGCCGATGAGCGGGTTAATTTTATTGCCTTTCCGAAGGAACAGGTTGAATATCTTCACGAACAGCACGCCCGAGGCGGTGGCGATAACGAACGAAGTGAAGCCCAGGGCGAATATCCACAGCGAGTCCGTGGTCAGGAACTCGGAGGCCTGCGTCGAGGCGCCCACCGTCAGTCCCAGCAGGATGGTGATGGTGTCAATCAGCGGGCCGCTGGCCGTGTTGGCCAACCGGCGTGTCACGCCGCTCTCCTTCAGCAAATTGCCGAAGAACAGCATCCCCAGCAACGGCAGGCCGGAGGGCACCAGGAAGCACGTCAGCAACAGGCCCACGATGGGGAAGATAACCTTCTCCGTGTGCGACACCACGCGCGGCGGCTTCATGCGGATGAGGCGCTCCTTCTTCGTCGTCAGCAGACGCATCACCGGTGGCTGGATGACCGGCACCAGAGCCATGTACGAGTAGGCCGACACGGCGATGGCGCCCATCAGGTTCGGTGCCAGTTTAGACGACAGGAAGATGGCCGTCGGACCGTCAGCCCCGCCGATGATGCCGATGGCGCCCGCCTGCATCGGGTCGAACCCGATGGCCAGCGCAATCATGTAAGCCCCGAAGATGCCGAACTGGGCAGCCGCCCCTATCAGCATCAGCTTCGGGTTCGAGATGAGCGCCGAGAAGTCCGTCATCGCCCCGATGCCCAGGAAGATGAGCGGCGGGTACCAGCCGGACGTGACGCCCTGGTACAAGATGTTCAGTACAGACCCCTGCTCGTAGATGCCGACCTGCAGCCCGGCTTCCATGTTGAAGGGGATGTTGCCGACCAGGATGCCGAACCCGATGGGAATCAGCAACATGGGTTCAAACTCCTTGGCAATGGCCAGGTAGATGAAGAACAAGCCCACCACCAGCATGATGAGATGCCCCATGGTGGCATTGGCAAAGCCCGTGTAGGTCCAGAAGTCGGCCAGGTTGTTTCCTAAAAAATCAATAAACTCTCCCATAACTATTCAAGGATTACGAGGTCAGTACCTTCAAGCACGGAGTCGCCCTGCTTGACATTGATGGCCGACACTTTGCCGTCGCGGTCGGCGTTGATGCTGTTCTCCATCTTCATGGCCTCCAGGATGACCACCGTTTGGCCCTTCTTCACCTCGTCGCCCACGTTCACCTTGATTTCCAGGATGACGCCTGGCAGCGGTGACTTCACGCCCGACTTGCCCGCCGATGCGGCTGCCGGTTTCGACACCTGCGTGGCCTGCGGCGCCGGGGTGGTGGCCGCCTGGCGCACCACGGGTTTCACAACCACCGGCTTCGGTTCCGGAGCCTTCTCCATCTCTACCTTGTAACGGGTGCCGTTCACTTCTACTTCGGCAATGTTCCCCTCTACGTTTCCAACGGTCACTTTGTACAAGTTGCCGTTGATTTTGTATTTATACTCTTTCATTGTTATCTATCTGTTTAATATATTGTTTACCCTTGTCGAGACTCGTCGACCCGTTCACTCGTCAACTCGTCAACTCGTCTCCTTGTCAACTCGTCAACTTGTTAACTCGTTCCCTCGTCAACTCGTCTCTCTTTTATCTCTTTACTTCTTGTGTGGCGTATGTTGCGGTGTCTCACGCAGCGTGTAAATCTTCGAACTCCACGGTGAGTAGCTCCGCTTGACACGGGTGATGGTGAGCACCGTCTCCTCCACGTCGTGCACATCGTTCTGCATCTCGTGCAAAGCCATGGCGATGGCGGCATACACCTCTCCCGGAGCATGTCCCAGCATCTTCTCCTTGGCTACCTCGCGGTCGGTGATGCCCTTGGCCTTCATGGCACGCGTCGTGCGCAGCCGCACCGATGCCTTGCCGATGAACTTGAAGAAGACATACAGCAGGATAAGCCCCACAAATACCACCAGCATGGCCGTGACCGACATGCCGATGCCCACACTGTCGTGCAGCTCGAACTTCTCCATCTTCTCGTTCTTGTCCAGTGTCTTGTTGTTGGTGCTGGGCGTTACATACTTGTCGGCCGATTCGTCTTTCACTTCCCATTGGGCAGCCGCGTCGTCCACGCGGGCATACGAATAGTCCGCCTTCAGCAACCCGGCCGGGATGGTAATTTGGTCAAGCAGTTTGCGGCCCGAGTCATACAAGCCAATCCAGTTGTCCTTGTCCGTCTCCAGTAGGAAATTGGTGTGGAACGTGCCCCGGTTGGGCTTGTTGTCGGCCCAGAACAGCGCGTGCTGGCGCGGGGCCACCTTGGTCTGCACGTCTCCCTTAGGGATGAAATACACGGCCGTGTCGCCCGCCTGACTACTGTGCTTCAGGTAGCATCCGGCCAGGTCGGCCGTGCCGTATGATTTGTTGAATATCTCAATCCATGCGCTATGCACGCCATAGTCATCCTGGAAGTTGGTCTTGTTGTCCACCAGCACCTCGTTCAGCAGCAGCTTGCTCTCCGAGTCTTGTCCGCACGAAGAGAAAAGCCCCAGCGTCAGCAGCAGGGAAAAGAATATTCCTGTATGAAACCTTTTCATCATAATCATCTCTGTTTAAAGTTTGTTTATAGAGGAATATTGCCGTGCTTCTTGGCCGGGTTCGTCAGTTTCTTGGTCTGTAGCTGTTGCAGGGCACGGATGATGCGGAAGCGCGTGTTGCGCGGTTCGATGACATCGTCAATGTAGCCATACTTGGCAGCATTATACGGGTTGGCAAACAGCTTGGTGTACTCGGCCTCTTTCTCGGCCAGGAACTGGGCAGGGTTCTCATGCTCCTTGGCTTCGCGGGCATAAAGCACTTCTACGGCGCCGGCTCCACCCATCACGGCAATTTCAGCCGTGGGCCATGCGTAGTTCATGTCGCCACGCAGTTGCTTACAACTCATCACGATATGCGACCCGCCGTAGGACTTGCGCAGCGTCACCGTCACCTTAGGCACCGTGGCTTCGCCATAAGCATACAGCAGCTTGGCACCGTGCAGGATGACGCCGTTGTACTCTTGGCCTGTGCCGGGCAGGAAACCGGGAACGTCTACCAACGAAACGATGGGGATGTTGAATGCATCGCAGAAACGGACGAAGCGGGCACCCTTGCGCGAAGCATTGCTGTCCAACACACCGGCCAGGTATTTAGGCTGGTTGGCCACAATGCCCACCGACTGGCCGTTGAAGCGGGCGAAGCCGATGATGATGTTCTTGGCATAGTCTTTCTGCACTTCCAGGAACTCACCGTTGTCGATGATGGCTCCGATGACTTCATACATGTCGTAAGGTTTGTTGGGATTGTCCGGAATGATTTCATTCAACGAATCTTCCAGACGGTCGATGGGGTCGGTGCAATCTATATAGGGAGGCTCTTCCAGGTTGTTCTGGGGGATGTAGCTCAACAGTTTGCGGATGAGCTTGAGGGCGTCTTCTTCGGTAGAGGCTGTAAAGTGAGTCACACCAGACTTGCTTGAGTGTACGCTGGCACCACCCAGGTTTTCTTGCGTCACGTCCTCGCCGGTCACGGTCTTTACCACTTTCGGTCCTGTGAGGAACATGTAGGACGTGCCCTCCATCATCAGCGTGAAGTCTGTCAGGGCCGGAGAATAAACGGCACCGCCCGCACACGGTCCGAAGATGCCGGAAATCTGCGGAATGACGCCCGAAGCCAGGATGTTGCGCTGGAAGATTTCGGCATAGCCGGCCAAAGCGTTGATGCCTTCTTGGATACGGGCGCCGCCCGAGTCGTTCAGGCCGATGACCGGTGCCCCCATCTTCATGGCTTTGTCCATGATGTGGCAGATCTTCAGTGACATGGTTTCAGACAATGAACCGGCCGATACAGTGAAGTCTTGTGCGAAGATATAGACCAGTCGGCCGTCGATGGTGCCGCAGCCTGTCACTACGCCGTCGCCGGGATAGTGCTTCTTTTCCATGCCGAAGTTGGTACAGCGGTGTTCCACGAACATGTCCATTTCTTCGAAGCTGCCTTCGTCCAGCAGCATGGCTATGCGTTCGCGTGCCGTGTATTTACCTTTATCGTGTTGCTTGGCAATAGCTTTCTCGCCACCGCCCAGGCGTGCTGCCGCGCGGCGGTCAATGAGTTCTTTTATTTTTTCCAGTTGGTTACTCATCTTTATTATATGTTTTTATGATTTACATCAGTTTTAGTAGAACCGTTCTCCGGGTGGAGAGGCTTGTTTATTCGGGCTTTTCGCAGAGTTCGGTCAGCACGCCCAGCGTCGATTTCGGGTGCAGGAATGCGATGTTCAGGCCTTCGGCGCCTTTGCGGGGAGCTTTGTCAATGAGGCGTACACCTTTTTCTTCGGCATATGCCAGGGCGTTGGCCACTCCGTCTTCGATGGCAAAGGCCAAGTGGTGCATGCCACCCTTGCCACCGTTCTTTTCGATGAACTTGGCAATGGTGCTTTCCGGCGAAGTCGGTTCAAGCAATTCGATTTTCACTTCGCCTACTTTCAGGAAGGCGGTCCGGACTTTTTGGTCTTCTACTGTTTCAATGTTGTAACATTTCAGTCCCAATACGTTCTCGTAATAGGGGAGGGCTTCTTCGATGCTCGTAACGGCAATGCCCAAGTGTTCGATGTGCGAAATCTTCATATTGGTAAATTTAATTTGTTTTTCTCCTTATCCACATAGGGATGAGAAGGGTGTAAAGTTCCACAAAGAAAGACATTTCTTGTAAAATAAAGAAATAAATCGGCAATTAATTTATCGGAAGAGTGCATATAAAGCGTAAAGCTGCACATAAAGAACAGACAAGCGGATTTTGTCTGAGTATTTGAACCGCAGATGCTACAGATGAAGGGAATTTTCACGGATAATTCATTAAAGTCTGGCGCTTAAAAATCGTTTTTCTGTCATGTTGAGAAGAGCGAAGCGGGGTCGAAACATCTGCCTGATACTTCTCATGTGTTGAGTGGGATTTCTCGAGACCTCCTTTTGCCTTCCCCTGTTTGTCGGGGAAGAACAACGCTTGGGATGGCTGGGGCAATGAATTTTAAGCAGACCCTTATAAATCTGTATTATCTGTACTTGCTTTGGGCGTTGTGAAAATATTTGTAATAAATAGGTGTTGAAAATAGCTTACTTAGTGTTTGTTCCGTAGCGATAAAAGCGGGGCAAAACGCTTGCTATGCTCCTTCGACTTGTTTTAAGCCTCGTAGACGAATTTGGACATTTGAGACGTATTCTGGGTTCTTTTAAGTGCTGATCTTTCAAAGAAATGGCTTTATTTTTCCTCAAAATTTGCTTTACCTTCGCTATCCCTTCGCTTCACCTTCGCTATCCCTTCGCTTCACCTCCGCTATTTTTATTATATGTTAACGGAGGAGAAGGAGTGGTGCAGGAGCCTGTCAGTGGCGGTAAAGGAAATGGGTGATAGTTTTAAACAAACCGTTGTTCTATGTGTTGTTATTTTTCATGAAATGGAGAGAACCACCGTCCGTACGTCAGCATGCGCCAAATCCACTCCAGAGGCCCGAAACGGAAGAACTTGAGCCAGCCCAGGCAGAATAGCACTTGAAAGAGGTAGACGCCCAGCACGATGCCTTCCGTGTGAAGCAAACTGGTGTCGGCACCCCAACCCAGGCCGATGCCGTAGAACAGAAACATGCCGATGACCGACTGGCTGATGTAGCATGTCAAGGCCATGCGGCCGGGGGCAGCAAGCGGTTGCCAGAGTGCGCCCTTTTTCCACCGGAGGTAGAGCAGGCAAAGACCTGCCGCGTAGGCAAAACCTGTGGGGTAGACACTGAGCAGATAGAGCAGGCTGTGGACAGTCAGGCCCCACGGATGGCCATTCTGGCAACTCCAGGCATAAACCAGCGACAATGGAAGTCCGATGAGCAAGCCGTAGCGGCACAACCCGAGAAGCCATGCTTTGCGTTCTTCCAAGGAAGCATATATCTTCTGGCGGCCGATGTAGAAGCCTATGAGGAAGAGTCCCATCACTTTGAAATAGCGGTTGCCGTCGATGAATTCCTGAACGCGCACCAAGGCTCCTTGTATGAGAAACTGGAAGACGGCCTGGTAGTCTTGCGCATCGCGCAGCCAATAGGCGAAGTTGTCGCTTGTGATGCCGTATCGGGCGCAGTAATATTGTTGGAGATTGACCACCGGTTGTGCAGGGTAGATGCTGCAAAGTTCGCAGGCCAGGTCTATGCCGACGGGTATGAAAAGCAGGGCGGCAGCCCACGCGAGCAACGTTCGGTCCGAAGTGTGGCGAAACAGGGGGAGCAGCATCCCCAACAGGGCGTAGAGCATCAGGATGTCTCCGCTCCAGATGAACATCAGGTGCAGGAAGCCGATGCATGCCAACAGGGACATGCGCCGGTAGAAGATGCAGAAGCCGTTGGCGCCCTTGCGGGTGGCGTTGGAAATGATGATGGAAAACCCGATGCCGAACAGCAACGAGAAAAGCGTATAGAATTTTCCGTCTACAAACACGTAAAGCAGATAGCGGGTTATTGAGTCCATGCCGGCTGAAGGGAATGTTGCAGCCGCTTCTGGTTTCAGAAACGTGTAGAGCGAAAACTCCGGAAAATTGGCCATGCAGATGCCCAGCAAAGCGAACCCCCGTAAGGCGTCGAGGATGATGTATCGCTCGGAGGACTTTACGGGGGAAAGGTTGTCAGTGTGCTTCATCGCGGATTACTTGTTTCGTTCTTCGATGAGGCAATTGGCAGGTGCTTTGATGTTTTCGTCCAGGGTGATGGAACCGACGCTGTCTGCCACGATGTGGCCCGACGTGGGGTTCTTGATGTTGGTGATAGCACCACGGATGTCGGCCTGCAGGGTGCTGTACTCGAAAGCGCGGTCGCACGCCGGATCGAAGGTACAGTTTTCCAACACCAGGTCGTGGGCATAACACAGCGGCTGTTCGCCTGAGATGTGGCAATTGACCAGGCGCAGGTTTTTCGAGTGCCATCCCAGGTATTCGCCGTTCAGCTCTGAGTCGTAGATGGTGACATTCTCTACCTCCCAGAAGGCGTCTTTGGTGGTTATCTTGGCGTTGTGAATCTCTACGTTCTTCACATACTGGAAGACGTACTTGCTGTCACTCTCCAGACCGTCCACGTAGATGTTGTTGCTGAACATGAACGGGTAGGTGCCGTCGTGCAGCTTCAGGTTCTTGATGTGGATGCGGTCGCAGCGCCAGAACACTTCGTCTGCATCATTCATCTGTACATTCTCTATCTCGATGTCGTTCATCTCGCGGAACATCTTGGGCGCATCAATCACCGTATCTTTCATCACCAAATGGTCTGAATACCACAAGGCCGAACGTCCGCCCACCGCAAAGTAGCAATGGTCGATGGTGAAACCGTGTACGTGCCAGAACGGATAATTGCCCTCAAAGCGGCAGTTGGTAGCCACGATGTTGCTGCACTCTTTGATGGCCGATTCGCCGGCCAGGATTGTAACGTTGTCCAGATGTAAGTCGTGAGTGGCGAACAACGGGCGTTCGCCGCCGAATTCTTGGTCTTTAATCAGTTGCATATCTGTAATGTTTAATCTTGTTTCTTCTGGCGCAAAGATACGACTTTTGTTCTATTCCGCATGTAGATAAATTACAGATGCATTGACCATGATTACGGATAAGGCCGTGCCAGTTCGATAGCTTCTTTGCCGCTGATGTGTTCGATAGTGATTTCTATGACCAACGTGCGCTTCAGTTCTTTCTCAATCTCCGCTTGCAAGGCTGCGTCCTTTCCAGGTGCATATTTTTCGCCCGGTTTTTGCAAGGCCACTCGTTTGGCGGCTTCGTTGGTCAGTAGGCGAGCCCCTCCGAACAAAATGGCGCTGCGGTAGTACGTGGTGAATCTGAGCTGCTGCGGCGGGTACCACTGGAGTGCCTGGCTTCTTACTTGGGCATTACCCCCGTCAGTCTCAGCCGTATTCGGGCCGGCCTGAAGCATAAGAAAGCCTTGTGATGGCTGTCCCGCTTACTTCGCAGTTGTCTTCTCCGGGTCGAGGAAGAGCGAGCTTCGGAGCGAAGGGCAGGGGAGCTCCTGTCGAACACGAAGCAAGCCCTTTCGGCATCAGGCGGAAAAGCCCGATGTGTGGCAGAAAGAGTAGGTGAGAATAAATCTTCTTTTTTCTCGATAAATGGAGTTTTTTCCGTACCTTTGTCGCCTGAAAGTATTAGAATGTAAGCATTATGTCAGAGTTAGCTCCTCTTATATCCGACCTCGCACTTATCTTGATTTGCGCGGGCATCATGACTTTGGTGTTTAAAAAGCTGAAGCAGCCCTTGGTGTTGGGTTACGTCGTGGCTGGATTCTTGGCCAGCCCGCACATGCCTTTCACTCCCTCGGTGATGGAACAGGCCAGCGTGAAGGTCTGGGCAGACATCGGCGTCATCTTTCTCTTGTTTGCCTTGGGACTGGAGTTTAGCTTTAAGAAAATCGTAAAAGTGGGCGGTCCGGCGGTCATTGCGGCGTGCACCGTCATTTTCTGCATGATAATGGTGGGAGTCGGGGTCGGTGCTGCCTTCGGGTGGAGCCAGATGGACAGCCTGTTCTTGGGCGGCATGATAGCCATGTCGTCCACTACCATTATTTATAAAGCCTTTGATGACCTGGGGTTGCGCAAGAAGCAGTTCACCGGCTTGGTGCTGAGCATATTGATTCTGGAAGACATTTTGGCCATAGTCTTGATGGTGATGCTGTCCACGATGGCCGTGCGCCATAACTTTGAGGGGACACAGATGCTGGAAAGCGTGGCCAAACTGTTGTTCTTCCTCATCTTGTGGTTCGTGGTAGGCATCTATGTCATTCCTTTGTTTCTGAAAAGATGCCGTAAACTGATGAGCGAAGAAACTCTGCTTATCGTAGCCTTGGCTTTGTGCTTCGGCATGGTGGTGCTGGCGGCCCGTACAGGATTCTCGGCTGCGTTCGGGGCTTTCATCATGGGCTCTATCTTGGCCGAGACCGTGGAGGCGGAGCGTATCGAGCATCTGGTGACGCCGGTCAAGGATTTGTTCGGAGCCATCTTCTTCGTGTCTGTCGGCATGATGGTAGACCCGGCCATGATAGTGGAATATGCCGTGCCTATCTTGGTCATAACGTTGGCAGTCATCATGGGGCAGGCGTTGTTCGGCACATTAGGTGTGCTGTTGGCCGGTCAGCCGCTAAAGACAGCCATGCAGTGCGGCTTCAGTCTGACGCAGATTGGCGAGTTTGCTTTCATCATTGCTTCTTTGGGAGTCTCTTTGCATGTGACGGGGCAGTTCCTTTATCCGATAGTAGTGGCCGTATCTGTCATCACCACATTCCTTACTCCTTATATGATTCGTTTGGCCGAGCCAGCCTCCAATTATGTCGATGCACACCTGCCTGAGCGTTGGAAAAGTTTTCTGTCCCGTTATGCTTCAGGTTCGCGCACGGTGAATCATGAAAGCTTGTGGAAGAAACTGATTGTAGCATTGTTGCGCATCACTGTCGTCTATTCCATTGTGTGTGTGGCTGTGGTAGCTCTGGCTTTTCGCTTTCTGGTGCCTTTGTGCCGCGAGAGTTTGCCGGGCATTTGGGGCTCGCTGGTAGCTGCTGTGCTAATCATCTTGTGCTTGTCGCCATTCTTGCGGGCCATTATGATTAAGAAGAACCACTCGGCGGAATTCGTCACGCTGTGGAAAGCAGATCGGAGTAACCGCGCGCCGCTGGTGGCCACCATCGTGCTGCGTGTGCTGCTGGCCGTTGGCTTCCTGATGTTTGTCATTTCCGGGCTTTTCCAGGTCTCTGTCGGTCTGGTTTTGGGCATCGCTTTTTTGTTGGTCGTACTGATGATACTATCCCGTCAGTTGAAGAAACAATCCATTCTTATCGAACGTCGTTTTTTCCAGAACTTGCGCTCTCGTGATATTCAGGCAGAATATTTGGGAGAGAAGAAACCGCAGTATGCCGGTCGTTTGTTGTCGAAAGATTTGCATTTGGCTGATTTTGTGATTCCAGGTGAATCCTTGTGGGCTGGTAGGACATTGGCCGATTTGAACCTGGGCAAGCAATACGGCGTGCACGTCGTATCCATCTTGCGCGGTAAGAAACGCATTAATATTCCGGGGGCTTCCATTCGTCTTTTCCCGGAAGATAGGATACAAGTGATAGCCACGGATGCTGAATTGAATGTTTTCGGCACGGCAATGGAGCAAGCTTGCGTGTTGGATAACGATGTGGCGGAAAAAAGTGAAACAATCTTGCGTCAGTTCCGCATCGATGAGGATTCACCTTTCTTGGGAAAAACAATTAGAGATGCTGGTATACGTGACAAATTTCATTGTCTGGTGGTCGGTGTGGAACGCGAAGAGAATGTATTACGTGCCCCCGATCCGAAAGAACCATTCTTAGAGGGCGATATTGTTTGGATTGTAGGGGAAAGTAAAGATGTATATCGTTTGGCTGGGCAATCGGAATATGAAGAGGAGTGATTGGTAATAATGATGTTTCTAATTAAATTTTCCCCAGAATTTTGTCCATAACCCAGTTCGTTAATGTGGCGCTTTCTCCGTTGCAGGTACAAGTTGATTTACCTAACAAATGATCTACTACAGCTTGTATGAGAGGTTGTTGTACATAAGTCGGGTTTTCCACGCTGATCTCTTCCCGGCCTCTCTCTGTATGTAAGGCAATTGGCTCATAAGTGAAAACTGAGAAACAAAGCATTCCTTTGTCACCAATGACTTCAATGCGATCTTCTCGGGCAGAATCGTGTGCCACAAAGCACCAGGAACCACTTCCGACAAGTCCATTTTCAAATTGGAAGCAAGCGCTTAATGTGTCTTCTGCCGCATACAACCCTCCGCGATTGCACTTATAGCCACTTGCTTCGAGAATACAGCCAAAAATTTCTTGCAACAAATCTAATTGATGTGGGGCTAAATCATAAAAATAACCTCCACCGGCTATGTCCGGCTGTACGCGCCATGGCAGGTTCTCGCGGTTGTAATCTAGATTGCGCGGTGGTTGGGCAAAACGTATTTGAATGTTAATGACATTGCCTATGACTCCTCTGGTTATTAACTCTTTCACTTTCTTGAAGTATGGCAAGTAACGGCGATAGTATGCTACAAAACAAGGGACTCCGGTTTCATGAGAGATTCGATTGATGCGGCAGCATTCTTCGTAAGTGACAGCCATTGGTTTCTCAATGTATACCGGTTTCCCTGCTTTCATGGACATAATGGCATAAGTGGCATGTGATGAAGGCGGAGTGGCGATATAGATGGCATTGACTTCTGAATCGTCTATTAATTCTTGTGCATCGTCATACCAATGAGGTATTCCGCGTTCTTGAGCATATTTTTGAGCCTTCTCTCCGTTTCTACTCATTACGGCTACAACTTCTGAATTTTCTATTTTCTGGAAAGCTGGCCCACTTTTGTATTTAGTTACTTCACCACAACCGATGAAGCCCCATTTAATGATTTTTTCACTCATAATATAGACTGACTGTGATGTTTGGCAAATGTTTACGATACAATCGAGTTTTATTAAAATAAGTTTTTAATCCTCATTATCATCTTCCATATCGAAATCGAAGTCCCAATCATTCATATATTCTGGGGTAATAAATTCATCCAGTTCACGTCGGTCTTTTTTCGTAGGTCTGCCAGTTCCTTTAGCTCGATTGACAAACCCGCTGACGCGACTTATCTCCAACAGTTCATATTGGTCCGGTGTAGTGACATTTTCCATTACTTCCGGCAATAATTTGGCACCTATACGTTTTTCTATGGGTTGTAGGACTTTAAAAGAATATGTAATAGGTGGCTTGCGAACTTGCACAATATCTCCAGGTTTTACAGTGCGGGCTGCTTTTGCTTGTGCTCCATTGATGCTGATGCGCCCTTTTTTGCAGGCTTCGGCTGCGATGCTCCGTGTTTTGAAAATACGGGCAGCCCACATCCATTTGTCTATTCTTGCTTCACCCATTGCTATGAGAGTGTTACTTCTTGTGATTGAATTGATTCATTGTAATATCTAATCCTGCTAGGCAAAAGCTTTTGATGATTTCTCCCACCTTTTCTAACCTTTCAGGAATTTGTTTACATTCATCTTCTGTGAAATGTCCTAATACATAATCTATTTGTCCTCCTCGTGGGAAGTCATTTCCTATGCCGAAGCGTAACCGGGCATATTCTTGTGTTCCTAATGTAGCTGCTATGTGTTTTAGACCGTTATGCCCAGCATCACTCCCTTTTCCTTTAAGACGAAGCGTACCAAAAGCTAGTGCAATGTCATCTA
>DXCK01000109.1 GCA_019116045.1 Candidatus Bacteroides merdipullorum | reverse complement strand
TGGGAGTCTTTCTGATATGAGAGGAAAGGCGAATGGTTACTGGAGTTCTTCAGTACCTACATATATGGAAACATCTACAAATCCAGGAGATCCTAATGGAACAGCTCTTGAACGATTAATTTATTTGGCTTGGCGTGTTATTATTTGGTTTTTAGGGGCTGACCAGACTTATGATGATCCCAATTGGACTTGGTATTATGGTAATGTGGCAAAGGCTGCTGCGGACGGAGATGAATTAATGGACTCTGCTGGTGATTGGGGAGGTGGTAGTGCATTAGTTTATAATCCCCGAACGTATACTAAATATGTCCGTTGTGTCCGCCGCATGAACCCATAAAGAGATTGTCGCCGTGAGGCGCCACCCCCTCCTCCTTGCGAGGAGCCTTTTCCTTGCAGCAATGCAAGAAAAACGTTTGTTTGTTTTGTTGGGGGCTGTCTGAGTGCAGGCAGCCCCTTTTTGTGTGCCTGCGCTCAGAAGGAGATACCTATGCGCAGGCCGACGTTGCTCATCCCTTCGGGGGTGTAGGTCAGGACGTGGCCGCGGTTGGTGCCGTAGTCATAATAGGCAGCCAGGTGTAGTCCCGGCCCGTAGGCCCAGGGGAAGATGTTCAGGCCTACTTCGGGAGAAACGTAGAATCCCCATGTCTTGTCTTCCGCCTCGAAGATGTTGAAGGCCGAGGAAAGACGGGCGTATTGGGCACCTGCCTTCACCGAGACGTAGGGCTGGAAAGCGCCGCCGCGGTTCCACGAATAGCGGCCAGCTACGCCAAAGGGCAGGCGGAAATTGCTGTGCTGCTGGTCGGTGCTGAGGCTTTCCGTCGGGCTGAGGGGCAGTGCGGTGCGGGGGATGTATTCGTGGTTGGTGTGCCATGCCAGGAACAGGCCGAGACCCCAGTGGTCGTTCAGGTAATAGCCGCCTTCGGTGTGTACACCCCAACCGCTGGAGTGGCTGGCGAAGCTGTTTCCGACGGGGAAGTTGTATTGCCAGTCCACACTGGCATAGCCGTTATCGCTCATCTGTGCCCGTGCCGGCAGGGCTGTTGCCAGCACAAGGAGTATAGTTGCACAGATGCTTGTCCATAGATTTTTTCTTGTTTTCATACTGCATGTTTCTTTTTAGGTTTAGGAAATAGTGTTTATTGCGGGTTGGACAGGTAGGCCGATTGGGCGAAGGCCTGGTTGACGGCGTCTATGGCCAGCATGGTGTCTACCCGTGTGCTGCCGCTCAGGGCACCGCTCATGCAACTGTTCCACACGACGGGCAGCGATTGGTCGTCGCCTTGCGGGGATGTCAGGTTTACCAGTTCGGCCAGGAAGGTGCCGGTATTGAAGGTATAGCTGACGACGAAGGGGTAGTACCATCCGCCCCAATAGCCCCAGTAACCAGGCCCCCAGTACCAGGGGTAGTCCCAGCCCCATCCGCCCCAGTCAATGGAGTTGAAGTGGTAGGTATTCTCCACGTAGCTCACTTGCAGGCCGAGGTCGGCATCTTCGCGTTTTTCCGAGCGGGTGAAACCGCGCGTCTCCATGTTGTCTGCCCAGGCTTGCAGGATTTCCTGCGCCTGTGTGCCGGTGCTGTACGTCGGTTGCAGCGAATTGCTGATAATCAGGATGCTGTCAGGCAGGTAGTAAGTGCCCAGGTTGCCGAAGTCTGTTTGCGGGTCGTAGCTGGTGTAGACGACATACCGTCCTTCCAATTCGTCCGTGTCCGCTTGTTTTTCACAGGCAGCCAGTGTCAGTGCTGCCAGTGTGATAAGGATTAGTTTTTTCATACGTTCTATTTGTTTAGGTTATTCATTTCGTTTGGTAGCGAGAAACTACATACAAGAAACGTACCGTGACCCGGATTGTTTGCATCGGAGGCGTTTATTTTAATGGAAGAAAACAAGATTTAATATTCCGTAAGGCTGTGTGCTGCCGGCTGTGTGCGGCTTTTGCGGTGGGACTGCTGAAAGAAAGTGAAGCATCTCCGGCTGTGTCTGTATGCCAGAAGATGCTTCACATGGGTGCGGCCTGACCCAATGAGGGGCGGCGGCTGTCCGGATGTCAATCTGTGTATTTGTTTATTTCACTGTGACGCGTGCCGTCCAGCCTCCGCCGGGGGCAAGGTGTACGTTCAGCTTGTCGGCGGGCGAAAGTTTGCGCGTCTCCGACTGCCAGTCGGTGGCATCGCGGTCAGCATTCACGCCGTCGCTGAAGATGACTGCTTCATGTGCTCCGTCGGGCAGGAACGAGAGGTCTATCGTCAGGTCGCGCGGTGTCCAGTTGGTCATGGCGGCGATGAACCAGGTGTTGCCCTTGCGGCGTGCCAGGACGATGTATTCGCCCAACTGTCCGTCCAGGGCGACGGTCTGGTCGAAGGTGGTGGGCACTTGTGCGATGAAGTCGGTGTATTCAGGCTCTTTGGCGTACTTCGAGGGACTGTCGGCCAGCATTTGCAGCGGGGCTTCGAAGACGGTGTACATCGCCATCTGGTGTACGCGTGTGCCTTGCGACATGGGCTGGTCGTTGATGCCGCGGAAGTTCCAGCGGTTGGCGTTCATCGTGGCGCCGGGCGTGTAGTCCATCGGGCCAGCCAACTGGCGCAGGTAGGGGATGGTGACGTCGTAGCGCGGGAAGTCGTGCATCGGCACGCCGTTCACCGTGGGTTCCCATTTGCAGTTCTCCAGGCCTTTGACGCCTTCGAAATTCACCAGGTTTGGATAGGCTCGTTGCAGGCCGAAGGGCTTCATGCCGTGCAGGTCCAGCAAGAGGTGGTGGCGGGCGGCGCAGGCGGCAATCTGTTCGATGGATTGCATGGCGGGCTGGTCGTCGCGGTCGAAGAAGTCAATCTTGAAGCCCTTGATGCCCAGCTTCTCGTAGTGGGCGAAGTCGGCCTCGGTGTTGCGGGCGGCGTTCCGCCAGGCTGCCCAGAGGATGATGCCTACCCCTTTCTGGTTGCCGTAGGCGATGAGCTCGGGCAGGTCGATGTCGGGATTGAGGTTTTCGGTCAGCGATTCGGTTGTGCTCCATCCGTCGTCGATGATGATGTATTCCAGCTTGTGTTGGGCGGCGAAGTCTATGTAAGCCTTGTACGTTGGGGTGTTCATGCCTGCCTTGAAGTCGACGCCGCTCAGGTTGCAGGCGTTCCACCAGTCCCATGCCACCTTGCCGGGCTTGATCCACGACGTGTCGTCGATGCGGCAGGCGGGCGCCAGGCGCTGCGCCATGTCGTTGTCGGCCAGTTGTGTGTCGCGGGTGGTCACCAGCACGGCACGCCAGGGCAGGGTGCGCGCTCCGTCGATGCTGGCGATGTAGTCGGCACGCTTCGAGGGGATGAGGTTAAAGCGGTTGTGCCCGCCGATGAAGGTTTCCGTGGGGACGGGTGCGAAGGCGGCCTGTACGCCCTGGCGGGTCTCTTCGTTGAAGGTGAGGAACAGGCCGGGATAGTTTTCCACGCCGCCGTCCATGACGGTCGCTTTCTTGCCGTCGGCCACCTCTACCAGCAGGGGTGTGATGGAGAGCGAGTCGGGAATCATCTGCGACAGGGGTACTTCGTCGTAGTACGACTCGAAGGAGAAGCAGTAACGCTCGCCGTTGCGGTTCTCGTTGATGTAGGGGATGAAGGCCCGTCCGGGCTGTGCGAAGTTAAAGTCGGCGGTCTCTGCCGTCACATAATAAGGCTTGCGCAGTTCGGACACCAGGCGGTAGGCCGCCCCGTCGTTGTAGGCGCGGAACTCTACGCTGAAGCCGCCGCGGCACTTCAGGGTCAGTGCGTTGTATTCGTCCTTCACTTCGGCTTTCTTGTAGAAGGGTGTGGCGAACGAGGTGTTCACCGATTGGCGTGTGGCTTTGCGCACCTTCACGTCGGGGCCGAAGCTGATGGCTTTTCCGGATGATGATTTTTCTACGCCTTTCAGGGCGATGTCCGAAGGCAGGAGCACTTGCGTGCCGTCGTGGCTGACGGACCATTGCAGCCGTCCGTCGGTGTAGATGCCGATGTTCAGTAGGCCATCGGGCGAGGTCAGTTGGTAGTCTTGTGCTTGTGCGGTGGCGAGGCCCATCAGGGCGCAGGCGGCAAGCAGGCATTTCTGTAGAAGTTTGTTTTTCATAAAATGTTGTTTTTGTTAGGATTGTTCAGATAAATCATTGAATCGTATGCGGGCCTTGGTTCTGGCGGGCACGGGCCGTGCTTCTGGCGGACAAGAGCCGCGGCTCTTCCGAACGGTGGCTGCCGGTGTCTACCGGCGGTCTATTTCTTTCAGTTCTTCGTCCGTGAAGCGGGTGTTCGACAGGGCCTTTAGGTTGTCGGCCAGTTGGTCTACGCTGCTGGCGCCGACGATGACGGAGCATACCTGCTCGTCGCGCAGTACCCAGGCCAGGGCCATTTCGGCCAGCGTTTGCCCGCGTCGGGCGGCCAGTTCGTTCAGTTCCTTCAGGCGGGACAGCAGGGCGGGGGTGAGCGCACTTTCCTTGAGCGACGTCTCCCGTGCCATGCGTGAGCCGGCCGGTATCTGGCCGTCCAGGTAGCGGCTGGTCAGCAATCCTTGTGCCAGGGGCGAGAAGGCGATGAAGCCCGTGCCGTTCTTCTGCGCCTGCCGCAAGATGCCTTCTTCTTCCGGCTCGCGGTTCAGCAGGTTGTACTTGCCTTGGTAGAGCAGGCAGTGCACGTCGCGCTCCTCCAGGTAGCGGTAGGCCGTCTTGGCCGCCTCTTTGGGATAGCGCGAGATGCCCACGTAGAGCGCCTTGCCCGCGCGGACGATGTCCACCAGGGCCTGAAGCGTCTCCTCCAGCGGGGTGTCGGGGTCGTAGCGATGCGTGTAGAACACGTCCACGTAGTCCAGGTTCATGCGGCGCAGGCTCTGGTCGAGGCTGCTCATCAAGTACTTGCGCGAGCCCCAGTTGCCGTAAGGGCCGGGCCACATGTCGTAGCCGGCCTTGCTGGAGATGAACAGTTCGTCGCGGTAGGGTGCGAACGACTTCTTCATCAGCCACCCGAAGGTCTCCTCGGCCGAGCCGTACGAGGGGCCGTAATTGTTCGCCAGGTCGAAGTGCGTGATGCCGTGGTCGAAGGCGTAGTGTGCGATGGCCTGCGAGCGTGCCAGCGTGTCCACGTCGCCGAAGTTGTGCCAGAAGCCCAGTGAAATCTCGGGCAGCAGGATGCCGCTCCGGCCGCAACGGCGATACTTCATGCCGTTGTCGTAGCGGTCGGGTGCGGGGGAGTAGATGGGAGAAATCATGGTAAGGAAGAATGAAGTATTAAAGAATGAAGAATCATGAATGGTGGAACGTTTCGCCGTCCGGCGGCTGTTTGCGTCGATGGTCGACGACGCCCGTCGCTTGCCGGAAGCGACGCTCGCCGTTTGTGGGAAGCGACGCCCGTCGTCGACCGTAGACGAGCCTCGTCGTCTGTCGGAAGCGAGGCTCGTCGTCTGCGGTCGACGCCGGGGTGCGTCTTTCTTTTATCCCAGCGTGACTTCTACGGTGTGCGTTCCGTCTTTTTGCAGCGGCACCACGTTGCCCTCGACCGTCATGCCGTCCACCGTGAGGCTCTTGACGCCCCGGCAGACGCCGGCAGGGTTCGAGATGCGGATGTCATACTCCGCGCCCCGGTAGCGGCGGCGGATGCGGTAGCCCTTCCAGTCGGCGGGGATGCACGGGTCGATTTCCAGTCCTTCGTAGCCGGGCTTGATGCCGAGGATGAACTGTGTGATGGCATACCAGTTCCACGCCGCCGTGCCCGTCAGCCAACTGTTCTTACCCTCGCCGGGGCGGGCGGCGTCCTTGCCGGCCACCATCTGTGCGTAGACGTAGGGTTCGACCTTGTGCAAGGTGCTGTGCACCTCTTCCACGTAGGCCGGGCAAATCTTGCGGTAATACTCCCAGGCACGGTCGCCCCGGCCCAGTACCGTCTCGCCGATGATGACCCACGGATTGTTGTGGCAGAAGATGCCCGCGTTCTCCTTGTAGCCGGCGGGGTAGGTGGAGATTTCGCCGTACTCCACCACGTAGCGCGTGAAGGGCGGGTTGTTCAGCACGATGCCGTGCTCGCAGTCCAGGCGTTCCTTCACCGCGTCCAGCGCTTTCTGCACCAGCCCTTCTTCCAGTCCGATGCCGGCCATGGTGCACCAGCCTTGCGACTCGATGAATATCTGCCCTTCCTCGTTTTCCTTCGACCCCACCTTGTTGCCGAAGAAGTCATAAGCGCGCAGGTACCAGTCGCCGTCCCAGCCGTGCTGCTTCACCGCCTCTACCATTTCGTCCACGCACGCCTGGGCGCGGTCGGCCTCGTCCGTCTTGCCCAGCTCGCGGCAGAGCTGCACGTAGTCGCGTCCGCAGACCACGAACAGGCCGGCAATCATCAGCGATTCGGCCTTCGAGCCTTCCGTCTTGTTCTCCGTCGTTTGGAACGATTCGTTCGGGTCCCACGAGAAGCAGTTCAGGTTGAGGCAGTCGTTCCAGTCCGCCCGGCCGATGAGGGGCAGCCGGTGCGGGCCCAGGTTCTCCACCACGTGGTTGAACGACACGCGCAAGTGCTCGAACAGCGACACTTCCGAACCCGGCCGATTGTCGTACGGCACCGGTTCGTCCAGGATGCCGAAGTCGCCCGTCTCCTTGATATAGGCCACCGTGCCGAAGATGAGCCACATGGGGTCGTCGTTGAAGCCGCCGCCGATGTCATTGTTGCCGCGCTTCGTCAGCGGCTGGTACTGGTGGTAGCAGCCCCCGTCGGGGAACTGTGTCGATGCAATGTCGATGATGCGTTCGCGGGCACGCTCCGGAATCTGGTGCACGAAGCCCACGAGGTCTTGGTTCGAGTCGCGGAAGCCCATGCCGCGTCCGATGCCGCTCTCGAAAAACGAGGCAGAGCGCGACATGTTGAACGTAATCATGCACTGGTACTGGTTCCAGATGTTCACCATGCGGTCCAGCTTCGCGTCGCCGCTGTCCAGCACGTAGACGTCCAGCAGGCGGTTCCAGTACGACCGCAGTTCCTCGAACGCAGCGTCCACCTTGTCCGTCGTGTCCAGGGCTGCGATGGTAGCCTTGGCTCGTGTCTTGTTCACCAGGGCGCAACTGGGTGTGCTTTGTAGTACAGACGGGTCGGGTTCGGCGAACTTCTCCTCTTGCGGATTCTCCACGTATCCCAGCAGGAAGATGAAGTCGCGGCTTTCGCCCGGAGCCAGTTCCACCTCTATGTAATGCGAGGCGATGGGGCTCCAGCCGTGGGCGATGCTGTCGCCGGGGCGACCGGCCAACACGTTCTGCGGCGCGCTGAACTCGTTGTACAGCCCGACGAACGTCTCGCGGTCGGTATCAAACCCTTGGATGGGCACGTTGACGCTGTAGTAAGCATAGTGGTTGCGGCGTTCTTTGTACTCCGTCTTGTGGTAGATGACGGAGCCGTCTACCTCCACTTCGCCCGTGGAAAAGTTTCGCTGGAAGTTCTCCATGTCCGTGGCGGCGTTCCACAAACACCACTCTGCGAAGGAGAAGAGTTTGAGGCGTTTGGTTGCCTCACCCGTGTTGCGCAGGGTCAATTTCTGCACTTCGGCCCACGTTTTCAGGGGTACGAAGAAGAGCACGCTGGCCTCTACACCGTTCTTGGCGCCGGTGATGCGCGTGTAGCTCATGCCGTGACGGCACTCGTAGCTGTCCAACGGGGTCTTGCACGGCTTCCAGCCCGGCGACCAGACGGTTTCGCCGTCTTTGATGTAGAAGTACCGTCCGCCGTTGTCCATCGGGACACCGTTGTAGCGGTAGCGCGTGATGCGGCGGAATTTGGCGTCCTTATAAAAGCTGTATCCTCCGGCTGTGTTCGATATGAGTGAAAAGAAATCCTCGTTGCCCAGGTAGTTGATCCAGGGCCACGGTGTCTGCGGGTCGGTGATGACGTATTCGCGATGGGCGTCGTCAAAGTAACCGTACTTCTTGTCTTGCATGTGCCTTGATTTTTATAAAAGTTATTTATGGATGTATAGATTTCCCGGTTGAGTGGAAGCCCTATATGGGCAGCACGGTTCAAAAATAGTGACTTTTTGCTGAACGAGCATCATTTTGGCTGTGTTTTTCGCGTTTTTTTACCATCAGCGAAAGAAAGTATAGGCTTTTGATAAAATAGTATTGGCTTTCTACTTGCTTCTGAGTTACCTTTGCAAAAATGCTTAAGGCATTTGTAAAGGCAGGCATGGTAAGGAGACCGGAGTGCTGTGACAGAGTTGAATGTTTTCAATAGGGCTTATTTCTATATGTGATGAGTATGAATGTAGTATGTATGGGCCTTACCTGCCGTTGCCTGTCCTTGTCATTGGAGTGTTCGGATTAATTGTTTTTTTTACTATGATAACCAAAGAAAATCGTATGTGTAAATGTTGGATTTTGGCCGTCGTGGCTTTCTTGGGAACGACGTTTGCCGTCTCTGCACAATCGCAACGCGAACGCATCCTCTTCGACGAGGACTGGCAGTTTGCGCTGGGCAATGCTGCTTCGCCTGAAAAGGATTTCGGGTGCGGCACCGAGTATTTCAATTATCTGACGAAAGCGGCGTCTATTCACAATGCCGGGCCTTATTCCGAGAAGTTCGATGCTTCGGCGTGGACGACGGTGGACCTTCCGCACGACTGGGTAGTCGACTTGCCTTTCGCTGCCGAGGCAAGCCACAGCCACGGCTACAAGACGGTGGGCTACAAGTATCCCGAAACGAGTGTGGGCTGGTATCGGAAGACATTCTTCGTGCCGCAGGAGGATTTGGGCAAACATATCTGGCTGCAGTTTGACGGCATATTCCGCGACGCCCGCATCTGGGTCAATGGTTTTTACCTGGGGCACGAGCCCAGCGGCTATGCCACGCAGGTGTATGACATCTCGGAGTATTTGAACTATGGCGGCGAGAACCTGGTGTGTGTCCGTGCCGATGCCACGCTGGAGGAAGGCTGGTTTTACGAAGGTGCGGGTATTTACCGGCATGTCTGGCTGAACAAATCAGCGCTCATGCATGTGGTTCCTTTCGGCACTTTTGTCCGTGCGGACTTTCCGACGGAGGGGGATTACACAAAGGCTGTGTTGAGCATCGAGACTACGGTGAAGAATGACGGGCTGGCACCGGACGGTTATTTCCTGAAGCATACGTTGAAAGATAAAGAAGGAAATGTGGTAGGCAGCGTGGTGAGCGATTCTGCTGTCACCGCTCTGCCGGCGAAGCAGGAGAGCACTACGACCGTGCAACTGGAGGTGGCGAATCCCCGGCTGTGGTCGACGGAATCGCCTTATATATATAATGTGTATACGGAAGTCATGCAGGGCAATCGTGTGGTCGACACCTACGAGACTCCTATCGGCATCCGCCACATCGCTTTCGACCCGGACAAGGGCTTCTTCCTGAACGGTCAGCATGTGCAGTTGAAGGGCGTCAACATGCACCAAGACCATCCGGGCGTGGGGACTGGGATGCCCGACGCCTTGCAGGCTTACCGGCTGAAACAACTGAAGCAGTTCGGCTGCAATGCCTATCGCGCCTCGCACAATCCGATGACGCCCGAGATGCTGACTGCGTGCGACACGTTGGGCATCCTCGTCATAGAGGAGAACCGTCTGACTGGAATCAACCGCGAACACATCGACCTGCTACAACGCATGATTCGGCGCGACCGCAACCATCCTTCCATCATTCTGTGGAGCGTGGGCAATGAAGAATGGGGCATCGAGTGGAAGGAGACGGGGACGCGTATTGCCGCCTCTATGCGCGAGTACTGCCACCGCATCGACCCGTCCCGTCCCATGACCGTGGCCAGCAGCAGCGGGCCGGCCATCCTTATCCCGGCAGACGTGGCCGGGTATAACTACATTCTGCAAAATCCCGTGGAACGGCATCGCAAGGACTACCCGCAGCGTTGCGCCCTGGGCTCGGAGGAGACCAGCGGTTGCGGCACGCGAGGCGTCTACTTCGACCAGCCGGGCACAGGCCGCATGGTGGCGCACAACCGCCGTCCCAACGGGCCGGACAGCCTGCTGAACTGCATCGAGCGCGGCTGGAAGTTTTACGACGAGCGTCCGTATCTGGCCGGCCTGTTCTATTGGACCGGTTTCGACTACCGTGGCGAGCCGAACCCGATGAAGTTTCCCGCCACCGGCTCGCAGTTCGGCATCTTGGACTATTGCGGCTTTCCGAAAGATGAGGCTTACTACCTGAAAGCGTGGTGGACGGACGAGCCCGTGCTGCACATCTTGCCCCACTGGAACCTGGCGGGCCACGAAGGCGACTCGATAGATATCTGGGTTTATAGCAACTGCGACGAGGTGCAACTGACGGTCAACGGCAAACGCCTGGAACGCAAGGCCATGCCCAAGAACGGCCACCTGGCCTGGAAGGCGGTCTACCAGCCCGGTTCGCTGAAGGCCGTGGGCTATAACGGAGGCAAGAAGGTGCTTACGGAGCAGGTGGTGACCACGGGCGAACCGGCCCGCATCGTCCTGACCGCCGACCGCCCCGCAATCAAGGCCGACGGGCGCGATGTGGCCGTGTTCCGGGTGGAGCTGCAAGACCGGAAGAAGCGCTTTGTCCCGACTGCGTGCGACCGCTTGGACTTTACGGTTGAAGGCCCAGTGCGCATCTTGGGCGTGGGCAACGGCGACCCTGCTTATCGCGACCGTGAACGCCCTGCCGACCCCGATGCCCGCAGTTACCAGGTGAATGTATTCAACGGCCTGGCGCAAATCTTGCTGCAAAGCACCGGCGAACCCGGCGAAGCCACGCTGACGGTCCGTTCGGGCAACCTGCCTGTGGCAACCTATGTCTTGCAGTTAACCGACTGATAGTCTGTATTTATCATATCCAGGCTCCGGCATACCGACAATCGCGCTTCGCCGCAACGCACAACGCCTTTCCTCCTTCCGGACAAGAGCCATGCTTCTTCCGGACAAGAGCCAAGGCCGTGGCGAACGGTGGATTCCGACGGTATGCCGGAGCCGTTTTTTCCGGTTCCGGATGAACCTCTGTCCCTGTTTTTTCCTTTTCAGGCATCATTTCCTTTCCGCCAATCGTTGGAAGAATAAGAAAGAATCACTACATTTGCCAACGTGATACTTTATTAGCCTCAATTCGTATGGAAAACACCGATAACATCATCCGCGAGATTACCCCTTTGTCCGAACGCGACTGCTTCTATGTAGTCAATCGGCGGAAGTCAGAATTTGCTTATCCGATACACTACCACGAAGAATACGAACTGAACTTCGTAGAAAATGCCCCCGGCGTGCGCCGCGTGGTGGGCGATTCGGCCGAAATCATCGGAGACTACGACCTTGTGCTGATAACAGGAAAGAACTTGGAACACGCTTGGGAACAGCACGATTGCACTTCTAAAGACATCCGTGAAATAACCATTCAGTTCGCTCCCGACCTGATTTCTCCCCAGTTGCGCAACAAGAACCAGTTCGCTTCTATCGTACACATGCTGAACCGTGCCCAATGCGGGCTGAGCTTCCCTCTCCAAGCCGTGATGAAAGTGTACAACCAATTGGAAAAGCTTGCTACGGAAGAGCAAGGCTTCTATGCCGTCCAAGACTTTATGTCTATTCTATACGAATTGTCTTTGTTCGAAGACGCACGCGTGTTGTCTACCACTTCCTTTGCCAAGATAGAGTCAGTGTCAGACAGCCGCCGGGTGCAAAAAGTGCAAGCGTATATCAATGAGCATTTCCGCAAAGAAATCCGTTTGGTCACCTTGGCCGAAATGGTAGGGATGACACCAGTCTCTTTCAGTCGCTTCTTCCGCCTGCGCACAGGCAAGACCCTTTCTGAATACATCATCGACATCCGCCTGGGGGCGGCTTCACGTCTCTTGGTAGATTCCACGCGGACGGTTGCCGAGATTTGTTACGACTGTGGTTTCAACAACCTTTCCAACTTCAACCGCATGTTCAAACGGAAAAAAGGATGTGCCCCGAAAGAATTTCGGGAAAACTACCACAAGAAAAAAATCATCATTTGACAAGCTTCTGATAAAATAGTATCAGTATCCGAAAGAATTAGTGCGTACATTTGAGGCGGATTATTAATTATTTAGAATGCCATGAGAAAAGTAACTGTTTTATCTTTCCTCGTCCTGCTCTGCATCGGCACAGTGTACGGACAGATTCGCGGAAATGAAATTCGCGTAGTTGTATCACCGAACCACAACGACTGGGTGTACGCACTTGACGAAAAGTGCACCTTCACCGTCCGGGTCGTCAAGGCCCAGAATCTCTTACCTAATGTTACTGTGGATTATGAATTGGGGCCTGAGATGTATCCCACGGAAAAGAAAGAAGGCATTGTCCTGAAAGATGGCACGCTGACGCTACGTTCCAGCATGAAGACCCCCGGATTCCTTCGCTGCAAAGTGAAAGCCCATGTGGATGGCAGAACCTACGAAGGATTGGCCACAGCGGCTTACGCACCGGATAAACTCCGTCCGGTCAGCCAGCTACCCGATGACTTCCAATCGTATTGGAACGAGACACTGCGGAAAGCGCGTGAATTGCCTTTGAATCCATTGATGACTTTACTTCCGGAACGTTGCACCGAGACGGACAATGTCTATCAAGTCAGTTTTCAGACAAAACCCGGAGGCGGTCGCTTCTACGGTATCCTTAGCATACCCAAGAAAGAGGGCAAATATCCGGCTTTGCTGCGCGTGCCGGGCGCCGGTGTACGTCCTTATTCTGGAGATACTTATACTGCACCCGGGCGTGTCATAACACTTGAAGTAGGTATACATGGTATCCCTGTCACTATGCAACAGTCAGTATATGATGCGTTGGCTAACGGTGCGTTGAGCAATTATTGGACATTCCGTCGTGATGACCGTGACGCTATCTATTACAACCGCGTCATCGTGGGTGCGCTGCGGGCAGTAGACCTCATCTGCTCTCTCCCTCAGTTTGACGGTAAAACATTAGGAGTTACCGGCTCCAGCCAAGGGGGCGCTTTGACCATTATCACGGCTGCCCTCGATTCACGCGTGACCTTTTTAGCTCCTGTACATCCGGCCATGTGCGACCACGAAGCTTTCTTCGAAAAACGTGCTTGCGGCTGGCCGCATTATTTCTTGTATTATGGTGGAGCAGATGATAAAGTGCGCCAGACAGTGCGTTATTACGACACGGCCAACTTTGCACGCTTTATCAAAGTGCCCGGCTGGTACAGTTGGGGATACAACGACGAGGTCTGTCCCCCCACTTCGATGTATGCGGCATACAACGTGATTGAGGCCCCAAAAGAATTGCACCCTTATCTGGAGACCGGCCATTATTGGTATCAGGAGCAATGGGAAGCCTGGCAGGCATGGATACGGAAACAGTTGGGTGTAGAATAAATTAATAGGAAGAAAACTTTATTTATGAAATTACGGATAACTCTTTGGGCAGTGTTGCTCGTTTGTTTGGCTGCCTGCTCTCATCAACCTCAAAAAACAGTGAAACATTCATTTATTACAGTGAACGATAGCGGCCAGTTCATACGCGACGGCAAGCCTTACTACTTCGTCGGTACCAACTTTTGGTACGGGGCCATCTTGGGCTCTACAGGCCGTGGAGGCGACCGCGACCGCCTGACTCGCGAACTGGACTTCTTGAAAAGCATCGGTGTGACTAACTTGCGCACCCTGGTAGGAGCCGACGGGCCGGACGGGATAAAGACCCGCGTAGAACCTTCGCTGCAACTCGCCCCCGGCGTGTATAATGACACTATCCTCGACGGATTGGACTATTTCATGAACGAACTGAAGAAGCGCGATATGACGGCTGTCCTCTACCTGAACAATTCCTGGGAGTGGAGCGGCGGATATTCAGTCTATTTGCAGTGGAGTGGGCATGGTGATGCCGTAGTACCGGCTATTGACGGTTGGCCCGCCTTTATGGAATATGTTAAGCAATACCAGAAGTCAGACAGTGCGAAAGCTTTGTTTGCCAAACATGTGAATTATATTGTGACTCGTACGAATCGTTATAATGGTCTGAAGTATACAGAAGATCCTACTTTGATGTCTTGGCAGATTGGCAATGAACCACGCGCTTTCGCCGAAGAAAATAAAGAACCGTTTGCCCGTTGGATGGCAGACGTATCCGCACAAATCCGTTCTTTGGATGCTAATCATATGATTTCTACAGGCAGTGAAGGAATGTGGGGATGTGAGAGCGATATTAATCTTTTTGAGAAGATACACGCAGATCCTAATATCAGCTATCTGAATATCCATATTTGGCCTTATAATTGGGGATGGGTGAAAGCAGACAGCTTGATTGAACTTTTGCCTCGTGCCAAAGAAAATACGAAGCTGTATATTGACCAGCATATGGAAATTGCTAAGAAATATTCTAAACCTATTGTATTGGAGGAATTCGGATTTCCCC
>DXCK01000108.1 GCA_019116045.1 Candidatus Bacteroides merdipullorum | reverse complement strand
CTGCAATTTACGGGCCAGTTCCAATACAGCTTCTTTGTCTACAATACTCACATTGTGATATTCATCTGAATACTTGTGAGCAATATTATCCGGAATATAATCACAAGTAATAACATAAATGCCCAACTTGTGAGCCGCTTCTATAACAGGAAGGAGGTAACGCAAACCTCCCAACAACATCAGTTTCTTTTGCTTCATTATCCTACAATCTGCTCTATAACCTTTTCTACATCTTCTGCCGTCAAATTATGATACATCGGCAGACATATCACACTATCCGCAATCTTCGTAGCTACCGGCAGATTCTCCCGACGTGCCGACTCCAGTCCTCTGTACGTCGAAAAATCGCTGATCAGCGGATAGAAATAACGACGACCTAACACACCGTTTTCTTTCATCTTGAAATAAAGCTCGTCGCGCGTCATGCCGTATGCTTCCGCGTCGATGAATATCGGAAAGTAAGAATAGTTGTGGCGAACGCCCGGCATGTCTTCCATCACGCGGATGCCTTTCACACTGCGCAACGCCTCACGGTATTTTATAGCTACCTGGTGGCGTGCCTCAATAGCTGCATCTACCTGTTTCAAATTCAACAGGCCGTAGGCACTGCGTACCTCGTCTATCTTGCCATTGATACCCGGGGCAATAACCGTTGTCTCTCCTGCAAAACCGAAGTTCTTCAAATAGTCGATGCGCTTCTTCGTCTGCTCATCGTGACAGACCAAAGCGCCACCCTCCACGGTGTTATACACCTTGGTAGCATGGAAGCTCAACGTAGACATGTCGCCTGCTTCTAAAATGGACTTGCCGTTTACTTCCACGCCAAAGGCATGAGCAGCATCGTAGATGACTTTCAGACCATACTTGTCGGCTATTTCCTGGATGCGTTCCGTATCGCAGGGCTTGCCATAGACGTGTACGGGCATGATGGCCGTGGTTTGGGGAGTGATGGCTGCCTCTATCTTGTCAGGATCAAGGTTGCAAGTCTCCGGATCGATGTCCACAAACACCGGCTTGATGCCGTTCCACCACAAGGAATGGGTGGTTGCCACGAAGCTGTAAGGAGTGGTAATGACTTCACCAGTGATACGCAGAGCCTGCAAGGCACACATCAAAGGCAAGGTGCCGTTGGTGAACAGGCTGATATAGGGCACTTTCAGATACTCGCACAAAGCCTTCTCTAACTCCTGATGATAATGGCCGTTATTGGTCAGCCATTTACGATTCCATATGTCCTGCAAATAGGGCATGAAGTCATCCAACGAAGGGAGCAACGGTGATGTCACCGTGATTGTTTTCTTTTCCATAAACGTATGTGATTGAGACACGCAGATAACGCGGATGAAACATATGACCGCAGGGAAGTTAATGAGTTAATGAGTTAATGAGTTGATGAGTTTTTGAGTTTATGAGTTTATGAGTTTGTAAGTTTGTAAGCTAATAAGAACTCAATAAACGTGATACTCACTCAAAAAATCTGCGAAAATCTGTCCAATCTGTGTTATCTGCGTGCTGTTGATTAGAATTTCTTTCTTCGAAGAATCGAAAAAGCCAATTGTTTCACCTCCACATATTCAGGCAAGTGCAGGCATTCGTAAATGAGAACGGCCAAAGCTATACCCAGCAAACACTGCAAGGGCAGAAGCAACCAGTTGGAGAGCGACAGCAACGTCAGGCTCCACATGGCAGCAGCCGTCACGAAAGAAACCAGAAAAGTAGGAAGTATGTCCTTGATTTGCTCTTTCGTGGGATAGTCAATCAAGTCTGCCGAATAATAGCTGTTCAGGAAATAGGCAATGAGAGAGGTGCAGACGCTGCCCCACAACATATATTCGATGCTGAACAGCACACCCAAGACAAGCGGGCCGACGGCAATTATCTTCTTGATGATTTCCAAGCGGAGGAACAAGTCCGAACGCCCTTTCACCTGCAGGATGTTCAGGTTGATGGCATGAAGAGGATAGAGCATACCGCTGAAACAGATGATTTGCAGAAAACCCACAGCAGGAAGCCATTTCTCGCCTATCAAGATGATAATCAAAGGTCTGGCCACGGAAGCCAATCCCAACATACAAGCAAAAGATATCAGCATCGTGCTCTTGATGACTTTGCGATAGGCTTCACGCAGACGTTCCGGTTCGTCCTGAATAGAACTCAATACGGGGTAACTCACCCGTTGAATGACAGTAGTCAGGTTGCTGGAAAATATCTGGTTGAATTGGTTGGCGCGCGTGTACTGGCCTAATTGGGCAGAGGTGTAACAACGACCTATCACCAAGGAATATATTTCATTAAAGATGGTATTGAGCAGTCCGGACAATAAGATTTTTGAACCGAAGCCGAACAGTTCTTTGAAACTTTGCATGGAAAATTCCCAAGCGGGACGCCATGTGCAATAAATCCACAGAAACAGGGTGTTCAGCAACTGACGGGACAACTGTTGTCCGACCAGGCTCCAGACTCCCAGTCCCGCCAAAGCCATGCCTATGCCTATCACACCACTGGAGATGGAGGCAATCAACGATACCTTGGTCTGTGTCTTGAAGTTGACTTCCTTGACAAACAGCGTACGGGGGATAATGGCCAGCGCGTTGATAACCAGCACCCAACCAATAACCCGCATGACCTCCACCAGCAACGGCTCCTTGAAGAACCGACTGATAGCCGGGGCTGCAAGGAACAGCACTACATAGAGGAACCCACTGACCAACAGGTTGAACAGGAAGACGGTATTGTAGTCCACCCGCCGGGCGTCCGTCTTGCGAATCAGCGCGTTGGAAAAACCGCTGTCGACAATCGAGTTGGATACGGCAATGAATATCGTGAGGATAGCCATGATGCCGTACTCCGATGGGGTCAACAGGCGAGCCAACACCAAACCCACCAGGAAGGTAATTCCTGAACTGGACAGGTTGTCAATGAAACTCCAGCCGACACCTTTGACGGTCTTATTTTTCAGTGATTCAGTCAAGACGGAATGTTTTATAGATTATTGCCAATGATATTTCTCTAAGAAAACATCCATGCAGCGAAATAGCGGACGTTCCAACCAACGACTTCGGGCATAGTAAGCGTCCAATTCCGACATCCCCCTGCATTACAGACGGTACGCCCAGAATAAAACTAAAATTCAGTTGATTTTGACAATTCATTTGCACTTATGCCGATGGTTGAAGACATAAGTTTGCCATAGAATGAACCACAGAGGACACGGATAAAACGGATCACCACAGATTCTTCGCTATCCAATGCTGCACAATCCGTGTTCCATCCCGTGCTCCCATCTGTGTTATCTGTGGTTTAAAAGCAAGGAAAAACCGCCTTTTCTTCTTGCTTCTATGCCCAAGTAATCCAAGAATCCTTCAAAATATCTCCTGCAACCCCTTCTTCCAGCCAGGGAAAGGACAGTGGTCATAAATCTCATGATAGAGGCGGAGGCTGTAATCCAGCAGGTCCAGGGCCTTGTCCATGGATGGGTGCCGAGGAAAAAGGTGGCACCGGCGGTTTTCTGGATGAAAGGGCGCATGGGTAATGATTAGGGGTTAGTGATTATCGATTTTTCCAATAATTGGCATATAGAGTTGCGCCATATCACTTGGGCTCATGCCGGCACAATCATCCAATCGCCCAAAGTGCGCCGTTCCCTGTCAAAGTTGATGCCCACCTTGACAACAGGCAGACCACACAGAGCGAAACGCTCCGGATAATCTTTCAGGTCTATCTGCTGCATGGCGGCTCCGGCACTTTGGTCCAGCTTCAGTTCCACCACATAGAGCGTGGTAGCGGTACGCAGCACCATGTCCACCCTACCGCGGGGCGTGCGCACTTCCACATCGACATACATCCCCAGCAGGCTGAAGATGACATACAACAGTTGCTGATAGTGGCCTTCGTAATCGGTGTGGTCGCAGTAGGGAACCGTGGAAAGGAACTGCTGCAACAGGCGCAAGGCACCGTCCATGTCCTCGTGGTAAAGGGCACCATAGAACAAGGCAACGGTGGTCAGGCCGTTGGACGTGTATTCATGCACATAGTTAGGCAACAAACTTTCCATCAATCCCATACGGACCTCCCGGTTGGGAATGTCGAGCCGGTAAAGGCGGGTCGTCGCGGAATAACCGGTGATGGTGATGTAACCGCTCTGATAGAGCAACGGGGCGATGTCGGTCATCCGCTCCGTAGGGGCATCGAAGGTAGTGGCCAGGGCCTCCCGTCCACCTATCTGCTGAGGCAACACGTGGTACTTGCGCAGCATTTCTATCAAGTAAGTGGGCGTGCCGCTGCCAAACCAATAAGAATCCAAATTCCCGTTGTTGAAAGCGTTCAGCAGACTGAACGGATTGTAAACATCCGGCGAAGGCCACGTGAAGTGATAACCATCGTAACGATCCTTCAGTTGTTGCAAGGTATCTTCGTGGGATAGTCCCAGACGGGTAGACAAAGCATCCACATCCACATTCATCTGCGTTTCCAATTCTTCCTGCGTGATGCCACAGACAGCGGCATATTCGGACAGCATACTGATATTCTGGATATTGTTCAACTCGCTGAAAATGCTCAACTGGGAGAACTTGGTGATGCCCGTCAGGAACACGAAACGCAGGTAAGGGTCGCAACCCTTCAGCGGGCTATAGAAATTGCGCATGACGTTGCGCAGCACCGGAAGGTCTGCCTCTTCATGCACCACGTCCAGCAGAGGGGCGTCATATTCATCAATAAGAACCACCACCTGTCGACCGGTCTGTTGATAAACACACTGAATCAGGTTGGTCAACCGTATATTGCTATCCACCAAGTCTGTAGAGATGCCAAACTTACGCTCTTGTCCGCTCAGTTGGAAATGCAGGTAATTTTCCAACTGTTTCCGATCCATATGTTTGCCTTGGCTCATGTCGAAATGCAACACCGGGTACTGCTGCCATTCCTGCTCCAACTGTTCGATGGCCAGGCCCTTGAACAGTTCCTTCCGCCCTTCGAAAAAGGCGTGCAGCGTGCTCACAAGCAACGACTTGCCGAACCTGCGGGGACGGCTGAGAAACTGATACTTGCTGTTGGCATACGCCATACGATAGACATAAGCTGTCTTGTCAATATACAGATAGCCTGACTTGCGGAGTTCCGAAAAGGTCTGAATCCCTACCGGATATCGTCTGATGCCTTGCTGTTGCATAATGGTTCGCGTTTGATGGTTACAAATGCAAAGATAAGTCAATTTACCTGCAAACAAAACCTTCCGCCCTAAAATAATCAACCCTAACGGACATCGGGCGAATTTGACACCTTGGCACCCTTTATCATAACATCCTCACGCGCCCGCGCCCGAGAACGGTGCAATCTTAGTGAAAGGATGTTAACTCTCGTACGCGCGCGCATGGGAAAGTGAATTATGCACTGTCAAGCTGTCAACCCTACATAGGGTAATGCCGATGCTAAAGTGGCTGTTTAGCGCGCTCAAAGCCCTGTTTAGCAGGCTAAAGTGCCTCTTTAGGAAATCCATTCTCCGTGTCCAGTACTTTGCAGTACCAGCGTGAAATGCGCAGCATCACTCCCACCCCGACCAAGGTTTTAATGAAGAAATAGCTGTTCTTGACCCGGTGCAACTTACCCGTCATGCCGGCGAAGGGACCATGTATCACTTCTACCAGCTTGCCCGGTTTGGCTTCAGCCTCTTCGCTGGTCATGAAAAGTGTATCTTTGAAGCTGGGATCACACAACGAACGAAACTCTACCATCTGTGCATCGGGTATCTCGTACCAATCACTCGTACCCTCTTTACGAAACACCATCATCGGAAGGTTACATTCGGAAAAGATACGCATCAAATGTTTCTGCGACTCGTCTTTACGAACAAACAACAGATTGTGTACCACAGGAACAAGTATCCGTTTGGATTTTCCTTCACGATTTTTCTTTTCCGCGTATGTCATAGGAATGAAATATTCCTTTCCCTTCTCTGTCAGGAATTCTCCTAAACGCAACTCCTGGCAATTGAAGGTACGAATGGCATACCATGTAGCGGCAGAATCAACCTTTACTGATTTTAATGATGGGACGGATAACAAGTTTTCTTCCATAAAAAAGCGGATGAATGGTGGAGCAGGTTTTCGATTGCTTCAGAGCAACACTATTCCTTCCCCTCTCCGACAGACTCAAAGACGGAAAAAAGAATCACTCTCTAAAGATACAGCCTGCTTACATCTCCACCGTACAAGAGCCGAAGCTCACGAGAAAACAGATATAGCACAACTATAACGCGACAAAAGTACGGCGATTGTAGCAAATAAACAACTTTAAGTCCTACTTTTTTCTTCCGAATGTATGCTTTGTTTAAGAGATGACCACAGACCTTTTCCGAAGAGAATCCAACCTACGGAGATAACTCCGGCTAAGAATACGAAGCCCACCAGAATCATCAGTTTAGAAGGCTTGGAAGCCTTCAGAGGGACTGTAGCTGCCTGCACGATGGTGTACACCGGCGTATTTTCCTGCACCTTGGCTTTGGCCAACTGCAACTGTTGAGCAGTCTGATTGTAAAGATTATACGCCAAATTCATCTCGTTCTGCAAACGTTCCTGCCGCGTCTGTACACTGCGCAAAGAAATGTTCTGGTTCATATCCACGTAATCGGCATAAGCCTGCTGGGCAACGTAGTATTTCTTTTGAGCCTCATCGTAAAGTTTCTGTGTAAAGTCCAAATCATGACGAGCTTTGTTGGTGCGGTATTCCGTTATGTAATTTTGCAGTTTCTGCATCACCGTATCCGTCATCGTGGCAGAAATCAAAGGATCTTGCATGGTGACAGACAACGTAATAACGGAAGTCTTTTTATCGACAGAAACACTTATTCTTTCATTCAATATTTTTACTACATCTGTCTCGTCTTTTGTCAAGCGAAACGGATCTATTCCCTGTCCTACATTTTCTTCTTCGTCCTGAAACAAGGAAGTTATCCATCCTATACACTTAAATGGAAAAGACAGGATGGCACTCCACCAAGGAGAACGTTGCTCTTCTTTCAAATAATTATACAGGGTCGTTTTCAGCTCACCCTCTTCATCTTCCACAGGAACAGGAAACAACTCGGTGGTAAAGCCGACCGAAGAAACGATGTCAGGATACAACTCCGGATACAAGGCATCACTACTTTCACCAGCATTCATATTGATACCCGCCATACCCGCTAAAGCACTCAGTCCGCTCAACGAACGGCTGCCTCCTTCTACTTCGGGAGCCAACATTACGGTAGTGGTATATTCCTTGGGGATGCTGAAGCCTACGACCAAGGCAACGACGACAGCAACACCGCACCATTTCAACACCAAGCGGCGTTCGGCCCATACCTTACCCGCCAATTCCAATAAATCGATTTCCTGTTCTTCGGGAGAAGAAACTGGAGATTGTTTTGTATTTTCGTCCATAGAATGATAATTTATCAGGATTAACCACAGATGATACAGATAATACCGATAAGCACAGATTGATTAATTGTACCTGTCATGGCGAACTTGTTGAGATATCTCACGTAACGCATGAGAAAACCTTATGTGAGACCCCTCAACTATACCCGAGGTGACAGAGACATCTGCGGTCATCTCGTTTAATCCGTGTCATCTGTGGTTTACACCTCCTCCATTTTACTTCGTCAGATTAGCTATCGTTGCTGCCATGGTACCGATGGAAGCAGCAGAAGTGGTCAACGCCATGATTTCAGCGATATTCACACCCTTACGTTCTTTCTTACTGGGAATGATGATTTGACTGCCCGGCTCTATCTTGTTGCGACGGAAACGCTTCAAGCGGCTGACCGTTCCATTCATGTGTACCACATAAGCACGGCGTTTTTTAGCCATCTTGCCATAACCACCGGCCTGTTCGATGTAATAAGAAGGACCTTTTCCGGCCAAATAAGTCACAGTATTGGGATACTGTACTTCGCCGGTTATCTTCACCGTACTGATGTATTCGGGAATGTAAAGATAATCGCCCTCGCGCAACACAACATCGTAATCAGAACCCGGATTGGCCAACGCCTTGTCCAGCTCAATACCCACGGTATAACGGTCGCTCAAGCGCAATTTCGCCACCGAAATAGAGTCACTGCCCGCGTTCATCAGAGCCATGTCTAAAGCGGCTTGACGCTGCGCCCGTTCTTCTTCATTCATTTGGCGAATAAGACGTCCGCCCTTGACGTAAGCATCCGGCGTCAAACCACCGGCACGCTTCACCAAATCAGAAAGGCGTTCGTTCTTTTCTATCAAGGTGTAACCTCCGGCAAAAACGGCTTCCCCGGCAATCGTCACACGACGCTGAACCTGATAGCCCGGACTGCGGCGAACCTCCACTACATCAAAAGGTTCGAGAACAAACCCCGGCGTACCATCAATCACATAACCTTCTTTCACAGAAAAGGTAAATATCTTACTAAGTTCACTGCCCGGCTCGGTGCTTTCCGGATCTTTAATGCGACGAGAGACATCGACTTTCACCGTAGAAGCGCTCTCCAACAAGCCACCGGCCTGTACCAGCAAATCTTCCAATGTCGTATTTTCCACATAAGGATAGATGCCAGGACGAGTCACTTCACCACTGACAGTAAAGGCACCCTTGGCCTCTAATTCGTGGATGCTGGGAATGACCAACACATCCTCGCGCTGCAAAGGAATGTCGGGCACACGCCCTGCCAACAGAGCAGCCAAGTCGATAGCTATTACCTCGTGCGTCAAATCCTCGCGTTCACGAGTAAGGAGCACACGATTCTGAAAAGCATCTCCCGTCAATCCGTTGGCACGTGCCACCAGGTCTTTCACCGTATTTAACGTACCACCCAGTTCGTACATGCCCGGACGATAAACACTTCCCCGGATTTCCACCCGATTGGCAAAACGGTCGAGGATAGCACCCACTGTCACAGCATCCCCGTCTTCCAGTTTCCAACCGACATAATCAGATTCCTGTACACTGAACAAACGATTCTCACGCCCTGTACGACGGATGACACGCACTTCTTCCGTATAAGCATCACCGGCAAAACCACCGGCATAACGGATAAGTGTAGCCATCGTCTCCCCTTGTTTCATCTCGTAATACATGGGACGCTTCACATTGCCTTCGATGTCGACCAACATATCATAAGGAGGCACAATAATGACATCGCCTTCTTCCAGACGAATATCATCGTCCAATTTGCCTTTTAAAATATAGTCATACACATCAACCGCAGCCACCTGCTTGCCACCGCGCATCACGCGGATATTGCGCAACGAACCAATGTTGGAAATGCCACCAGCCCGATACAAAGCGTGGAAAACCGTAGAAAAGGAGGATAAACGATAGGTACCGGGCACCATGACCTCGCCCATCACATTGATTTGAATACTACGAATCTGTCCCAACGTGACACGCACCTGCGACTCAGGGTTCTCTCCTGATACACCGGCATATTTACGCGCCAACACTCCGCGAATCTTATCTCCCGCCTCGGCAATGGTTAACCCATTCAGGTAAACCGGACCGATTTGGCTGACCATGATGTTTCCTTCGGGTGAAATTTCCTGACGAATGGTAGCCTCGTTGGTACCCCAGATATCAATGATAACTTCATCTCCCGGTCCCAAACAGTAGTTCTTGGGAGTAGCCATGTTCTCATTCGGTTCAAAAGTCAATGCACGCCCATTGAACACATCCCGGCCAAACACCAGGCGCGAAGCACGGCGGTCACTTTGTTCTGTAGGGTCACCTACCACTTCACCTACCATATCCATGCTCCCGGCAGTAGTTTCTGTAAACGAGTTTTCCACACTGCGACGCTCACGCCGCTCGTTTCCACCGCTTGGATTGGCCACCTCGGTATTGTCTCCCTGGCTTTCTTCGTAACGTGCCTTGATACGCTCCACTTGTGCCTTATTCACACCACGCGACAGCAGTTCACGTCCAATCTCCTGCTCGCCTTTTCCGGCAGCTTTACTTTCCTTCACATAGTTAATGACCTGTTCATCGCTCATCTGTGCATAAAGGGACATGGAGAGTCCACATGACAGGAATAGGAACAAACATAGTTTTCGAATTTTTGTCATTGTAATATTTAAATTTATAAGTTGACAAGGGGACAAGTTAACGAGGCAACAAGGTTTTGTTGTAGTTGACAAGGGAACAAGTTAACGAGGCAACAAGGTTTTGTTGTAGTTGACAAGGGGACAAGTCAACGAAGCAACAAGGTTTTGTTGTAGTTGACAAGGGAACAAGTCAACGAGGCAACAAGGTTTTGTTGTAGTTGACAAGGGGACAAGTCAACGAAGCAACAAGGTTTTGTTG
>DXCK01000107.1 GCA_019116045.1 Candidatus Bacteroides merdipullorum | reverse complement strand
TCCGACTTTGATAAATTGGATGACAAAGATTTGCCTTCACTTGATTTTACACCAGAAAATTCTTAATCAAAACTGCAAGATGAAACACTTAGATACATTTGTTCAATATAAACCAAGACATACCATAATTTTTATGGAAGTCCTTGAAGTGACTGATACTATCGATACCAAGGAAATTTGTAACGTGAGTTGGTATATGGTTTGCAAGGATGAGATTATCATACAATCCGATTTTCCGATGTGTGCAACCGATGGTGAGTTTGTGAACTTCGTACCAATACCTCGACATTCATTTTTGGAAGCGAGGCATCTTATTAAAAAGATAAGGAAAGAGCAAATGTTCGTTCCAAAAAATGACAAAACGGCTCCAAGTGAATTCAAACAAGCATACCGAAAAGCAAGAAGAAAAATAATCCAAATCATAAAGAAAGCGCAATAGCTTTTGTAGAAACCCTTAGTGATGCAGTTTTAGGTTATCTTTCAATATTGATATTTTCCTCGTTTTTCTTTCGTTATTTTCGGCGGAAAATCGTACTTTTGCGACATAGAGCTGTGGTTGCTTATGGATGCTTATTTTCGGGTTTGCATGATATTTGCAACACGTTCACGCAAGTCGCTGAGAGATATAACGTATTGATTTTGAGTAAGTCAAATGATTCCGATAAGTAAATACATACTAAATCGCAAGCAAAAGCGTGCAGCTCAATGAGTTGCACGCTTTTTGCGTTTATGGGGTTCTTGGTTTCTATGCCTTTTTTACACCTTCATTTTTCTTTCGTCTACGAAGCTTCAGCGGAGCTTAGCCGAACGTGCCTGTCCGCTGTCCTCCTCCTCGTTGCCCTCATCCGGAGTCGGGTCGCTGTCCTCTGTGTCGGGCGGGAGCTCTATCTGTACAGAAGGTGGCGCAGGAAGCGCTGCCGGGTCGGGTAAAAGCGGTCGAGCAGCGCGGTAAGTGCCGAACTGAACAGCCAATAGGTCAGGAAATAGGTGGAAAGGTTCAGCAGATGGCTGCGCCGGGTCGGTAGGCAAGTATCTGCATGTCGTTTCGTTTGGCTATGTTCTTTGCCTTCCTTGACTTTCTTTCCGGTTATTTCCTATCGTATGATGGTCACGGTCCCTTCCTTGACCTTTTTCGGCTTGACAACCGTGTCTGCAGGAGCGTAGCCCAGGGCGGCACAGCCGTACACCTTGTGGTTCGCAGGCACGCCCAGCCGGTCGAGCAGGGTGCGTACGTCCGGGTCATCACAGGTCTGCCCGATTTGGTTTATCCAGCAGGAGTCTATGCCCAGCGAGCGGGCGGCCAGAAAGATGTTCTCCAGGGCGCAGGCGCAGTCCATGCTTGCCCACCATTGGGTCGGCTCGTTGGAGACGATGACAAGCGTGGGGGCGTGGTAGTAGCAGCAGTAGGTCGTGCTGTGGCCTCGCTCTTGCAGGCGTGGCTCGGTGCTTTTGGCGAAGGCCTTTTTGACGGCTTCGTTCAGTTCGCAGAGTATTTCTTTGTTCTGGATGGCGGTGAAGTGCCACGTTTCCAGGTGCATGCCGTTGGGGGCATGGGTGGCTGCCTGCAATATCTGGTTCAAGTCTTCGGCCGGTACTTGGCGGTCGGTGTAGGCGCGTGTGCTGTGGCGTGCCTGGATGTTATTCAATACTTCGTTCATAACTATTTGTGTTTAAGGGTTTCGGTTTCTTCTTGTATCCGCAGTGTTTCTACCTTGGCCAAGCGTTCCTTCAGGCGTGGCATCAGTGAGCGTCGGATGCTGAGTGTCATGGTGCAATCGGTGTCGTAACCTTGGGAGAGGAGTGTGGGGCCTTCTTCTTTGACGATGCGCATGACGTCGTTCATGAAGGGGTATTCGAAGAACACGGTGAGTGTTTCGTCCACGGTCTTTTCGACGATGGTGGCCGCGGCCAGTGCTTCGGCTGCGGCGGTGCGGTAGGCTACAATCAGGCCGCTCGTGCCCAGCTTTATTCCTCCGAAGTAGCGCACCACGATGATGAGCACGTCTGTCAGTTCGTTGGAGTTGATTTGCCCCAAGATGGGTTTGCCCGCCGTGCCGGACGGCTCGCCGTTGTCGTTGGCGCGGAACTCTTTGCGCTCCGCCCCCAGCATGTAGGCGTAGCAGACGTGGCGCGCGTCGTAGTATTTCTTCTGATAGCTTTCGACGTAGGCTTTCACATCGGCCACGGTGCGTACGGGCAGGGCCGTGGCGATGAACTTGCTTCGCTTCTCGGTATAGATGCCTTCGGCCGGAGCGACAATGGTTTTATAGGTGTCTTCGTTCATGTGGGGGCAAAGATACGATAAATTGCTCTTTCCTGTGCGACGTGTGTGGGGAAAATGCTACTTTTGTGGCTCTGAATGTCGAAGTGTATGCCGAAGATTGTAGTTGCCATAGATTCTTTGAAAGGCTGCCTGACCTCGCAGGAGGCGGGCGAGGCGGCCGCCGAGGGGGTGAAGTGTGCGTGCCCCTGGTGTGAGGTGTCGGTCTTGCCCGTGGCCGACGGGGGCGAGGGGATGCTGGAAGCCCTGGCCGGCGCTGGGGGAGGGCGGTTGGTGCGTCTGACTGCCCACGGCCCGCTGATGGAGGAGCGTGAGACGTGCTACGGTGTGTCGGCCGACGGTGCGACGGCTGTCGTCGAGATGGCTCGCATCAGCGGATTGCCGTTGGTGCCCGCCGGGCGGCGCAATCCGATGCAGACCACGACCTTGGGCACGGGTGAAGTGCTGCGCGATGCCCTCCGGCGCGGGTGCCGACGGGTGCTGCTCGGCTTGGGGGGCAGCGCGACGAACGATGCCGGGCTGGGGATGTTGCAGGCCTTGGGCTACCGCTTTCTGGATGCTGCCGGGCGTGAAGTGGGGCAGGGCGGGCAGGCCTTGGCCCGGGTGGAGCGGATAGACGCTTCGGACGCGATGCCCGAGCTGGCGCAGACCCGTTTCGTGGCCGCCTGCGACGTGCAGAACCCTTTCTACGGCCCGCAGGGAGCCGCTTGCGTCTTTGCTCCGCAGAAGGGCGCCACGCCTGCGATGGTGAAGGAACTGGACGACGGGCTTCGGCATTTTGCCGACATCGTTCGCCGCAACTTGGGGACGGACATCGCGACCCTGCCTGGCGCCGGGGCAGCCGGCGGACTGGGCGGGGGCGTGTCGGCCTTCCTTCATGCCGAGTTGCGCCGGGGCATCGAGCTGGTGCTGGAATGTGTCGGCTTCGCCCGCCGCATCCGGGGTGCCGACCTGGTTCTGACAGGCGAGGGGAAGTCCGACCGCCAGACGCTGATGGGCAAGGTGCCGGCCGGAGTCTTGGCCGAAGCCAGCCGGCAAGGCATCCCCGTGGCCCTGCTGGCCGGGCGGGTGGAGGACGAGCCGTCTTTGCGCGAAGCGGGCTTTCGCCACGTCCTCTGCATCAATCCACCCCGCACGCCCGATGCCGTGGCTCTGTCGCCCGACTATGCCCGCCGACGGCTGGTGCAGACGGTGGAAGACTTGGTTCGTACCCTCTTCCCCTGATGCCTGGACGCCCTGTCCAAGATGTTTGGACGCCCTGTCCAAGATGCTTGGACGCCCTGTCCAAGATGCTTGGAAGCCCTTTCCAAGATGCTTGGAAGAGCCGTGCCCGTAGTTCGGAAGAAGCGCGCCTCGTGTCCGGAACGGGCAAGCCCGTGCCGCATCCCGGGAATTTTTCTTCCGAAACCGCCCCCGTTCCCCGTCAAAAGCCCTATCTTTGCCCCGTTTTCCAAGAAAAAGTTTTGTGTGAGATGAACAACGATTCCAACCGATTCAGCCGCGCCCTGCTGGCGTGGTACCGCGACAACAAGCGTTCGCTGCCCTGGCGCGACACGCGCGACCCGTACCTCATTTGGGTGTCTGAAATCATCCTCCAGCAAACGCGCGTGGCGCAGGGCCATGACTACTACGCCCGCTTCGTCCGCCGCTTCCCCGACGTCCGTTCTCTGGCCGAGGCCGACGAGGAAGAGGTGATGCGCTACTGGCAAGGCCTGGGTTACTATTCGCGCGCCCGCAACCTCCATGCCGCCGCCCGCAGCATGGCCGACGGCGTCTTCCCCACCACCTACCAGTCGGTGCGCGCACTGAAGGGCGTGGGCGACTACACGGCGGCAGCCATCTGTGCGTTTGCCTACGACATGCCCTGCGCCGTGGTCGACGGCAACGTCTACCGCGTCCTCGCCCGCTACCTGGGCGTCGACACCCCGATAGACTCCACCGAGGGAAAGAAGACCTTTGCCGCCCTGGCCCGAGAGATGCTCGACACGGACCGCCCCGCCGACTACAACCAAGCCATCATGGACTTCGGCGCCCTGGTCTGCACGCCACAGTCGCCCGCCTGCCTCCTCTGCCCCCTGGCCGACAGTTGTGCCGCCCTGGCCTCCGGGCGAGTGACGCAACTGCCCGTGAAGCAGCACAAGACCAAGCAGACCGACCGCTACCTGAACTACCTCTTCGTGCGCATGGGCGACGATACCCTGATTCGTAAACGCACCGGCAAGGACATCTGGAAGAACCTCTTCGAACTGCCCTTGCTGGAGAGCGATCGCGACCTGTCGACGGACGAGTTCCTGGCTTCCCCCCTTCTGGCAGACTTCCTGGCCGGACACCCCGGAGCCGTGGTGCGCCCCCTGCAACGGGGGGTGAAACACGTCCTTTCGCACCGCATCCTCCACGCCCATTTCTACGAAGTCCTCCTGCCGGCAGACACCGCCCCGTTCGATGGCTTCCTGCGCGTCCCCCTGTCCGGACTCGACTCCTACGCCTGGCCGCGGTTGCTGCACGCCTTTCTTGAAAAACTGCTAAAAAAGGATTCCGATGCTTGCATGGTGTAGATATTCTCGCTAATTTTGGGCACAAATTTGCACGATATGGGAATCAATAAAGTAATACTGCTGGGCAATGCCGGACAAGACCCCAAAGTGACCTGGTACGAAGGCGGAAGCTGCGTAGCGCAACTCTCGCTGGCCACTACCGAGAAAGGCTACACGCTCCAGAACGGTACGCAGGTGCCCGACCGCACGGAATGGCACAACCTCATCTTCCGCAACCGCCTGGGCGAAATCGTCGAGAAATATGTCCACAAGGGCGACAAACTCTACGTCGAGGGCAAAATCCGCACCCGCTCCTACGATGACCAGACCGGGGCCAAGCGCTACGTGACCGAGATATTCGTCGACACCATGGAGATGCTTACCCCGAAAAGTGCGGCACAACCTCCCGCAGCTACTCCCGTGGCACCGCAGCCTGCACGCCCGCAGAACACGCTACCGCCACAGGACAAGGACGCGGACGATTTGCCGTTTTGATTGTTTAACTAATACCTACTTCTTTGGACTCAGACACTTACTTATGCCCGGTGGCAGATTGGTTTAGTCAGGTATCTGTCACCGCTCCTTCCGAATGGGCCATCGCCGCCATCATCTGCGCAGCACTTTTTCTGCTGTTATCCGCCTTTGCATCGGCTTCCGAACGCGCTTTCTTTTCACTGACTCCGGCCGACATCTCCTCCATCGCCGAGGAAAAACAGGCAGCCGACGTGCGTGTCTCCCGGTTGCTGGAAGACAAGGAACGTCTGCTGGCAACCGTGCTGCTTGTCAATAGCCTTTCCAACGTCTCCGTCATCCTGCTCTGTCACTTCTTTTTTACCGACGTCTTCCATTTCGCTTCCGCTTTCTGGCAAGGCTTTGTGCTGACGCTTTTCCTGTCCGTCCTCATCCTGCTGTTTGGCGAAATCATGCCGAAGATGTTTTCCACCCGGCGTCCGCTGTCTTTTTGTCGCCATGCAGCTTCCGGTCTCGAAGCCTGCCGGGCAGCCTTCTATCCGTTCTCTTCCGTTCTGATGCGGGTCATGGCCTGGATGGACAAAAGCTTGGTGCGGAAGAGAACACACGTCATTTCTGTGGACGAACTGTCGCATGCGCTGGAATTAACCGACAAAAACGAACTGTCGGAAGAGAGCCATATCCTGGAAGGCATCATCCGTTTCGGCGAAGAAACCGCCAAGGAAATCATGACCTCTCGCCTGGATGTGGTCGATTTGGAGTATCATACCCCTTTCAAGGAAGTGTTGCAGTGCGTTGTCGAGAATGTCTATTCGCGTATCCCGGTTTATTCGGAAACACGCGACAACATCAAAGGCATCCTGTATATCAAAGACCTGCTTCCCTATCTGACGCGAGGCGACGATTTCAACTGGCAGACCCTGATTCGTCCGGCCTACTTCGTGCCCGAAACCAAGATGATAGACGAATTGCTCCGCGACTTTCAGGCCAACAAGATACACATCGCTATCGTGGTGGATGAATATGGCGGGACGTCGGGCATCGTGACGATGGAAGACATCATAGAAGAAATCGTAGGCGAAATCCACGATGAATACGATGACGAAGAGCGCACGTACACTCGCCTGAACGAACACACGTGGATTTTCGAAGCCAAAACCCAACTGATAGATTTCTATAAGATAACCAAGGTGGATGAAGATGCCTTTGACGAAGTAGCCGGTGATGCCGATACGTTGGCCGGCCTGTTGCTGGAGTTGAAAGGGGAATTTCCCGTCTTACATGAAAAAGTTACTTACGGCCGTTACGAGTTTGAGATTCTGGAGAGAGACAATAGGCGTATCCTGAAAGTGAAGTTTACCGTTCATGACCCTTCGGATGCCTCTAAAGCAGAAAAGCCGGTCGCCTGACAAATGCCTTATGCCACTGTTCCGCCAACATAAAGAATCTGCCTGCCATTGGGGTATTTGGAGGATGGATGAGAGCTATGAAGAGCTCTGTTCGTTGCTCCCCTCTGCCTTGGTGGCCGAAGCAGAAAACCGCTTCTCTGCCCCCCACCGTCGGCAGGAATGGCTTTCAGTCCGAGCTTTGTTAAGAGAACTGTCTGCTGAAAACCACGAAATCGCCTACTTGCCTTCCGGCAAGCCTTACCTGGCCGGTTCATCCAGGCACATCAGCATCTCACACACCAAAGGTTATGTGGCCGTTATCTTGGGTGCCTCTAACGTGGGTATCGACATCGAACAATATGGTCACCGTGTACATAAAGTAGCGTCAAAATATATGCGCTTCGACGAGCATCCACAGCCTTATGCCGGCGATGACACCTGGAGTTTGCTGCTCCACTGGTCGGCCAAAGAAGTCCTGTTTAAGTGTCTGGATGCGGAAAATGTCGATTTCAAGGAGCATTTACGTGTATTTCCCTTTGTACCTAGTCCGCAAGGTACTTTCCATGCCTGTGAGTATAAGACGGAGCAGCATCGTTCTTTTCAGATTCATTATCTGTTGCATGCTGACTTTGTATTGACCTGGACTTTCTTCTAAAGGTGTCTTAAGCGTGAAGCTTAGCAATCAATACATTTCCCGGGTTATACCCAATTTGTATGTATTCCGCATGAAGAAAGACAGGCTGAACGACATTTGGAATGTTCTTTCAACGTATATCCTCGGTGGTGACAGCTTGTGAAAGATACACATGCATAATCCGGCAGGGGGATATATAGTATATCGTTGCTTATAACAATAATTTAAGTAATTCTTCGTGGATTTGTCCGTTTGTTCCGACCACTTGGCTTCCTTGAGCCGGATCAAGTATTCTGCCCTTCCAATCGGACACTTTACCTCCGGCCTCTTGTACCAGAAGCATTCCAGCCGCATAATCCCACGGGTTCAAATATACTTCGAAATATCCATCCTGTCTGCCGCATGCAGTATATGCTAATTCCAAAGCAGCAGAACCAAGTCTTCGGATATCTTGTGAATTCTCATAGACCTTAAGGAACCTGGCAAAGTTTTCTTTGGCAAGTTCTCTTTTTGCTGTGCCAA
>DXCK01000106.1 GCA_019116045.1 Candidatus Bacteroides merdipullorum | reverse complement strand
ACGACAATGAGCATTTTTTTGAAAGCGGTACAACGCATCAACCCGTTAGAACCGGACGAACCGAAGAAATGGTATCCCGTTCAGTACACCACCAAGATGGTGGACGAGAGCGAAGTGGCTATGCTGATAGCCGACGAGACGACCCTCAACCCGATGGAAGCGGCGATGGCGATACGCCAGTTGCGCAAGGTGGTGCAACGCCTGCTGCTGGACGGTAAGAGCGTGAAGCTGGGCGACTGGGGTACGTTCAACATCACCCTCAACACCGAGGGCGCGGAGCGCAAGGAAGACCTCACCGCCCACAACGTGAAGCGGGTGAACATCAACTTCCAGCCCGCCGACGAGATGAAAGCCGCCATGCAGAAGGCGGACTTCGTGTGGCTGGACAAAATCGTGGAAGGCGGCACGGCTTCCGGCGGCGGGGAGGAAGAAGGTCCCGTCGTGCAGGACAATGAGGACGAAACCGACCCCCCCTTGGGCTGAGCCGCGCATCCCGTTCCGGCAAGTTGCCCGACCCGTTTCCGTGAGTCGGGCAACTTGAAACCGCGAGTTGGGCAACTCAAAGTTCTGAGTTGGGCAACTCAGCTCGGTGAGTCGGGCAACTCACGGAAACGAGTTGGGCAACTCGGAAAAGTGAGTTGGTGGGGGATTACAGGTAATAAACATTATCAATAATAAAAATAATAGAGCTATGTATGAAAATGTAAGCGAGCAGCGTAAGCAGGAGTTGAATATTTTGAAAGTATGGGCGGAATGTGCCGGAGATACTTATTACTATTCAATGCCTCAATCCAGATTTGATAAGAATATGGAAGGTTGTGAGGAGGAAGAATATTTCAAAGCATATTCCCGCCAACGAAAAATAGGATTGGAAGAATTTGCCAACGAAATATCAAGCCAAATAGCATCAATCCAACATTCGGAAGAATTGCATTATCTATTGGATGGTTACAACTATGATAATGGAAACTGGACTGTTATGCAATGTTTAAGCAACCCATGTTGTGATATACGTACCGCAAGAATGGTTTATTGGCTCATGAGCCCGGACTACTATTATGCCCAATATGGAGACCTTGAGCATGTTCCCGAATCTGATATAAATATCAAGAACTCCAAAGTATTGAAATTCATTGAGGGAAAAACTCTATCACAAGGCTTTGCGCATGGGCTATCCTCTGAATATGAAGATGCGGAAGTACCCAAAACTAATGAGTATATAGAGAAGATTCCTGATGCTTTATTCGCGGATGGGAACTGATAGCACATATTCCCGTAAGTTTAGTCCGTCCTTTTGTATATACATCCAAACTGGCTTAAACCTGTTTCCATCGGCAGCAAAGTATGTGCCCGGCGAAAAAGAGAAAGCGGCATTTCCTTTTTCGCCAGTTTCAAGGCTGATGGCTCCGGTGGTTGGCAGGGGAAATGGCAGGATGCCTACAGCCTTTCTTCCCCTTCCGCCAACTCTTTCGCGACTTTTCCAAACCATTCGGTTTGTTTCTCCGATTCTTTTCGTACCTTTGGGGGCATGGAGGTTAGGATATACGCCCCGCATGGCGCGGGTTAGTGGAATGTCCGATGCCTGACAGGTGTTGTTGTCAATAAACAAATAACGTACATATATGAATAATACAACAAAAGTAAGAATTGTATATGAATGCAGCATAATAGGCATTGTTTTGCTGACATTCTTAAAAAGTATGTTCCCATACATGGGGGCATGGTGGCAAGTAGCTATTATCGCTTCACTTGTAGGACTATGGTTCTCGTTGTCTTATCTGAAACGTCATAATTATAAATGGGGTTTCAGCTACATAGAAAATCACTTATACATTGACCTGTTATTGAAAGTACAGAAATGGTTTCAGAACGCTACAATCATAGCCCTATTGATACCTGTCTTCTTAACAGACCTCATGTATAATCATTTTTGTTTTGTAGCATATATATTGCTTGTAGGCATGTTCTTAGGTGTGAAGCTGGCTACTTACACTGTAGAGTACGCCATATATAAAAGCAAATTCATGGGTAACCAGGGAAGATAACCCCTGAACGGGTGTTCCTTTCCAAGCTAAGTAATCATTCCTTTTTAAGTAGATGTTGATATTTAGTTTATACGATAAATAGGAATTTAGTTGACAAGTTGACGAGTTAACAAGGCCACGAGGGCAGAACTCGTCAACTTGTCAACTTGTCAACTCGTCAACTTGTTAACTTGCCAACTCGTCAACTCGTCAACTTGTCAACTCGTCAACTTGCCAACTCGTCACCTCGTCACCTCGTCAACTTGTCAACTTGTCAACTTGTCAACTTACTTATACTTATACGAGAGAAAATGAAAACATTCATATCACTATTCATAGGGCTGCTGCTGTCGCCTTATGTTTTCTCACAGCGGCCAGATTCAATCGTTCAGGCAGAAATCGATGCGATAAACGAAATGCCCTTATGGATTGCCTACTTAATGCCTTTGGACAGCCTGGGTGAAGTGATGAACGATGAGTTTATGGATTTCAATCAAGTTCATTCCTACAAGTTTATGGGTGATGGCCAAATGGAAAATGCCTTCCCGCTGCTGACCGTGTATTTTGATAAGGATAACAAGGTTCGGAAGACATTCAAACGATGGGCCGACGGGGGAGCTTTGCACAGCGTCGTTTATTACGACTCGAGCGGGCAGTTGGTATATGGAATATACAATAAAGGCGGGGAGAATTACGGCAGATTATATGCCCATACTTTCAGATGCGATTGGGAGATGGAAGTGTTTCCCGCAACTGAGTGTATAGAAAAGCAATACGGTGTGGCGCTTGAAAAGCCTCGCCATGCCCCAAGAACCCGCTTCGTGCCACAGCCGGGAGACAATGCAGTATTGTGTAGCCCTTATGTATATTCTTCGCCCCGTGGCGAAAAAAGCACCGAGGGGAGAGATGGTACATGCATCTCTTTCGGTATGCCTGTTGTCGTGAGTGCATTGATTGGCGACTGGTGTAAAATAAGTTCCGTTTTCAATGCCCCGTTAGGTTATGCCCCTATGAGAGATGTCGAAATTGTCAAGTGAATTTAAGCGCAAGTCGGTTGTCTGCAAGCATGCCCCCCATCTTCCCATGCCTATGGCTGTCCTGCCTGTCCGTACAAGTGCAACAAGGCCTCTTCGGCATTGTGGGGGAGGCGGACAGTCATGCCTTTTTCGGTTGGCACGCACACGACTGCCGCAAGGCAAGCATCTGGCTGGGTCGCTTTGGCAACTTTTTACCGACCGAATGGTTTGTCTCTTCGATTCTTTTCGTAACTTTGGGGGCATGAAACCAATCCGTTTGAAATGAAGAAACCAAGTGGCATAAGAAGCAAATCCGTCAGAGACAGACTGATGATTTGCCTGTTGATTCTGTCCGCACTCGGGCAGACAGGCCGGGCCAATGCCTCCGATACGGCAGATTCCGTGTATTTCCACATAAAGATTGACACGCTGGGAGGCATCTATGCAGGGCGAGTGTTGAAGGTGACGTATGCGTTGGCCAATTCCTCCTTCGACACGGCTGTTTATCCGGTGTTCAGTGACAGCATCGAACAGATAAGCGGTCCCGAGTCGTACAAAAGCAGCAGCTATGCCATCATAAACGGCAAGGGGAGTCAAAGCCAGGAAACCGGTTTCCGCTATCTTATACGCTTCCGGCACAGCGGAGAAACCAGGCTGCCCTCAGCATCCGTAACAGTAGGAGACCGGACATATACTGCACCGGGCTGCCGCGTGTCCGTACTGCCGCCCTCTATGGATATGACAGCATTGGAATGTCACCTGAAGGTGGAAGAGCTGGAAAATGATAGGGCCAAATACCACGCCACCTTGATTTGCAACGCCCTTCCCGACCAGAATCCGCCCCTGCTGTCCGTCAATGGAAAAACAACCCGGCCGAGCAGCAACTCTTGTTCAAACTCAGGCGGCAAGAAAAAATACGTGTACCACTATTACTTTTCCAGCAAGGGCTATGAAGTGGCCTGTCAGGAACTGACTTTTGGCGGGCAGCCCTACTATGTCCAACCCCAAAAGAACAAAATGGACAGGACAAGCTCCTTCATCGTATTTCTGATGGTAGGCGGCTTGTTCGAATGGATATGGTGGCTGGCTTACAGATACCGTTACCGCCAGGAGAAGGATGTCGCGCTTGCTGCTTTCGTGTTGGAAAGAAAGACCCTTCCCTTGATTATAAGCTGGGCCTATACGCACTATGGTGCATCACACACGTTATTGTTCATTTCCATGCTGAGTTTTTCTTTGGTAGGCACGATGCTTTATGGTACCGGCATATTCGTGCCGGAGTTCTTCTGGTTCGGGGTGGCACTTGTGCCGCTTGCCTGCCTGCTTTACCGGAGCCAGCGGCGCAAGCTGGACTTCCGGAGCATACCGACCACACTGGATAAGCAGGCGATTTTTGAACGGGTGTGCAAGCTGGCGGAAACCTATAATTGGGACATCGACCACTACGGCGAAGATTGTATCGTGGCGCACACCAATCCCCCGCTTTGGCATATCTCGTGGGGCGAACAGATATTCATCGTGTTCGGCCAAGGGGAGGTATGGGTCAATAGCGTGAACGACTTGAACAAGCGCACTTCGATATGCTCGTTCGGCTACAACAAGCGGAACATCCGGAGAATAACGGAAGCTTTGGGAAGAAGATAAACCGGGGGCAGCAGAGGGCAGGATGAAGAAGATGACGGGACGCCTGAAAGAAACCGGCCCCAACCGTATCGGATTATCGCAAGATTTTCCTACCTTCGTAGTCTGAAACATAAACCTTTGCAAATTATGATAACAAACCGCGAAGAAGTGCTGGAGAACGCCTTGCGGGTGTTCGCCAAGATGAACTACGAGAAGGCAAGCCTGTTGACCATCGCCAAGGCTTGCGGCCTGTCCAAGCCGGGACTGATTTACTACTATCCTTTCAAGCAAGATTTGTTCGTGGCGGTGGTGGACAAATACATCTTCGCCATGCAAGACCCCGCCCAAAAGTTCAGCTTCGAGGGAAGCACGCTGCTGGAGTTTATCGACCACCACGTGGAGCGCGTGGAGAAGACCATGCGCCGCATCGTGGGCTTGCTCGACGACGGGAACAACCCGCAGGGATGCAGTTACAACTTCTACTACTTCCACCTGCTGATGCAAGTGCGGCAATATTATCCCGATGCCAGGACGAAGTTCATCGCCCTGTTCGAGAAAGACCGGAAGCTGTGGCGCGACATCATCGACCGGGCGAAGTCGGCGGGCGAAATCCGCGCGGAGGTGGACACGGAGGAAGTCGTCAGCATGTTCCGCGAAGTGTTCTACGGCTTGTCTTTCGAGCAGGCTTTCCTCTCCGGGCTGGACACGGAGGAACTCTCCCGCAAGCTCCGCTTCATCTATTCGCTGATTAAAGCCTGACCCGTTCAGGCTTTTTTTATGCCCTCCGTCATTCCCCCAAGGGTGGGGGATGTCCTAAAGCAATCAGTAAAAAAACAGGAAAAGAGAACCTTCCAAATACGCTCCTGGTTCGTGTCTATACACTCGAACTTGGTACGAGCCGGGTACGAGCCGGGTACGAGCCGGGTCGGTCGGGTGTCCGGAGAGGCGTTTGTGGTAAAAAATGCTGATACGCCCACTTGACCAATCTTGAGATTCCTCGGCTACGCACGGGATGAATTTGTGCATTTTCGCATCAGTTGCCATGAATGGGTCGTTATAGGAGGAGAGTGTGTCAAAATATAAAATGGCACGCAGATGACGCAGATGCGGCAGATGACCACTGATTATACTTCGTTGATTTACAGTTAGACAAATCTGCGAAAATCTGTTTAATCTGTGTTATCTGCGTGCAGGCTGCG
>DXCK01000105.1 GCA_019116045.1 Candidatus Bacteroides merdipullorum | reverse complement strand
GTCGTACCAAGTTCGTCTTCTTAGAAACGAACAAAATGCGAATTTCATATCAATCATGTTTATATCGGCTTCATCTTTTTTTACCAGGAACATACAGCCGGCAAAGAAGCTCTTGACTGGGCTAAAGAGGCACTTTAGCGCATTAAACACCGTGTTTGTCACCTCCGGTTGCCATCTTTTCCAGTCTGCCCTTGGCATCTTTGTTTCCTTTGCGTATCTTTGCCCCATTAAAAACAACAATCATCATGAAACAGACCATTTCTACTCTTTTATTTTTATGCCTATGCCTGCCCGTCCTGACAGTAGCCCAGACAAAGAAAACTCTTACGCTGGAAGAAGTCGTAAACGGCACATTCCGCCCAGAGAGTCTTTACGGCATCACTCCCATCCCGGGCGAGGGTGAATATTATTCGCAGATGAATGACGACGGGACGCAAATCATCAAATACTCTTTCCGGACAGGGGAACAAGTGGAAGTGCTGTTCGACGCGACCACAGCACGCGAATGTCCTTTCAAGCATTTCGACAGTTACAGTTTCTCACCGGATGGAAATACATTGCTCATTGCTACGGAAACCAAACCCATTTACCGCCGTTCGTACACAGCTATATACTATCTGTACAGTTTGCGACGCAACATGGAAGGGGAAATAGACAACAAAGTGGAACGGCTGTCAGACGGCGGGCCGCAACAGGTTCCAGTCTTCTCTCCTGACGGCACAATGGTGGCTTTCGTGCGTGACAACAATATCTTCTTGGTGAAGCGCCTTTATGGCAACAGCGAAAGCCAGGTGACGACAGACGGGAAGCGTAATGCTGTGCTGAACGGCATCCCCGACTGGGTATACGAAGAGGAATTTGCCTATAACCGTGCCCTGGAGTTCAGCGCCGACAGCAAAATGCTGGCTTATGTACGCTGGGATGAATCTGAAGTATCGTCTTTCTCCTTCCCGCTCTATGCCGGCGAAAAGCCACACATGGAAGAATATGAGAAATACCCCGGTGCCTATGTGTACAAATATCCCAAAACCGGCGAAAAGAACTCGAAGGTGACAGTGCACACATTTGACATCAAGACCAAAGTAACACGCCAAATGAAATTGCCCCTCGATGCCGATGGTTATATCCCCCGCATCCGTTTTACACAAGACCCCAATAAACTGGCCATATTTACCCTGAACCGCTATCAGAACCGATTCGACCTTTATCTGGGCGACCCTCGAAGCACAGTCTGCAAACTGGCTTTGCGGGACGAAACAGACACTTACATCAAAGAAAGCACGTTTGACAATATCCGTTTCTACCAAGACCATTTCTCGTTCGTCAGCGAGCGCAGCGGCTTCAACCACTTGTATTGGTATGACATGAACGGGAACCTAAGCAAGCAAATCACCAAAGGGGAATTTGAAGTAAAAGACTTTTTAGGATACGACGAGAAGAACGCTACTTTCTATTATGTAAGCAACGAAGGTAGCCCTATGCGTCAGGCTATATGGAAAACAGACCGCAAAGGGAAAAAGACCAAGCTCTCTGCCGAGGAAGGCATCAATGCGGCACTGTTCAGCACAGATTTCAAATATTTCCTGAACAGCTACACCAACCTGAATACGCCTTATGTCATCACCCTCAACGACAACACGGGCAAAACGCTTGCTACACTGGTAGACAACGCAGCCCTGAAAAGCAAATTGGAAGAATACGACATGCCTCAGAAAGAGTTCTTCACTTTCCAGACCTCGGACGGCGTGGCATTGAACGGCTGGATGATGAAACCTACGAACTTCGATGAAAACAAAAAATATCCCGTCATCATGTACCAATACAGCGGCCCCGGTTCGCAAGAGGTGCTCGATGCCTTCAGCATCAGTTGGGAAACTTACATGGCTTCGCAAGGGTATCTCATCGTATGTGTGGACGGACGAGGTACTGGAGGACGCGGCGCTGCTTTCGAAAAATGCACATACATGAACCTGGGAGTCAAGGAAGCACATGACCAAGTGGAAACGGCTGTCTACCTGGGTCTACAAGCCTACGTAGACAAAGACAGGATCGGCATCTGGGGATGGAGCTTCGGAGGTTACATGACTCTGATGAGCATGAGCGAAGGGACACCCGTGTTCAAAGCGGGCGTGGCCGTGGCAGCCGTGACGGATTGGAATTATTACGACACCATCTATGGCGAACGCTACATGCGTACTCCGCAAGAGAATGTCGACGGATATAAAGCCGCTTCAGCCTTTACGCGTGCAGACAAACTGCACGGCGACCTCTTGCTGGTGCATGGCACGGCCGATGACAATGTGCATTACCAGAACTGCGCCGAATATGCCGAACACCTGGTTCAACTGGGCAAGCAGTTTGATATGCAAATCTATACGAACCGCAACCACAGTATTTATGGTGGCAACACAAGAATGCACCTGTACACTAAGTTGACGAATTTCTTCAACACGCACTTGAAATGACGGAAAGGGTACGTAAACCTGAATGGCTCAAGATAAACATTGCAGCCAACGAAAGATATAGTGAAACAAAACGTATTGTAGAATCCCACTGCCTGCACACGATATGCAGCAGTGGCCGTTGCCCCAACATGGGAGAGTGTTGGGGTTGCGGCACGGCCACCTTCATGATAGGCGGAGACATCTGCACACGCAGTTGCAAGTTCTGCAATACACGTACGGGAAAACCCTTGCCGCTGGATGAAGGAGAGCCGGCACATGTAGCCCAATCTGTAGCCCTCATGAAACTGTCGCATGCGGTCATTACCTCGGTAGACAGGGATGACCTGCCAGACTTAGGAGCCGCACACTGGGTACGCACTATCACAGCCATTAGAGAACAGAACCCGGATACCACCATCGAAGTGCTCATTCCTGACTTTCAAGGCCGTAAAGAGTTGGTACAAATGGTTATCGACGCACAACCGGACATCATGTCACACAACATGGAGACAGTGCGCCGCATCAGCCCTATCGTGCGCAGTGCCGCCCGCTATGAAACGAGCCTGAAAGTCTTGCAGCAAATAGCCGAAAACGGCATCTGCTGTAAAACGGGTATTATGGTAGGGTTGGGTGAAACACCTCAGGAAGTGGAAGAGCTGATGAATGATGTGAGGAGCGCAGGATGCCACATTCTTACCATCGGGCAATACCTGCAACCTTCGCACAAGCATTATCCGGTAGTAGAATACGTCACACCTGACCAATTTGCTTTCTATAAGGAAATGGGGTTGCAAAAAGGATTCGACCAAGTGGAAAGCGGCCCATTGGTGCGCTCATCCTATCATGCAGACAAAAACAAGATGTTGGCCAAAAAGTCGTGAACATTTCCTGCCAGACGTATGTTAAGACGGAAAGGTCTAAACAATGCAGAGATGAATCACACACAAGTCCTGTCACCTAAATTCAACCTGTCATTGGGATTCCTGCCCGGAGTAGTTGCCATGATTGCCGGTTTCTTCATAAAACCAGACATAGCTTTATACGCTGGGGCAGGATTAGGGCTTTTACTTTGCCTGCTTAACCCCCATCGAATGCTTCCGCTCTTGCTGTATGGGACAACAGGCATGTTACTACTTACGATGTGGATTCCATTCTTTCAGTCCAGCGATAGACTCCCGTTGTTGATAGAAGGCTCTATTGCCTGCCCTTCTCTGTTGCTGCTGCTGTTCGGACAAAAATGGGCAAACCATTTGTCCCATCCTTCGAATGAACAACGGCGCAAGTTCATTCAGAGTATCGAAGCCGCCATTGTATCGGCACGTATCCTGGTGGTTCTTGTTTTATTGCACTTGGTCCTTCTATTAATAGCGCATTTTTTTGCTTCCGACATTCCCGGACTTCACACGTTTCTGTTTGAAACAATGCCGTTGGGCATCTTCATTGCTACCATACTGCTCAATCAAATGGGCCTCTGCTATTTCAACAAACGGCTAAGAAGAATTTCTTTTGTCCCTGTGGTGAATACATTGGGCAATGTCATCGGTAAAAAGCCATTGTTGGCAACCATACTTCGTTCGGATAAGAAAGCTATCTTCCCGGTAGTACGTATCGCCATAACGGCTTATAATATGCTTTATTTATTACCTCGTCCTCAGACCTGCTTTTGT
>DXCK01000104.1 GCA_019116045.1 Candidatus Bacteroides merdipullorum | reverse complement strand
AGCAAGGCAGGCATGACAAACTCAATGCCTTTTATGCCTGAAATGCCTATTGCTTCGGCAAACCCACCCAAAGCGGCTCCAGCAACCCATGAAAGATAAAGCAGCAATGTAACCTATAGCATATACCATCCTTTGAGATGCCTTCCTGTGGTTCTGTCATGTAATTAAGCGAGAAAGCCTCGTCGGACAGTCCCGATACAAGGAAAAGCTTTTTCCAATCGGTATAAGAATTTTATCAAGCACGTGTATGCCATTGCTTAATGATTGCATTTTTCTTTCAAGTTACCGTTCAATAAAATTTCTTGCCGCCGAAATACATCGACAGCAAGAAACCCCCAAAAATTCATATTACCATTTTACCGGCTCATTCAATATCACTCCGTCTGTGGCATCTTCCGCTGTGAATGTATTGCCCTTGTACTGCACACAGAGCATCAGGAGAGGTGAAGTTCCGTTGTTGCGCACGGAGCGGCGGCCGTCGGGCGATACACGCACCACGCTTCCTTCTTGTACCGGGAACACTTGGCCATCCACTTGAAATTCACCCGTTCCGCTCAGGAAGAAATAAAGTTCCTCATGCTGTTTGTGCGTGTGCAGGAATCCTGATTCCGTACCCGGCTGGAACAGTTGGAAAGAAAACTCTCCACCTGTTGCTCCAAGTGTTGTCCCACCAAACACTTTGCCGGGAATCTTTACGTCCGGGCCAAGTTCCAATACATAGTCATTCAATTCGCTTAACTTGCCGAAATCGGCTGCATGGAAGTTTTTTGCTTCCGCAATTGTTTTTACTTGTTTCATCGTTCTTTTAGTTTTTAATTCGTTAATAACCTATTTATATCGCTTTATAGTTGTTTATTTACTAACTTTGTAACGCATTGTTGCTTTATTTTTGACAGTGCAAAATTATATGCTATTTGTTTATTATACAATAGGTTACAATTTTATAATTAAGTTACCAAAAACTCACTTTTGGTGAAAGACAGGAGGTTGTGATGCAAAAAAAAGCAGAAAAAAATTCTATCATTGAGATTTGCCCCATCCGCAATGTGGTGGCACGCTTCGGAAACAAGTGGGCTTTGCTGGTCATTCTAATCCTGCATGAGAATGGGAGTACCCGTTTTAATCAGTTGGGGAAATTAATTCCGGATATTTCTACAAAGGTTCTTTCCAATACGTTGCAGGTTTTAGAGGCAGACAGCCTTATCACCCGGAATGTTTTCCCTGAAGTTCCCATTCGGGTGGAATATGGGCTTACAAAAACAGGAGAATCATTGGTGCCTATCATTCAGCAATTAACGGAATGGGCAGAACAAAATATGAAATCTATTATTAAGAACAGAAAAAAGCGTGAAAAGGAGATGGAAAAGTAGGATATTTTATTCTTTAATTAACCAACGGCTTTCTGCACTTTCATACGATAATAAGCTGTTTATTCTTTTTGTTTTGAGGCGAAAGAAAGAAATGGCGGGAATAATATTGGACAAACCTATAAAGATTGAGACAAAAGAAATCCGGATGATGAGGGCGAGGGTGAAGAGAAAGTGGCAGAGTCTGCTATAAGATTCTTTGTAAAAAATATCTGGTATATTATAAATCTGTGTAATTTAGCCTTCGATAATATACTATTACTTATGATGCTGAACGTATATGAAGTATCTTCCGATAACAGAAGAAAGCTGAATATGACACTCACCTACATCTTCCACAGCGCCTTTGTCCTCGAGACGGACACGTGCATCTTGCTCTTCGACTATTGGATGGACCCGGCGGTCGTCGTTTCCCGATTATTGCCGTCGGACAAGCCTATGTATGTCTTTGCCAGTCATTTTCACGAAGACCATTTCAACCGGGAAATTTTTTCGTGGAAGGGGAGACGGGCGGCCGACACTTTTTACATTCTCTCGAAAGATATCTTGAAGCACCGCCGCGCGCGGCGTGAGGAGGCCGATGTCTGGTTGGCCAAAGGGGGCAGTTGGCAGGACGCTAACTTGCGCGTAATGGCTACGGGGAGCACGGACAGTGGTGTCTCGTGGGTGATAGAGGCAGACGGGCGGCGTATTTTCCATGCCGGTGATTTGAATAACTGGTATGCCCGTTTCCTGACCGACGATTACCGGGGAGGCACGATATACAGTGCTGAGTTTGGCATGGAAGTCGACCCGGGCAGGGAGGAGAAGCGTTATCTGGGTGAGCTGAAGGACGTCCGCAAGGTGGCGGACTCGTTCGACCTGGTGATGTTTCCCGTGGACAGTCGTGTGGGTAACGGCTATACACGCGGGGCACGGCAGTTCATCGAGCAGTTCCGGGTAGGGATGTTTGTCCCCATGCACTTTGTGGTTGGCGGATTCGAATCGGCCTGGCGGATGAAGGAGTTTGCCGACGCACGGGGCATCGGCTTTTGGGACATCGCTTGCGAAGGGGATGCCTTAGAGTTGTAATGGCTTTGCACTCGTACCCCCTTCCTACCTTGTTCGAAGCTATATACAAGAGCGAGGTAGGAGCGAGGTAGGAAGGAGGTACGACTTTGGTAGGGTGTCGGTCTTGTTTTGTCTTTGGCTTTTTTTTCTTGTGTTGGGTGTTTTTTTCGGCCTTGTTTCGTCCGGTGCGATTAATATATGTTTATCTTTGCACGGTTATGGATATGCATCGGTTACATCTACATAAGACTCGGGGCGTGGCGGCTTTTCATGCGGTGGCGGTGGTCATCGTAGGGATATGGGGCCTGACGTTCATTTCTACCAAGTTGTTGATAGAAGCGGGTATGGCTCCGCAGGAGATTTTTCTGCTCCGTTTTCTGATGGCATACATAGGCATCTGGTTTTTGTCTAAGGGCAAGTTGTGGGCCGACAGGTGGCAGGACGAGCTTTGGTTGCTGGCGGGTGGTGTGACCGGTGGTTCTTTTTATTTTCTGACGGAGAACATGGCTTTGGAGCATACGTTGGCCACGAACGTGTCGTTTCTGGTGTGTACCACGCCGTTGGTCACTACGTTGCTGTCTTTGCTGCTCTACAAGAAAGAACGGGCCACGAAGGCACTGATAGGCGGTTCGCTGACGGCCTTGGCCGGGGTGGCGCTGGTGGTGTGCAACGGTCATTTCGTGTTGCGCCTTTCTCCTGTGGGCGATTTGCTTTCGTTGTTGGCGTCTTTTTCTTGGGCGGTTTACAGTTTGATTATGCGTCGCATGGCCGACCGCTATGAAGCGGTGTTCATCACGCGCAAGATATTTTTCTACGGGGTGCTGACCATATTGCCGGTGTTTGCCTTCCGGCCTTGGCAGTTCGAGGTGTCCCGTCTGTTAGAGCCTTCCGTTCTTTTCCACTTGCTTTTTTTGGGTGTGCTGGCATCGTTGGCATGTTTCGCTGTGTGGAATGTCGTGCTGAAGAGGTTGGGCACGGTGCGTGCCTCCAATTACATCTACCTCAACCCTGTGTTCACATTGACGGGTTCGGCCGTGGTGCTGGGCGAGCGGTTGACGCCGATGGCGTGGGCGGGCATGGCGCTGATTCTGGGCGGGGTCTATTGGGCCGGAAGGAGAAAGAAAGAATCTGTTTGACTTATTATAAAAGAGAAGAAGAGTATGCTTGCATATACGTATGTAGAACATGGAAAGTTTGAGTTGCGCGAGAAGCTCCGGCCGCAGTTGCTGGATGCGCGCGATGCCCTTGTACGGGTGACGCTGGGAAGTATCTGTACGAGTGATTTGCACATCAAGCATGGCAGTGTGCCGCGTGCGGTGCCGGGCATCACCGTAGGCCATGAGATGGTGGGCGTGGTGGAAGAAGTGGGTAGCGCCGTGACCCAGGTGCGCCCCGGCGACCGCGTGGCGGTCAATGTGGAGACATTCTGCGGCGAGTGTTTCTTCTGCCGGCATGGCTTTGTGAACAACTGCACGGACCCTGCCGGGGGCTGGGCATTGGGATGCCGCATCGACGGGGGGCAGGCAGAATACGTGCGTGTGCCTTATGCCGACCAGGGCTTGAGCCGCATCCCCAGCGGGGTGAGCGACGAGCAGGCTTTGTTCGTGGGCGATGTGCTGGCCACAGGCTTTTGGGCGGCGCGCATCTCGGACATCACGGAGGAAGACACGGTGCTCATCATCGGGGCGGGGCCGACGGGCATCTGCACGCTGCTTTGCGCGAGGCTGAAGCAGCCGAGGCGCATCATCGTATGCGAGCAGTCGGAGGAGCGCATCCGCTTCGTGAGGGAGCATTATCCCGAGGTGTTGGTCACTACGCCCGATGGGTGCGAGGCGTTCGTGCGGGCGCACAGCGAGCATGGCGGGGCCGACGTGGTGATGGAGGTGGCGGGCACGGACGAGTCGTTCCGGCTGGCGTGGCAGTGTGCGCGGCCCAATGCCGTGGTGACCATCGTCGCGCTGTACGACCGTCCGCAGGTGCTCCCCCTGCCCCAGATGTATGGCAAGAACCTGACGTTCAAGACCGGGGGTGTGGACGGGTGCGACTGCGACGAGATTCTGCGCCTCATTGCCGGGGGGCAGCTTGACACCACACCCCTCATCACCCACCGTTTCCCTCTGGCCCGCATCGACGAGGCCTACCGCCTGTTCGAGCAGAAGGCCGACGGGGTGATGAAGATAGCGATATTTTAATTCCCAATTCTTATTTCTTATTTCTTAATTCTCAATTTATGAAGTTTATCTCGTGGAATGTGAACGGCCTGCGTGCGTGCAAGGACAAGGGCTTTGTGGAGGCGTTCAAACAGTTGGACGCTGATTTCTTCTGCCTGCAAGAGACCAAGATGCAGGCCGGACAACTGGATTTGGCCTTCGAGGGCTATGAGTCGTATTGGAACTATGCCGAGAAGAAGGGTTATTCGGGCACGGCCATCTACACGCGCCACCAGCCCCTGGGGGTCACTTATGGCATCGACGTGGAGCATCACGACCGCGAGGGGCGCGTCATCACGCTGGAGATGCCTGCGTTCTTCCTGGTGACGGTCTATACGCCCAACTCGCAGGATGGGTTGCGACGCCTGGACTACCGCATGACGTGGGAGGATGACTTCCGCCGCTATCTCCTGGCGCTGGACGCGCGCAAGCCGGTCATCGTCTGTGGCGACCTGAACGTGGCGCACCAGGAGATTGACTTGAAGAACCCGAAGACCAATCGCCGAAACGCGGGCTTCACGGACGAGGAGCGTGCCAAGTTCACCGAGCTGCTCGGCGCGGGCTTCACCGACACGTACCGCCATTTCTACCCCGACCGCACGGATGTCTACTCGTGGTGGTCATACCGTTTCCGGGCGCGCGAGAAGAACGCGGGCTGGCGCATCGACTACTTCCTCACCTCCAAGCGCCTGGACGACCGCCTGGTCAGCGCCGACATCCACACGGACATCTACGGCTCCGACCATTGCCCCGTCGAGGTGGTGCTGGACCTTTGACCCTCCGCTGCCCCTCCCTTTCACCCTCCGCCATCACCCCTATTGACGCTGCCTGTATACCGCTATGCAGGCTGTGTCAATAGGCCTTTTCACCCTTATTATCTGTAGTGGGATAGGATTCTTATTCCACGTGAGATAGAAAACTTATTCCACGTGAGATAAGAAGTTTATTCCACATGGGATATGAAACTTATCTCACGTGGGATATGCAGTTTATTCCACGTGGAATAGGCAGCCACCATAGGCCTATTCGCGAAGGGTCACTACTGCCTGTCCCTGTGGCTGAATAGGGCGTGTGGCGAAGGGTCACTGCGGCAGTAGCCTTGGAACAGGTGTGTCCGGAGGCGGCGGGGGAGGAGAGGGGGTCAGAGCAGGGCGAAGGTGTAGCCCTCTTCGCGGAGGAAGTCCAGGGCGCGGGGCAGGGCGTAGGGCAGGTTGCCGTTGTTCCACGACTTCAGCGAGTCGTGGAAGGTGATGATGGAGCCGTTGCGGGCGTAGCGCATCACGTTGGCCAACACCTGCGGCGGGCGCAGCTTCTTCGAGTAGTCGCGCGTGACGAGGTCCCACATGACGATGCGGCAACGGTGGCGCAACACCATGTACTGTCCCCAGGTCATGTGCCCGTGGGGCGGGCGGAAGAGGATGGGGTGCAGGGCGGCTTCGACCTGCTCGGGGGGCAGGTCGTGGCAGGCTTCGAGCATGAAGTCGTGCGCCCGGCGGACGTCGTCCAGGTAGTGGTTCGAGCTGTGTTCAAAGCCCCGCAGGTGGTGGAACGTGTGGTTGCCGATGCGGTGCCCCTGCTCGACGACCTGGCGGAAGACGTCGGGGTGCTTGCGGATGTTGTCGCCCACCATGAAGAACGTGGCCTTGACGCCGTGCCGTGCCAGCACGTCGAGCACCCACGGCGTCACCTCGGGGATGGGCCCGTCGTCGAAGGTCAGGCAGACCGTCCGCTCCGCAGGGTCCATCCGCCACAGGGCGCTGGGATAGAGCCTGCGGACTATTTCAGGAGGTTGTTCGATAAACATCTCGGGGCTTATTCTGCTTTGTAACCCATGGCTGTGACATACTGGTGGTACACTTCGCCGAACTTCTCCTCATACTGTTCCGTCAGCGTCGAGCCGTATTTCTTCATCAGGCTGATTTCCGTGTTGAGCAGCGAGAGGTGGTATTCGCACTCCTGTACAGAGATGTTCAGGCGCGCTTCGTCCAGGCTGAGGTACCACGTCAGATACTCCATCGACTTGTCGGCCAGTGCCCGGGCTATGCGGTCGCCCGCCTCCGTCTCTCCCAGTTGGTAGTAGGCCTCGGCCATTTGCAGGGCGCCGTTCTGGTAGTCGTAGGGCACGTTGACGGCGGGAATCATCTTCTCCGCATAATCCAGCGCAGCCTTGGCCTTGTCGCGTTTGCCCTCCTTCATCAGTTGCTGCACCAGTTGCGAGAAGATGCGGCGGTGCGAGTAGCACATGCGCAGGGCGTTCTCGTCGATGTAGATGCCCGGCTTGTCGATGCCCCCGTAGCGGAACTTGTGCATCAGGTTGTCGTACATTTTTTCCGAGTCGAGGCTGACGCCCGTCTTCGTGTTGTCGAACGGCGTGAACCGGTAGGCCAGTCCCTCCTGTACGAAGTAATTGTCCATGCCCAGTTGGTTGTCCGTGCCCACGCTGATGGCGATGTAGATGGGTCGTTCCCAGTTGGCCTCGGCCAGCATCTCGAGCATCATCAGCTCACTCTTGTAGAGGGCACGCTTCGGGTGGTAGTTGCCGTGTATATCCTTCGTGCGTAGCTTGATGGACATGTAGTCCGGTATGCTGTCGCCGGGTATCATCATGCCGCTGCGACGCACGGCCTCTTTGTCCACCTTGATGACGATGCTGTCCGTCGGTATGATGTTGAGGTCCTTGTTGCTGGGGTTGCGCACCCAGTGCTTCAGGATGTTCTTCAGCTCGTAGGGGTTGTCGCCAAACTCCTTCTGGATGTTCACCAGCACCTCGGGGTTGCCGGCCAGGGCCTCTTTCTTGGCCTGTGCATAGAGTTGGTCGAGGCTCTTGGCCACTTCGGGTTGCACGGGGATGTATTCGTTGGTGCCTTCCACATACTCCATGCGGTCCCACGTGATGGGCAGCGACGGGCTGTCGTAGGCCGGGCGCTTCATCTGGTCGATGTACCAGTCGGTCTGCAGGTACGACAGGTTGCAGGTGCGTGCGTCGGGCCGGAAGCCTTCGGTCTCCTGGCCATACCACAGGGGGAAGGTGTCGTTGTCACCGTTGGTGTAGATGACGGGGTTCCCGCTCTCCTGGAGCGACATCAGGTAGTTGTAGCCGAAGTCGCGGGCCATGTAGCGGTCGCTGCGGTCGTGATCGTCCCACGTCTGGCTGGCCATCTGTATGGGCACCAGCAGACATGCCAGTGACACCGCCAGGGCGACGGGCAGCGAGGGGCGCAGGTCGGGCATCCACGTGCCTTCGTTCCAGGCGGTCAGTTGTTCGGGCGTCCACTCTTTGTCGCGCTTGTGCATCAGGTTGGCGAAGAGCTGGGTGATTCCCATCACACCCAAACCTATCCAGATGGCAAAGGCGTAGAACGAACCGGCGTAGGCATAGTCGCGTTCGCGGGGTTGCATGGGGGTCTGGTTCAGGTAGAGCACGATGGCGATGCCCGTCATGAAGAACAGGAAGAACACCACCCAGAATTGCTGGATGCCGCGGCGCCCGCGGTAGGCTTGCCAGAGCAGGCCGATGATGCCCAGCAGCAGGGGCAGGCAGTAGAACACGTTGTGCCCTTTGTTTTCCTTGAGTTCGGTGGGCAGGTATTCTTGGTTTCCTATCAGCCAGTTGTCTATGAAAGAGATGCCCGTAATCCAGTTGCCGTGTTCAATCTCCCCGTTGCCTTGGATGTCATTCTGCCGTCCGGCGAAGTTCCACATGAAGTATCGCCAGTACATCCAGTTGAGCTGGTAGGAGAAGAAGAACTTGATGTTCTCCCATTGGGTGGGAACGTTGACCATCATCATTTCGCCACAGCGGTCGAACGGGACGTCGTGGCCCTTGATGTCCATCCACGCTTTGTAGTACTGTGCGTGTGCCGAGCTGTACATGCGTGGGAAGAGCATGTTCTGCGCATACTCATATTCGATGCGTCCGGGGATTTCGATGTAGCTGTCTTTCTCGTCGGGCGTGGCCTTCTCCTTGCGGATGAACTTGGTGGCTTCGCTCTTGACGCGCGGCTCGCAGTAACCGTCTTTCACATCGAGGGCCACTTGCGAGGAGAACGCCTGCCCGTAGAACAAAGGCCGGGTGCCGTACTGCTCGCGGCCCAGGTATTCGCCCAGCGTGAAGATGTCCTCCGGCGAGTTCTGGTCCATCGGTGTGTTGGCTGTGGAGCGTATCACGATGAGCGCGTACGACGAGTAACCCACCACGATGAGCAACGTGCACAGCAGGGCTGTGTTGAGCGTGCGGGCGCTGACGCGAAACTTTTCCTTCAGTGCCGCCTGTGTCTTGGGGCGGAGATAGAACCACATCAGGGCGATGACGATGAGTCCGATGATGATTGCCCCGACTCCGTGTCCGTAGAAGGGGATGCCCAGCATGGCGATGGTCAAGATGAAGGACAGGGCCATGCGCAACGGGCTGTGTTGCATGTATGTCTCGTAGATGCCCCAGATGAGTGTAGCGGCCAGCAGGATGACGTACACCAAGACGCCCGTGTTGAAAGGCATGCCGAGCGTGTTGACAAACAGCAGCTCGAACCATCCGCCTACCTTGACAATGCCTGGCACGATGCCGTAGAGCACCACGGCCACCAGTACCGCCGAACCCAGCAGTGCCAGCAGAGAGCCCTTGGCGTTGGCATGGGGCACTTTCTTATAATAATAGATAAGGACGATGGCAGGCAGGCAGAGCAGGTTGAGCAGGTGCACGCCGATGGAGAGCCCCGTCAGGTAGGCAATGAGCACCAGCCAGCGGTCGCTGTGCGGCTGGTCGGCCACGTCTTCCCACTTCAGGATGAGCCAGAAGACGACTGCCGTGAACAGCGACGAGAAGGCGTAGACTTCGCCCTCGACGGCCGAGAACCAGAACGTGTCGCTGAACGTATAAGCCAAGGCACCTACCAGTCCGCTGCCCATGATGGCTACGGTCTGTCCGGCGGTGATGTGCGTTTCGTCCGATACTATCAGCTTGCGCACCAAGTGTGTGATGGTCCAGAAGAGGAACAGGATGCACGCGGCGCTCATCAGCGCGCTCATGTAGTTGACCATCTTGGCCACTTCCGAGGCATCGGCGGCAAACTGCGAAAACAGGTTGGCCACGAGCATGAAGAAGGGTGCTCCAGGCGGGTGACCCACTTCCAGCTTGTAGCCGGTGGTGATAAACTCAGGGCAATCCCAAAAGCTTGCGGTCGGTTCGATGGTCATGCAATAGACCGTGGCCGCAATGAGGAAAGTAATCCAACCCATCAGGTTGTTTACGGTGCTGTACTTTTTCATTCAGATTCGTCGATTGTTGCTTTTTTTCTGGCCTTCGCTTGCGTGCTTTTCGGGCACGGCGGGGCATACGCGCGGCAAAGATAGCGATTTACTGCGAAAAGCATGGCAAATCGTCTGATAATTAGTATTGCTTAAGGAAGTTTCCGCTTTCGGTGCCTTGTGCGGCCGTCTGTCGTGCGGTGGAGCCGTGGTTCTTGTCCGGACGGAGGGCGGCTGTTGTTCGGAGCGGGCGTGGCTCTTGTCCGGATGGGGCGAGCCGCTGTCGGGGCAGCTTTTTGCGTGGGTATCATTTGTGTCTTTCTTCGGGTTCGGATGTTGCTTTTCCCGAAAAAATGAATCCCGCGCATTGCTTTTTCGAGGGCGGAGCTTTACTTTTGTGGGAAACAGACTTCCGTTTCATCAATCAATACTGTTATGAAAAAGAAAATCCTTGCTATCCTTCTTCTGTGTGGTGCCCTGACAGCGGGCGCCAAAGTGAAACTGCCCGCACTGATGGGCGACAACATGGTGCTTCAGCAGCAGGCCGACGCACGCCTGTGGGGGTGGGCCGCCGCCGGAGCCACGGTGCGCGTGACCACTTCGTGGGACGGGCAGACGTACGACTGCCGGGCCGATGCCGAAGGCCGCTGGCTGCTGACGGTCAAGACCCCCGCCGGCAGTTATACCCCTTATGAAATCACCTTCGACGACGGCCAGCCCCTGACCCTGCACAACGTCCTGGTGGGCGAAGTCTGGCTGGCTTCCGGGCAGAGCAACATGGAGATGCCCCTGCGCGGCTTCGGCGGTTGCTGCGTGAAGGAAGGCGTAGACGAAATCATCCGCGCCGCCGACTATCCGGACATCCGCTTCTTCTGTGTGCCCCTCGACATGTCCTACGAAGAAAGAGACGACTGCTCCGCCACGTGGCAGGTGCCCTCCGTCCACACGGCCGCCGCCTTCAGTGCCACCGCCTGGTTCTTCGCCACCTCGCTCCACAAAGCCCTGCGCGTCCCCGTGGGCATCGTCGTGTCAGCCTTCGGAGGCACCCGTGTCGAGAGCTGGCTCAACCGCGAAGTCCTGCAAGGCTATCCCGACGTAGACCTCAGCCGCGAGGCCATCGAGCGTTGCGAGCCTGTCTACACAAGGCCGATGCTGATGTATAACGCCATGCTGGCGCCCCTCCGCAACTACACCATCAAAGGCTTCATCTGGTATCAAGGCGAGAGCAACGTGGGTGCCCACCACACCTATGCCGAACGCCTGGCCGACATGGTGCGCCTGTGGCGCGATGACTTCGCCCTGGGCGACATCCCCTTCTACTACGCCGAGATTGCCCCCTACGCCTATGGTGACAACGGTCGCGGCCTGCAAGGCGCCTACCTGCGCGAAGCACAGTTCCGCGCCCAAAGCCTGATACCCAACAGCGGCATGGTCTCTACCAACGACCTGGTCGAACCCTACGAACTCTTCAACATCCATCCGCGCAACAAGCAGGCGGTGGGCCGCCGCCTCAGCTACCTGGCGCTGAACCTCACCTACGGTATGAAACAAATCAACTGCTGGGGGCCGCAGTACAAGTCGTGGGCGGCGAAAGGAAACGAAGCCTGGGTCAGCTTCGACAACCTCCAGATGGGCATCTGCCGCAACTACGACGTGCGCGGTTTCGAACTGGCCGGCGAAGACCGCGTCTTCCACCCGGCCGACAGCGTCTGGCTGCACTGGCAGACCAACGAGATGGTCGTCTCCTCAAAAGCCGTTGCCCACCCCGTGGCCGTGCGCTACGCCTTCCGCGATTTCCTGCCCGGCACGATGATTGGCGGCAACGAGCTGCCCACCGTCCCCTTCCGCACGGACAATTGGGAGTGATTATCAATATTTAAGACATTCGGTGCGGAGAATCCGGAAAAAAATCGTTACTTTGCCGACCATTGTTGCAGCACACCGGCCTTTTGCTTCCGGCGCACCGGAAGCGGCCCGTGGCAACCGGCACACAGACTATTATTTTATTTATACATCATTCATCTATGAACAACAAACTGATTTGTTTCGGAATCATTGCAGGCGGATTGGCAGCATGCGGCCAGTCCAACCCTGACATCATCCGCTTGAACCAGGTGGGCTACTTCCCGCAACAGGAAAAAGTGGCCGTGGCGGACACCGTGGGAGTGACAGAATTTACCGTGGTCAATGCAGCCACCGGGGAAGAAGTGCTGAAAGGCAGCACACAGGCCACCGTGCCCAATCCCTGGAGCAGCAAGACCCGCACGACGATGGACTTCAGCTCCATCAGCGAGCCAGGACAGTACTGGCTCTTGGCAGGCGGCGACACAGCCGTCTTCGAAGTGAAGGAACGCCCCTTGCAGGCTGTGGCCGATGCCGCCCTCAAGTCGTTCTACTACCAGCGCACAGGCATGCCCCTCGAAGAGAAGTATGCCGGACAATGGAACCGCCCTGCTGCCCATCCGGACACGCAGGTGCAGATTCATCCCAGTGCAGCAGGCCCCTCGCGCAAGGCAGGCGACATCATCTCCTCGCCCAAAGGCTGGTATGACGCAGGCGACTACAACAAATACATCGTCAACTCCGCCTACAGCATAGGACTGATGCAAGCCGTCTACCGACTGTTTCCCGACTACTTTGCCAAGCAAAACGTGAACATACCGGAAAGCAGCAATGCAACTCCCGACCTGCTGGACGAGCTGTACTACAACCTGAGCTGGATGCTGACGATGCAAGACCCGGCCGACGGTGGCGTGTACCACAAGCTGACAACCCCGTCGTTCGAAGCCTTCATTAAGCCGGCCGACTGCCAGCAACCGCGCTACGTGGTGCAGAAAAGCGTGACAGCCACGCTCGACTTTGCTGCGGTCATGGCGCAAGCTGCCCAGATATACAAGGCTTTCCAGAAGGATTACCCGGGCTTCTCCGCTAAGGCGCTGCGGGCCGCAGAGCGTGCGTATGCGTGGGCAGAGAAACATCCTGAGGCCTATTACGACCAAGACGCCCTGAACCAGCAGTATGACCCGGACGTGACGACGGGTGGGTATGGCGACAAGGATGCGAGCGACGAGTTCTTCTGGGCCGCTTCCGAGTTGTATTACACCACGGGCAAGCAATCCTATCTGATTAAAGCCGTCAAGTCGTCTCCCCGTTCTTATTCGCTGCCTTCGTGGCCGAACACTTCGGCGTTGGGCATGTTCGTATGGCTGATTCCCGAACGCGAGAAACAGATGAAGGACGTGGTGGCTTCCGGGCTCGTAGGTTCGCTGAAGAGCTATCTCCTGGCATACGCCACCGATGCGGTGAAAGACGCCAACGAGGCTGCTTTCCACGCTCCGTACGGCGACAGCGAGAGCGACTTCGGCTGGGGCTGCCTGGGCGAACAGGGTGCCAATCAGGCTACGACATTGGTCTATGCATACTTGCTGAGCGGTAAGAACAACTACCTGACGAACGCTTACCGTGATATGGACTACCTCTTGGGACGCAACCCGCTGGGCTACTGCTTCGTCACCGGACTTGGCACGAAGAGCCCGTTGCATCCCCATCACCGCTTGTCGGCTACGGACGATGTAGAAGCACCCATCCCGGGACTGCTTGTCGGCGGCCCCAATCCGGGACAAGAAGACGGGGTGGCTTATCCTTCTGCCTTGCCCGACGAGTCGTACGTAGACAGCCAGGATTCCTACGCTTCGAACGAGATTGCCATCAACTGGAGTGCGGCGCTGGTGGCTGCCGCTTCGGCACTGGATGCACTGAGCCAGCCGTCGGCAGAAAAGTAACTTTCGGACGGACAGCATAAAAAAAGCGGAACCACCGGGTTCCGCTTTTTTCGTGTCCCTGCCTGTCGGGCGGGGAGTTATCTCTTTTTCAGGAAGCGTTTTGTCAGCCACTTGCGCACGGGCTCGTCGTAGAGTTTCAGGGCGGCGTAGGCCAGCAGCACACTGCCCACATAGACCACGAGGGCCATCGGCCAGATTTCACCGAAGGTATAATACTTGTTCTCTATCAGCCACGAGTAGAAGAGGTACATCACCGGATAGTGCACCGCGTAGAGTGGGAAGGAGATGTCCCCCGAAAACTTGCATATCTGCGTAGAGCGTCGGTCGGTTGTCTTGCCCGAAGCGCCCAGCCACACCAGCGCGGGAAAGATGAGGAAGATGCACACCGATTCGTACAGTCCGTTGAGGCTGACGACGGCCTGCCCTTCGATGTAGGGCACGCAGAACAGCACGAGCAGCACTGCCGAGCAAATCCAGAACGCTCCCCGAATCTTGACGGGCCGGAACTTGCGTGCCAGCAACATGCCCAGCGAGAAGGGGAAGAGCATCCGCAGCAGTCCGCCGAAGAAGTTCAGCCCGTCCAGCGTCCAGCCCACGCCTATCATGCCGTAGCCCACTACGTCGAACAGCGTGAACCAGGCCAAGCCCGCGCCTGTCAAGACTACGAGGGCGGTCAGCGCCTTGTTGCCGAGGCGGTGGATGAACAGGGCATAGAGCAAGTTCCCGATATATTCGAAGAAGAGCGACCAGCTCGGGCCGTTGAGGGGAAACATCTCTGCGTTGCCCCGTATGTCATAACACGAGCCGGGCGCCGCCGGGATGAAGAACAGGGCGCAGAGCAGGGCCAGCATCACCATCGACGTGGCCACGTGTGTGCCGTCCCACATGACGGAGCCTTGCAGCACGTAGAACACTACGCCCAGCACCGCACCCATCACAATCATGGGGTGCAGGCGGATGAGGCGTCGCTTGAAGAAGTTGCCCAGCGTCAGCGAGCGGCCCCAACGGTCGTCGTAGGCATAGCCGATGACGAAGCCGGAGAGGATGAAGAAGAAGTCTACGGCCAGGTAGCCGTGGTTAATCGTGGTGATGACGGTGCCGCCGGCAGCGAACGACAGTCCTTCGAAGATGTGGTAAAACACTACCAGCAGGGCGGCCACCCCGCGCAGGCCGTCCAGGATTTCGTAATGGGGTTTGGAGTCCGCGTATGCGGCTGATGAAGGTCTCGACATGATGCGTATGAATGTTGTGGTTAAAACGACACAAAGATAGGCATCTTTCGGACAACAAACATTTGTCCTGCGACAAAAAAACTCACCTCTTGCTGCGCAGGCGGCTCAGCGTAGGCAGGGTGATGCCCAAGTAAGAGGCGATGTAGCCCAGTTGCACGCGCTGCACCACCTGGGGGAACTGGCGGCAGAAGGCCTCGTAGCGCTCGGCGGCGGAAAGCGTCAGCCGCTCCTTGTGCGAGCGGTGCAGGCGGCGGTATTCGTTCTGGTGGATGATGCGTCCCCAATTGGCCAGTTCCAGATTCGTCTCGAACAGGCGGCGCAGGTCTTTCAAGTCAATGCGACAGGCGATGGTTTCCTCCAGCGTCTCCACATACTCCTCGCTGGGGCGGTCGTAATACAGCTCGTCCATGCTGAACACCATGCCACCTTCGGCCATGAACGACGTAGTGATTTCCTCGCCGTTCACCAGCCAGTAGGAGCGCGTGATTCCCCGTTCGATGAAGTAAGCTGCGCCCGCACGCCGTCCCTCCTCTACCAGCAGTTGTTTCTTGGCGAAGCGGCAGGGCACGAGGCAGTCGAGCAGGGCGCGTTCCGTGTCGGCCGAGAGGGGGACGAGGGCGTTGATGGACTGTAAGATGTATTCCATGTTTCTGCGTTAATTGTACACAAAAATAGCAGAATTGCCGCACATACACCATACTTCTGCCGCATATTTTTATAAGCCCCTGAGCGAAAGCTACTTGCTTTCTCCCCGACCAGCCTTTGCCTCATGTTCGCAAGAGCCGTGCCTCGTGTTCGGACGAGCTGCGCCCCGTGTTCGGAAGAAGCATCGCCCGTGCGGAGGGCGGGGCGGCCTCCGGTTCCGGACGTTTGTCTCCGGATGCCGGCGTGTTTTTTCCGCAGATATTCACTATCTTTGCGTCGGATTAACGAAAGGAGATTACCGATGAAAACCAAAACTCTGACCGACCGCGCCGAGATGGAGGCCGTCATAGCCAAGTGTCCTTACTGTCTGGTGGGGTTGACGGACGACCGGGGCGAGCCTTACGTCGTGCCCATGAACTTTGCTTACGCCGACGGCGTGGTCTACCTACATTCCGGCCCCGGGGGCAGCAAGGTGCGCTTTGCGACGGAGCATCCCCGCGTCTGCCTGACCTTCTGCGAAGGACACGACCTGGTGTGGATGCACGCGCAGATGGCATGCAGCTACAGCATGAAGGCACGGAGCGTGATGTGCCGCGGCAGCGTTGCCTTTGTCGAAGACTTGGCGGAGAAGCGCCGGGCGCTGGACCTGATGATGAAGCACTACACCGACACGCCCTGCGGATACTCCGACCCGGCCGTGCGCCACGTGCTCATCTGGCAGGTGAAGGTGGAGGAAATGACGGGCAAATCCTTCGGATTGCTGCCTTCCGAGTTGTAAATGCTTCGTTTGTTAGGTTATTTGCCGAATACTTCGTACTTTTGTCGCTGTTTATCAAGATTAAGACACGCCCGATGAGCCCACTTAACTTCACACACATCTTGACGCAGGCCGTCGACCAACTGTCTGCACCCGAGAGCTACGAAGGCCTCTTCTTGCGGCACACGGAAGGGAACCCGCTCCCTTCGGGCCGCGACCTGCGCCGCATCGTAGACCTGGCGCGTGCCGTCATCTTCCCGGGTTATTTCGGAAACTCTACCGTCAACAGCCGCACGCTGCCCTACCACATCGGCGTCAACATCGAACAGTTGTTCGAACTGCTGACCGGGCAAATCCTGGCCGCCCTCTGCCTGGACGGCAAAGAGGGAGATTGCGCGGCCTGCACTGACGAGCAACGCGGTCGTGCCGCCGACCTGGCCGCCCGCTTTGTCAGCACGCTGCCGCGCCTGCGCCGCCTGTTGGCCACCGATGTCGAAGCGGCCTACAACGGCGACCCTGCCGCGCGTTCCTTTGGCGAGGTCATCAGTTGCTATCCCGCCATACGCGCCCTGAGCAACTACCGCATCGCCCACGAGCTGCATGTGCTGGGCGTGCCTCTTCTGCCCAGGTTCATCACCGAGATGGCACACAGCGAGACGGGCATCGACATCCATCCCGGCGCCCAAATCGGCGAACATTTCACCATCGACCACGGCACGGGCGTGGTCATCGGCGAGACGTGCATCATCGGCTCTCGTGTGAAGCTCTACCAGGGCGTCACCCTCGGGGCCCGCAGCTTCCCCCTGGATGACAACGGCAACCCCATCAAGGGCATCCCGCGCCACCCCATCCTGGAGGATGACGTGATAGTCTATTCCAACGCCACCATCCTGGGACGCATCACCGTGGGACGCGGGGCAACGGTGGGCGGAAACATTTGGGTGACCGAAGACGTGCCGGCCGGGGCACGCATCGTACAGAGAAAATGAAGCGAACGGGTGAACAAGCAGACAAGTGGACAAGAACGGAACAGAGCCGTTTTCCTCGTGTCTGGTGTCTTGTTTCCTCGTCTCCTAATAACAACAGATATGGAACAAACCTTTGAAATAATCGCCAAGACCTTTCAAGGCTTGGAAGAAGTGCTGGCCTCCGAACTGATAGCGATGGGGGCCGACGACGTACAGTTGGGGCGGCGGATGGTGTCGTTCCGGGGAGACAAAGAACTGCTCTACCGGGCCAACTTCGGCCTGCGCACCGCTCTGCGCATCCTGAAGCCCCTCAAGCATTTCAGCGCATCCGACCCGGATGCCGTCTACGAGGCTGTGAAAGCCCTGCCGTGGGAAGACTATCTTTCGCCCGACAAGACTTTCGCCGTGGATGCCACGGTGTTCAGCGAAGAGTTTCGCCACAGCAAGTTCGTGGCCTATCGCGTGAAGGATGCCGTGGCCGACTATTTCCGCGAGAAGACGGGCAAGCGCCCCGGTGTCAGTGTCACCAAGCCTGACGTGCAGCTCAACATCCACATTGCCGGTACCGACTGCACCTTGTCGTTGGACAGCAGCGGCGAGTCGCTTCACCGCCGCGGTTACCGCCAGGAGACACTCGAAGCCCCGCTCAACGAGGTGCTGGCCGCCGGCATGATTCTGATGACCGGCTGGAAAGGCGAGTGCGACCTCATCGACCCCATGTGCGGCTCGGGCACCATTCCCATCGAGGCAGCCCTCATAGCGCGCAACATCGCCCCCGGTGTCTTCCGGCAGAGTTATGCCTTCGAACAGTGGCCGGACTTCGACCCCGACCTGTTCGAGCGCATCTACAACGACGACAGCCAGGAACGTCCCTTCGAGCACAAGATATACGGCTACGACAACTCCATCAAGGCCAATGCCGTGGCCCAGCGCAATGTGAAGGCCGCCGGCGTCAGCCGCGACGTGGTGCTGAAGGTACAGCCTTTCCAGCAATTCGAGCAGCCGCAGGAGAAATCCATCATCATCACCAACCCGCCCTACGGCGAGCGCATCTCCAGCAGCGACCTGCTGGGGCTTTACCAGATGATAGGCGAGCGGCTGAAGCACGCCTTTACGGGAAACACGGCCTGGGTCTTGTCCTACCGCGACGAATGTTTCGACCAGATTGGCCTGAAGGCGAGTCAGCGTGTCCCCTTGATGAATGGTGGGCTGGACTGCGAGTTCCGCAAGTATGAGATTTTCGACGGGAAGTACCGCGACTTCCGCGAAGGCGGCGAGGCGTTGGACAAGCCGGTCGATACAGTCGGTCGCCGCGAGCGTCCGGCTTCTGCCTCGCGCCGTCCGTTCCGCATGGAGGGAGACGGAGACCGCCGCCACTTTGACCGCCCGGCCCGTTTCGACCGCCGCGAAGACCGTCCTGCCCGTCGCACCGACCGTCCGGCGGAGCGCAAACCCCGTTCGGGCAGCTCGTACACCGAGCGCAAACGCCTGGAGAGAGAACTGCAAAAGAAATCGAAGACAGACAATACCTCTTATGAAACTACTGACTAAAACCTTGTGCGCCTTGCTTCTGGGGGCGCCCGCTTTGCTTATGGCACAATCGAACACAGCTTCCCCGGCGTCCGACCTGAAGATGCCTACCCTGGAAGACCTCATCCCCGGCGGGGAGACCTATCGCTATACCGAAAACCTCTACGGCCTGCAATGGTGGGGAGACACCGCCATGAAGCCCGGGATAGACTCGCTGGTGGCCATCCGGCCGAAAGACGGCAGAGAGTCGCTGCTCTTTACCCGCGACGATGTCAACCGGGTGCTCGAAGCCGAGGGACTGGGCAAGCTCTCGCAACTGTACGTCCTCAGCTTTCCGTGGGCGGACAAGACGCAGGCTTTGTTCCCCCTTCACGGCAAGTTCATCACTTACGACTGGACGGCGCAGACCATCGTCTCGGTGCGCGAGACGGACGCGAAAGCGGCCAACGTCGACTACAACAGCACGAGCGGCCACGTGGCCTATACGTTGGACAACAACCTTTACGTGGACGGGCAAGCCGTGACCCGCGAGCCGGCGGGCGTCGTCTGCGGGCAAACGGTTCACCGCAACGAGTTCGGCATCTCGAAGGGCACCTTCTGGAGCCCGACGGGCACGCTGCTGGCCTTCTACCGCATGGACGAGCGTATGGTGACGGAGTACCCGCTGGTGGACATCACCGCCCGTGTGGGACAGGTCGACCCCGTGCGCTATCCGATGGCAGGCATGACCAGTCACCGGGTGCAGGTGGGCATCTACAACCCCGCCACCGGGCAAACCGTCTATCTGGAGACCGGTGACCCTACGGACCGCTACTTTACCAACATCAGTTGGAGCCCGGACGAACGCAGCCTTTTCCTCATTGAGCTGAATCGCGACCAGAACCATGCCAAACTCTGTCGTTACGATGCAGGCACGGGCCAGATGCTGGAGGTGCTTTATGAGGAAGAGCATCCGAAGTACGTGGAACCCCAGACGCCCATCGTCTTTCTGCCGTGGGACCCGACGAAGTTCTTGCTTCAGAGCCAGCAGGACGGGTGGAACCATCTTTACCTCTTTGACTTGAAGAAGAAGAAAGCACCGGAGAGCTTTGCTACGGTGTTAGGAGGCAAGTTCGTCGTTTCGTATGAATGTGTGCAGCTCACCCGGGGCGCGTGGTTGGTTCAGTCGCTTCTTGGATTCAATGAGAAGAAGAAGGAGATATACTTCACGGCCACGAAGGAGTCGCCCATGCAGAGCAATATATATAAGGTACGCGCGCGAGGGGGAGACCCCGTCTTGGTGGACCAGGGGGAGGGTGTGCACAACGCCCAACTCTCGGCTTCGGGCACGTATGTGATAGATAACTACTCCACGCCGGACATTCCCCGTGCCATCGACCTGCTGTCTACCGCCACAGGCGCGGCCGGTGCGCACCGCCTCTTCACCGCCCCCGACCCCTTCCGCGGGCTGGTCATGCCGACGGTGGAGGTGGGCACGATGAAGGCGGCCGATGACACGACGACGCTCTACTGGCGCATGTTGAAGCCGGCGGACTTCGACCCTCAGAAGAAGTATCCCGTCATCGTTTACGTCTACGGCGGGCCGCACGCCCAGATGCTGGCTGCCAACTGGATGTACGCCGCCCGCGGTTGGGACCTCTACATGGCGAACCGCGGTTACATCCTCTTCACCATCGACAACCGCGGCAGCTCGAACCGGGGCTTGGCCTTCGAGAACTGCACCTTCCGCCACCTGGGCGTGGAGGAGGGCCGTGACCAAGCCAAGGCAGCCGAGTGGCTCAAGACCTTGCCTTATGTGGACGGCGACCGCATCGGCGTGCACGGATGGAGCTTCGGGGGACACATGACCACGGCCTTGATGCTGCGCTATCCGACACTGTACAAGGTCGGCGTGGCAGGCGGGCCGGTCATCGACTGGAGATACTACGAGGTGATGTACGGCGAGCGCTACATGGACCGTCCGCAGACCAATCCCGACGGCTACGCCGAGTGCGACCTCAAGACCCTGGCCGGGCAGTTGCGGGGCAAACTGTTGCTCATCCACGATGACCACGACGATACGTGCGTGCCGCAGCACACGCTCTCCTTCCTCAAGGCCTGCGTCGATGCCCGCACCTATCCGGACCTCTTCATTTACCCGTGCCACAAGCACAACGTCATGGGGCGCGACCGCGTACACCTCCACGAGAAGATAACCCGCTACTTCGACGACTACCTGCGCTGACCCCACCGACGGGCCGTGCCTGCCGGGGCGGCCCCTGAAACGTCGCCTTGGTAACGGCAGCCGGAAGGCCGGGGTGAACACAGCTTGTTCACCGGAGTGAACAAGACGAGCTGACCGAGGTGAACCGGAAGGGTAGACCGGGGTGAACCTGAACCTTCGCCCCAGCGGTGCTTCAACCTTGATTACGAACAGAACTAAACTGATTGGATATGAATATCTTACTACTCGGCTCGGGCGGCCGCGAACACGCACTGGCGTGGAAGATAGCCCAAAGCAACAAAGTGCAGAAACTCTACATCGCGCCGGGCAACGCCGGGACAAGCCGCGTGGGCGAGAACGTCGACATCCGCGCGACCGACTTCCCCCGCCTGAAGGCCTTCGCCCTGGAGCGCGGCATCGACATGGTGGTTGTCGGACCGGAAGACCCGCTGGTGCAGGGCATTTACGACGCCTTCCAAGAAGACGAGGCCACGCGTCACATCGCCGTCATCGGCCCCACCCGTTCGGGAGCGCGGCTGGAGGGCAGCAAGGACTTCGCCAAAGACTTCATGCTGCGCCACGGCATCCCCACAGCGCGCCACCTGAGCGTGACACGCGACACGCTCTCGGCCGGACTGGACTTTCTGGCCACCCTGCCGGCTCCCTACGTGCTGAAAGCCGACGGACTGTGCGCCGGCAAAGGCGTGCTGATACTGCCCACGCTGGATGAAGCCCGCCGCGAGCTGGAAGCCATGCTGGGCGGCATGTTCGGCGACGCCAGCGCCACGGTGCTGATTGAAGAGTACCTGAGCGGCATCGAATGTAGCGTCTTCGTCCTGACCGACGGCACGCACTACCAAGTCCTGCCCGTGGCCAAAGACTACAAGCGCGTGGGCGAGGGCGACACGGGGCTGAACACTGGGGGCATGGGCAGCGTGACGCCCGTACCCTTTGCCGACGACGCCTTCATGCAGAAGGTGCGCACGCGCATCATCGAACCCACTGTCCGCGGCCTGCACGACGAGGGCATCCTCTATCGGGGATTCATCTTCCTGGGACTGATGAACGTGGGCGGCGAGCCTTACGTCATCGAATACAACGTGCGCATGGGCGACCCCGAGACGGAGAGCGTCATGCTCCGCCTGAAGTCAGACCTGGTCGACCTGCTCGAAGGCGTGCGCGACGGCAACCTGGACCAACATCCCGTCGAGGAAGACCCCCGCGCGGCGGCCTGCGTCATGCTGGTCAGCGGCGGATACCCCGAGGCTTACGAAAAGGGCAAGCCCATCACCGGGCTGGACGAGGCCGAGGCCACGGGTAGCATCCTGTTCCACGCAGGTACGACGGAGCGCGACGGCGCTGTCCTGACCAACGGAGGCCGCGTGCTGGCCGTCTGCTCCTACGGCGCCACCAAGGAAGAAGCCCTGGCGCAGAGCTACCGGGCTGCCGGGCTGGTGCAGTTCGATCGCAAGTACTGCCGCCGCGACATCGGCTTCGACCTTTAATCGTATCAACCGGAGCCTGCGTCAGCCGATATGCGTACGAAGCGTTTCCAAAGCCGGGTGGCCTCGTGGCGTTACACGCTGCTGGCCGCCCTGGCCATTGCTGCGGCCTGCCGGGTCGTGGCCTGGGTCGTGTTGCCTGACCTGCCCGTCCCCTCGGGTGGCAGCACGCTATGGGCGCGGTTCCTGGGCTGGCTGTCGGGACTTCCGGCCTGGTGGGGCGGCTTTCTGTGCCAGTTGCTGGTGGGCTGGCTGCTGATTATGCTGAACAACACCTTCGTCCTCATCCGCGTGCGTGCCTCCTTTCAGTCGGCTGTGTTCCTGCTGCTGACGGCTGTCGCCGGGCCTGCTTTCTATCCCCTTCACGCCGGCGATGCCGCTGCCGCTGCGGTGGCAGCCTCGCTGTTCTTCCTGTTCCGCAGCTACCGCGACCCGTCGGCTGCCGTCGACCACTTCCTGGCGGCGGCCTGCCTGGGGCTGGGCAGCCTGGCGGTGCCCCAGTTGTTGTTCTTCCTGCCCCTGTACTGGGTGGGGGGCTACTGGTTTCAGTCGCTTTCGGTCAAGAGCTTCTGCGGGTCGTTGCTGGGCGTGATGCTTCCCTACTGGTTCTTGTTCGGCCACGCCTGTTGGCACGGCGAGCTGTCGTTGTTCGTGGCGCCGTTTCTCGACCTGGCCCGCTTCGCCCCGTTGTTTCAGGGGCTGGACGGCAGCCGGGCAGTGCTCTTGGCCTACCTGTTCGTGCTCTTTGCCGTGTCGGCCGGCCACTTCCTCAGTTGGGGTCACGAAGATAAGATTCGCACGCGTTGCCACCTGCGTTTCTTCGTCTTACTCTCCTTCTGCCTGTTCTTTTATGTCTTTCTCCAGCCACAGTGCGGCATTTGCCTGCTTCCCCTTCTGTCGGCCAGTGTCAGTGTCTTGGCCGGACACCTGTTCGTGCTGGCCCGTGGCCGCGCTTCCAATGTGTTTTTCATCAGCATGCTGTTCGCATCGGCGGGGCTTTATGTGTTTGAGTTATGGATGCAGCTTGGGTAGACTCGTTGGTGCAGTTGCTTACGGACTGGGGCTACGTAGGCTTGTTCATTTCGGCCCTGCTGGCAGGCAGCATTGTTCCTTTCAGTTCGGAGCTGGTGATGGGTGCCTTGGTAGCGATGGGTCTGGAGCCATGGCTGTGTGTGTTGGCCGCGACGTTAGGTAATACGTTGGGCGGACTGACCTGCTATTGGCTGGGACGGTTGGGTAGGATTGACTGGATAGAGAAGTACCTGGGGGTGAAGCGCGAGAAGGTGGAGCGTATGCAGCGTTTCCTGCAAGGGCGCGGCGCGCTGATGGCTTTCTTTGCTTTCCTGCCTTTTGTGGGCGAGGCCATTGCCGTGGCGCTGGGCTTTATGCGCAGTAATTTGTGGCTGACGACGGTTTCGATGTTTGCCGGAAAACTGGCCCGTTATGCCGCGATGCTGTGGGCCATACAGAGTGTCATGTAGAACGGAGGAAGGAGTCATGGAACATCTCATCGAATTGACAGCCGACGGCAGCCCCACGCTGTTTGTGCCGGCGCTGGACGAGCACTATCACTCGGTGAAGGGCGCACGCACGGAGTCTGTCCACGTTTTCATCGACATGGGCCTGCGGGCTTGTCCTCTTCCGGCGCCCCGGGTGCTCGAGGTCGGCTTCGGCACGGGGCTGAATGCTTTGCTGACGTGGGACGAGGCCGAGCGGACGGGACGGCCTGTCTGCTATACCACCCTCGAACTGTATCCTTTGCCGGTCGATGAGGTTCTGGCATTGGGCTATGAAGAAGCCTTCGGGCGTCTGCGTGCATTGCACGAAGCCGAGTGGGAGGTGCCTGTGGAGCTTTCTTCGCACTTCACCTTGCGGAAATGCCGTGCCGATTTCACCACCTGTCACCTGCCTGCCGAGGGGTTCGACCTGGTTTATTTCGACGCCTTTGCCCCGGACAAGCAACCGGCCATGTGGAGCGAAGAGCGTTTTTCCGCCCTCTACGCCGCCCTGTCTCCTGGCGGCATCCTGACCACCTATTGTGCCAAAGGCGAGGTGAGACGGCGCTTGCAGCGTGCCGGCTTCGCCGTAGAGCGCCTGCCGGGTCCTCCAGGGGGCAAGCGCGAGATATTGCGTGCCAGCAAACCTCTCTGAGCATCTTTCTGCCAGCAAGCTGCGCAACGGCCGCGCCCGTTGCGGGCAAGAGCCGTGCTTCCGCCGGACAAGAGCCATCTCCGGTGTGCGGAACAGCCAAACCTATGTTCCGGTGCTTAAAAAAACGCTTCTCATTCCCGGCTTTTTGGAAATATATCCGTATCTTCGCGACACAATAAACGAAACCTTCTTTATGAAACAATCTTTCTTCCTTCTCTCTCTGCTGGCATTGCTCCTGGCGGCTTGTTCGTCCCGCCCGCGAAAGGCTGCGGCCACCGACGAGCGCCCGCTGATGACTGTCACCATCGAACCCCTGCGTTATTTCACCGAAGCCCTGGCGGGCGACCGATTCCGTGTGGTGAGCATGGTGCCCAAAGGAGCCAGTCCCGAGACCTACGACCCGACGCCGAGCCAACTGATGGATTTGTCGGAGAGCGCTGCGTACTTGTGCATCGGATACATCGGCTTCGAGCAGGCTTGGCTGGACCGCCTGAGCGAAAATGCACCGCACCTGCGCTTTTTCGACCTCTCGGAAGGCATCGACCTTATCCACGACACTGAACATGCCCACGACGGGCACGGGGTGGAACCACACATCTGGAACTCCGCTCCCAACGCCTTGCGCATCGCCGGCAACCTGACCAATGCGCTCATCGCCATCGATCCCGCATGCGACTCGCTCTACCGCCAGCGTTTCGACAGCCTGGCACATGTCATCCTGCATACCGACAGCCTGTGCCGCGCCATGCTGGAGCAACCTGGTGCCGACCGCACTTTCCTCATCTATCATCCGGCGCTTTCTTACTTCGCCCGCGACTATGGCCTGCGCCAGATTCCCATCGAAGCCGGGGGCAAGGAGCCTTCGCCGGCCTATCTGAAGGAACTGGTGGACGTCTGTCGGGAGGAGACTGTGCATGTGATTTTCGTGCAACCCGAGTTCGACCGGCGCAATGCCGAGCTTATCGCGAAGCAGACCGGTGCCCGCGTGGAACCCATCAATCCCCTGTCTTACGACTGGCCACAGGAGATGCTGCACGTGGCCAAGGCTTTGAGCCTGCCTGCCGATACGTTGAACCAAAAGAAATGAGATGAACGCGCCCCTGATAGAAATCAAAAACCTGCGCGCGGCATACGACGGAAAGACGGTGCTGCATGACGTCAACCTTACTGTCTACGACCGCGATTTCCTGGGCGTCATCGGCCCGAACGGGGGCGGGAAGACTACCCTCATCAAGTGCATACTGGGCCTGCTGAAACCCGCCGGAGGAACCATTGCCTACCATTCGTGCCGGCCGGGCGGTGCGGACGGCAAGCTGGCGATGGGCTACCTGCCCCAATACACGGCCATCGACCGCAAGTTTCCCATCACCGTCGAAGAAGTGGTACTGTCCGGGCTGGCGGGACGCAAATCGCCGGTGGCACGCTTTACCGCCGCCGAGCGCGAGAAAGCCCGGCAGGTCATGGTCCGCATGGGGCTGGAAGGACTGGGCCGCCGGCCCATCGGTGCTCTGAGTGGGGGACAACTGCAACGTGCCCTTCTGGGCCGTGCCATCGTCTCAGACCCGGAAGTCGTCATCCTTGACGAGCCGAGCACGTACATCGACCGTCGCTTCGAAGCCCGCCTTTATGAGCTACTGTCCGACTTGAACCACGAGTGCGCCATCATTCTGGTGAGCCACGACATCGGCACCGTGCTCCAACAGGTCAAGTCCATCGCCTGCGTCAACGAAACGCTGGACTATCATCCTGACACCGGCATTACGTCCGAATGGCTGGAACGCAACTTCCAGTGTCCCATCGAGCTGCTGGGGCACGGCATGTTGCCTCACCGCGTGTTGGGCTTGCACAAGCACGATTAGCGGCCGAAGCACCATTCGTCGAACTTCAGTGCACTGCCTTCGAAGACGAAACACACGTCGTGCATGCCTGTTGTTTCGGATGAGACTTGCACGGTGCGCGTCTCCATCGTCTCGCTGTCGAAGCTGATGCGGGCTACCAGCGTGCCTTCCGCCTTGTCCAGATGTACTTCCAGCGTGCCTTTTCCCTGGAGCCGTGCGGTGAATGTCCTGGCCCGGCGCCCGAAGTCTGCCCCGCGCACCAGAATGGCCGACGGCGCGTCCGTCCGTCCCGTGGCGACCATGTTGCCCGGCTGCTCCGTTGGCTCGAAGTCCACGCCTGCCGTGGCTGCCGTTGTTTCAGCCTGCTGGGTGACGTAAGGGTTCAGTGGCTTGATTTGCTGCACGCCTTGCAGGGTGGCTTCGCCCATAAACAGCTCCGGCTTCTTTTCGTCCACTTCCAGCCGGTCGACGCACAGGCTGCGGAAGCCGCCTTCGGTGCCTTTATACTTTTGCAGAGGCATGCCGTGGTAGAGCAGGTAGTATTCTCCGCGGTACTTTTGCAGATGGGTGTGGTTGTTGCTGAAGTCCCAGCCATAATTGCCGGGGTTCTTGAAATACTCTTTTTGATATTGCCAACTCTCTTTCACCAGCGGCGTGCGGCTGGTCATGTACGACATGCCACATTGCGATGGCTTCTCGATGTCCGCGTAAGGCCATTCGTTGCGGTCCACCCAACTGGTGTTGTAGGTATAAATCCAGGTGCCGTTCATGTAGTTCAGCTCGTTGGCCTCGAAATGATAGGGAGCTTCTATTTCCACTATTTCGCTGTCCAGGCTGATGAGGTCCTTGCCCAAGCGCACGATGCGGGCTACGCCCGGCATGTATTCGCTGCCGTGTTCGCCCTTTCCGCCTCCGCCGAAGGCCAGCCAACCCGTGCCGTGCTCGTCGATGACCGCACCCGGGTCGAACGGAGCGGGGCAATGGCCCAATCCCGGCATCCCATGCCACACGATTGCGTGTCCCAACGGGTCGCTCCACGGCCCTACGGGCGAGGTGGCTGTCAGTACTCCCACGCCTGTTCCGCTGTTGGAATAGTAGATATAGAAGTGTGTTTTCCCATCGGCTTCTTTCCGCGATATGACGGACGGCGCCCACGACGCCATGCTCCACGGCGAGATCCGTGCCACGTCGATGAGGCCGTGGTACGTCCAGTTCACCATATCGTCTGTCGACAGCATGGCCAAAGAACGGATGTACTGATACCCGTTTTTTCCTGCCGGACCGACACTGTCCAGTTGCTGTGTGTCGTTGGTGCCATACACGTACAGCCTGCCTTCGTACTCTACGGAGGTAGGGTCGGCCACAAACGCAAAGTCCAGTAGCGGGTTGTGGTGCCCCGTGGTAAATTTGGGTGACTCTTGGAAATCGAGTTCCGGCAAATGGTTTTCTTGTGCCGACAACCGTCCGCCGGCAGACGCGACAAGCAGCGCGCCCCATAGTAATGCAGTTTTTCTCATGGTGTGTTTCTGTTAATGTAAATGGTTTCTTCCGGCAAAGATAATCGCTTTGGGCGGACGAAAAGGGGTGGAAAACGTGCTATTAAGGGGCTGATTTGTTGCCTTCGCTCCTCCAAGTCTTTGATACGAAGGGTGAGACCGGGGCTGCAACCGATGTTTGTAGAGATTTCTGCGGCATCATTTTGCTTTGCCGTGTTGAGGCAATTGAAGGGTAATGTTGCCTCCGAAGCTAAACGGACTGTGTGAAGCAGCGGGGCTACATCAAGACTTGCCTGTGATGCAACCCCGCTGTTTTTCCTAAAACTGACGTCCGGCTTCTGTTCAATCTACCAAGGCGAAGTCCAGTTGTTTTTTCTCCAGATTGGCGCGTGCCACCTGCACAGTGATGGTGTCGCCCAGGCTGTAGACGTGTTTCTTGCGCCGGCCGCGCAGGCAGTAGTTCTTTTCATCATATTCGTAATAGTCGTCGTCCAGGTCGCGGATGGGCACCATACCCTCGCACTTGTTCTCGTTCAGCTCTACGTAGAGCCCCCATTCGGTCACTCCCGAGATGACCCCGTCGTAAATCTGCCCCACGTGTTCCTGCATGAACTCTACTTGCTTGTATTTCACGCTGGCCCGCTCGGCGTTGGCAGCCAGTTGTTCCATGGCACTGCTGTGTTCGCACAAAGCTTCGTATTTCTTTTCGCTCACGGTACGCCCGTGCTCGTCCAGGTATTTGGTCAGCAGGCGATGCACCATCATGTCGGGATAGCGGCGGATGGGCGACGTGAAATGCGTGTAATATTCAAATCCCAGGCCGTAGTGTCCAATGTTGTGCACCGAGTAACGTGCCTTTTGCATGGCACGTATGGAGACAGTCTCGATAAGGTTTTCTTCTTTCTTGCCTTTGACGTCGGAAAGCAATCGGTTGATGGATTTCGAGAGTTCGCTCTTGTCGCCCGCCGTTCGCAGTTTATAGCCAAACCGTCCGATGAATTGCGCCAGCGTATCCAGCTTTTCCGGGTCGGGCAAATCGTGAATACGGTAAGGGAATACTTTGGCTTTCTTGCCTTTGGGCACTTGGCCGATGGCTTCGGCCACGGTGCGGTTGGCCAGGAGCATGAACTCCTCCACCAGTTTGTTGGCATCTTTCGATTCTTTGAAGTAGACGCGCAGCGGTTTCCCTTTATCGTCGATTTCAAACTTTACTTCGTAACGGTCGAAATTGATGGCGCCGTTTGCAAAACGCTTTTCCCGCAGTTGTTTGGCCAGGCGGTTCAATTCAAGCAGTTCGAACTTATAGTCTCCCTCACCCGTTTCGATGACTTGCTGTGCTTCTTCGTAAGTAAAGCGCCTGTTGCTTTTGATGGCAGTGTGCACGATGCGCGACTGGAGTACTTCCGCTTTGTCATTCAAGATAAAGATAACACTGTAAGCCAGCTTTTCTTCGTCGGGGCGGAGAGAACAAAGAAGGTTGCAAAGCCTTTCGGGCAACATTGGTATGGTGCGGTCTACCAGATAGACCGACGTTGCGCGGTGTTCAGCCTCTTTGTCGATGACGCTTCCTTCTTTTACGTAGTAAGTGACGTCCGCAATGTGTACCCCCACTTCCCATTGTCCTCCTCCCAGGCTTCGGATGGAGAGAGCGTCGTCAAAGTCTTTGGCATCTTTGGGATCTATGGTGAAAGTTGTAACTTGTCGGAAGTCCTCCCGGCGGGCTATTTCGTCAGCAGGAATTTCGGCAGGAATCTTGTCGGCAGCGGCTTCCACGTTTTTCGGATAATTATAAGGCAGGCCAAACTCTGCCAAGATGGCGTGCATCTCTGTGTTGTTTTCCCCAGACCTGCCCAAGATATCTATCACCTGTCCAATGGGGTTCTTCGCCTTGTCTGGCCATTCGATGATTTTCACTACGGCTTTGTCTCCACTTTTGCCACCCTTCAGCTTGTCTTTGGGAATGAATATGTCGTTGGCCAAAGTGCGGTTCTCGGTCAGTAGGAAAGCATAGCTTTTAGTCACTTCCAGCGTTCCGACAAACGTATCGTTGGCACGTTCCAGTACCTCCAGCACCTCTCCCTCGGCTGTTTTTCCGCGTCGTCGGGCATAATAAGCGATGCGTACCCGGTCATTGTTCATGGCGTGGGCAGAATTGCGTTCTGCTATGAAAATGGGGTCACCCCCATCATCGGGGATAAAGGAGTTCTTTCCGTTGCTTTTACGCACGAAACGGCCTGTCATTTCTACACCTCGTTGGTGCAGACGGTAGACGTGATGTTCCGGTTCGTTGATATAATCCTCCTCTTTCAGGTCGGCCAAGATATCCATGCAGAGCATTTTCAGTGGATGTGTGGTAAGCCGCAACCGTTCGAACAACTGTTTCAGTGAGGTGTTTTCACCGCCTCTTTCTTGAAAGAAATCCATCAACAGGGCTGTCAATTGCTTTTTGTTCATCCGTTTGCCGGCCTTCTTTTCTCTTTTTTCTTTTTTCTTACCCATAGCAATGTGGTGTTATATGTTTGCAAAGTAAACAAATTATCGGCTTCGTCCGTTCACTCAAAGGGTAAAAAATGCGTATCATCCTGAAAAGAAAAACGCCGGCTTGCGTTCCGCACGTTTGTATCCGTGTATCTTGCACAAGCCGGCATTTTGTATGCAGTCTTTTTCCTGGATTCAGAGCAGGAGTCCCAGCGAAAGCATGGTTTGTGTCACTTCGTTGTCGCCCAGTCCGCGTTGGTGTGCGACATTGAAGCGAATGTTTCCGAATGAGATACCAGCGCCGAAGCTATAACGGCTGTAGTCGTGTTCGGCATAAGTATAACCACCGCGCACGGACACCAGTCCGAGAAACGTATATTCCGCACCCACGTTTCCGGTAAACATGGCAGCGTTCTTCGGATAACAATAATGTTGTGCGGCCAACGATACGCTCAATCGGTGCTGTTCGTTAAAGTCGAGACCCAGTTCTCCGCCTCCTCCATAATGTGCAGGCAGCTTAGCTTTGCGGTAGCGTGCCCCATAGTCCAGTTTGGGTCCTAAACCCGCCACATTGATACCGATGACGTAGTTGCCACTGACGCCTGTTTCAAATCCGTTGCGGTAATAGGCCGCAGCGTTGAAAGCAACGGTAGTAGCTTCTTCCATCACCTTGCTGTGGACGAGTGACACTCCGGCTGTAGCCGAGAAATGGTCGAGGAATCGGATGGAGTAGTTTGCATCTACGGTCCAATCCGCAGGTTTCAAGCTCTTCCCTTCATCGGCAGGAATGTCATAACCGCCCAAGTAGCGGAATCCCACGAGTACTCCATGATTGCCGAAGCGCTTTCCAGCCGAAACGCCGTAGAACATCAACCGTCCGATATCTTCGTCTGCTTTAGGATAGATTTGTGTGGCAGCCGATACTTCCCAATTCATGTTTTCGTAGAGCAAAGTAGTTGGATTGGCGTAAATCGACATGGTGGATGCCTCGCCATATTGATTGCCGCCCATAGCCGTGGCACGTGCGTCAGGATTGATTTCCAGGATAGGAAGTGAGCGGCTCTGCCCCAAAGCCAACAACGGCAGGCCAACCAACGCACTGGCCAGTATGTTTCTTAATTTCATCATTTGCAAATGTATTTATTGTTTAACGAATGTCTTTTTCACAGTACCCTTGCTGGTTTCTACCGTCAGCGTATAAACGCCGGCTGCGAGTCGCCGTACATCTACTCTTACTGCTTGCAACAAGGCTACAGCATACGGCCGATTCAAAACCTCTTCACCCGTAACTGTGCGGATAGAAACGTTTATCCGTGTGATGTCAGGATTCATTAAGATGTTCAGGTAACTGGTGACGGGCATCGGATAAATCTGGTAGACTAAATCTGTACTGTTTTCCACAACACGCACCAAGAAACTGAGCTGTACGCTTTCTCTGCCATCCGAGGCTTCCACCCGGATATTGGCTTCACCATTTCCGTGAGCCGTCACTGTCAGTTGAGAACCTTCAATGGAAACTGTGGCAATATTTTCATCAGACGATTGCGCTGTATATGTCAAGCCATTGCCACTGAAGTGAGGTGTCAAATCTATTTGGTTCGATCCTTCATTTTGACCGATTACCATGTTTTGTATGCTGTTGGTCACAGAGGGCAATTGATATTCATAGACCTCAAAAGGTATGCTGGCCGATGTAGAAGCACCGAGTTCATCCGTAACTGTCAATTCGATGTTATGCGTACCCAGCGAGGCGATGGCACGAATGGTGAAGTGCAGATTGTCGCCTTCGGCATTGACAGATACACCACGGGTTTCTCCGCCTACTTGGTAAGACACCTTGTGCCCGTTGGGATCGGACAGCGTGAGGGTGAACTCTTGCCTCTCCGTACCGCTGACGCGCACCGTGCTTTCGGGCAGTCCGCTGATGACAGGCGGGTCGTTCTTCAAGGTCTGTACCTCTTTAGTGACGAGGTCGGATTTCCATCCCCAGCGGTCAATGGCAACTACGCCCACATAGTAAGTCGTACCGTCTTTCAGTCCGTCCACTGCATATGTGATCAGCTCTCCAGGCTGGTAGCCGTAAGCATTGATGGAGTAGGGAGTGAAGTCTTGATAATTGCTTTCTGTCAGGAGCTGGTCGGCGAGGTAAACCTCATATTTGATAGCCATGCCGTCATCTTCGTCTTCCACGGCTTCCCATTGCAGGGTCAGGCTGTTGTACTGTGCTTCTACCTCGATGTCAGCCACGTTGTTCGGGCGTTTCTCCTGGTCCTCGGCGAGAGCCTGCCCGGCGTCGGTGTAGCCCACGCCCAAACGACCTACGTATTCAGGATTGTGCAAGTCGATGTTCTCCGGACGCAGCGAGCCCAACAGACGTTCTTTCAGCATTTCGTTGGTGTAGCCTTGACCGCCGAAATGTGAGACAATGAGCGCGGCGATGCCCGACACATGCGGACAAGCCTGCGAAGTGCCTGCCATTTCGCCATAAGTGTTTCCCGGCAGGGTGCTGAACACATATCCGCCGCTGAAGTAATGGTCGCCGCCGGGTGCCATGATATCTACCCAGGTGCTGTAGTTGGAATACCACGAACGTTCCCAGTTGGGGGCCATGGCCGATACGGCAATGGTCGGTTCGTAGGCTCCGGGATAGTAGAGGGCATCAGCATTATCGTTTCCAGCAGCTACGATGACTATGCCACCTTTCATGGGCGAGTCGGGAAGTTGCTTGCCGTCGTTGTCACATCCGGCATATTCGATAAAGTAGTCTATGGCTGCCTGCATGGAAGCGGGCCATACATCGGCATAGGTATATCCCCAAGAGTTCTGGCTGATAAGCGCGCCGTTGTCGGCACTGTAACGGAAGGCATCTTCAGCACCCACACTGAGGTCATCGGTGTTATCGCCATCGTAGTCGCCTTCAAATTTCTGGCAGCTCATCAGGCGTACGCCACTGCCGGGCGTTCCGTCTCCTCCGGCCACGCCTCCAACTCCGATACCGTTGTTGTTACGGGCTGCCACGGTGCCGGCTACGTGTGTGCCGTGTCCCACTCCATCGAGCGTGATGTTTCCGTTGCCGGAGACAAAGTTCCAGCCATGTATGTCGTCTATGTAGCCGTTGCCGTCATCATCGATGCCATTGCCGGGAATTTCGCCCGGATTGACCCAAAGGTTATCCACCAGGTCTTCGTGCTCCACGTCAATGCCGCCGTCTACTACGGCTACGATTACATTGGATTTTCCGGTTTCAGTTTCCCAAGCTTCGAACACGTTGGCATCAGCACCAGGTACTGATCCAGGATATTTCCCGATGTTGTGGTAGTGCCATTGCCGAATCAGTTCGGGGTCATCGAAAGGCATTTCCTCGTCATTAGTCGATGAGGTTTCGTAAGGGGTGGTGTTGAAAGGTTTAATGGTAGGGATGGAAACGGCATATACCGGTTCCACGATGGCAAACTGCTTGCTTTGGGTCAGGGTGTGGATAGTTTGTTGCAGATCTTGAGTCTCATCAAAACGCACTTCGTACCAGCGGTCAAGTTCTGCCCGGCGGAAACGTTTCTCGAAGCGCGGGTCCATGTTGAACAGGGGGGAGAGTGCTGTGGCCCGAACGCTGTTCAAGGTGGCGGAGAGTTTCGAAGGCGCACTTTGCAGGGTGACACCGCCGGGATTGACAAGCTTGATGTCGCTAAGTACATCGTCTTGCACCTTTACGTGCAGTTTACCCGGTAGGCAGCGTGTATCCATTTGCGTTACTCCAGTGCTTTTGGATGTAGCGTCCGTGTTGCTGAATTCGTCTTGCGTGCATCCGCCAGCCAAAGCCGCAACTCCGAGTAAATACAGGATATATTTTTTCATATAAATGTTCGTTGTTGTTAATAGAAAATATGTCACACTCTCCTTTGTTGGGCTTCTTGATACAAGAAACTGTTCAAAAGAGAGTGTGATGTTGGTTTACTGTTTATTTTAGCTATTGTTATTTAGCGATGGCATTGGATGACAGAGGAGTTGCATCTTTCTTCACGTGTGCATTCATTCTGTTGATGAGTTCAATAGTTTTATCCTTGTCGGAGTAGATGGATGCCGTCTCGTAATAGATGCCCAAATCTTTGTATGCTTGGAAGTCAACACAAATTTCTCCAACGAATAGATCTGAGAATTGAACTAAACCAAACATAAGTATGTCAACCATTCCATCTCCGGCGTCCTTTTTATAGCCTTGGTAATTATCGGCTGGGCCTATATACTCATATCCTGCTTCTTCAAGCAATGCCTGGAACTCATTAGTCATGTAGAAGCTTGAACCATCAGACGTCCAATAAACCTTCTCGAAGTCTGGACAAACCAGACGTGCTTGACGTACTTCGCCTAAGAATGGATCGTCTGCTGCAACGGGATTCGAACTAATAGTGTTATAGAACCAATAAATACGCATGCCCATGCCCTCGGCTTGTTCTGCCTCTGACGGAGTGTACATGGCAGCGTCGCCCGTAGCAGGATAAGTGCTGGAAGCAGCGTCAAACGTAGAGCCGGCTTCAAGTTCCCAAGCATTTACCTCGTCAAAAGTATAACCGTGTAGGTCATTTTCGGCACAAGCCATCCAACTTAGTTGCTCGGTTAGCGGCATTATGTCGAATGTGGGGTGTTGTTCTTCCTGAATGGGCGAATAAGTCGCATAAATCGTCACACCGCCGTCAATAGCTACATTCACTACGTAAGGGATAGAAGTATGTGTATAATCGCCTTCTCCGTCTTGCTGACCTTCAGCCGGTGCGGGAGCTGTAAAACCTTTGGCTACCAATGCTTCTTTAATGGCGGGAAGCAAAGACTCGTCTGTAGTAGCAGTCATTGCTTGTGAATAATCGCCGCTTGCTTCACCCATGTATGCTATTTGCGGGAAATTGGGATTTTTGCTGGCGAAATAGAATGCGTTGTTGAATAAACCGTCGGGGAATGTAATGGCGACATTACCACGAGCTTCCTCAAATTGGAATACATCTACTATCGTGTTGGAACCTGTTTCAGCTAAGAGCGGCAAAATCACTAATTCTTCTCCGTTTTGTACCACGGCCAATTCTTTGGTAGTAGTGCCTGCTATCACATATACTTTGGCGCTACGCGGTTCAGTTCCTTCGTAGGGAGCAGCCGAGAGGTTGAAATAGTCGGCTCCTTCCACATAACTGATTCCTAACCAGTCGGCTCCTTCGTCAGCTTCCACGCTGAAGCTTTCGTTGCAGATGACATCAATGCGCTGTTCGCCGCCAGCCTTGTCAAAGGAAAGGCTTTCGGTCGAGAGGCTCAGCACGACATCTCCTGCGCTCTGCACCACATTAATCTTGGCAGCCGCACTGCCTGCGTTAACCAGGATATAACCTTTACGGTCTACGCCTTCTGTATTGGGAGCTGCTGTGATGTCCAGTTGCGCACCGTTTTGCGTCAGAGTCAGCCAGGAAGACTCCAGTGGAGAGGTTGCTACCCATGTCGTAGCACTGGTCGTAATGCTTACGGACTGCTGTCCGCCGTCTTTGGTAAAGGTCACGGAACTCAGTGATGTACTCAATGTAGTTTCATCTACAAACGTTTCGTCATCGTCACATGAAGTGAACGCCAAAGGCACCAAGGCAAATAGCCAGAACAAGAGATGAAGTTTTGTTTTCATGTTGATTAAACTTTAAAAAATGTTACTTGATTTGATTGTTAATATATGTTTGAGATCTCTTTCTCTGGACATGTTTTCTTCTGTCAAAAAATATCTGCGCTATCGGCTTTGAATCGGTCGTTTGAACCGTTTCCGACGGTGGCGGACTCTTTCTTCAGAATGATAACAATTGCAAATATATGCTTATTAAAGTAGAAAGACAAGAAATAGGACAATAATTTTTTCAATTTCTTTTTTATCCTGCTTTCTGATATTAAATATGTGTAAAACGTGTTTTCTTTGCGATAAATTGTAATTTATACACTCATTTCTGGAGACGGAAAGGCGAAAAACGGAGCCCGGCAAGCGCATTTGCAAATACTGTCCGAAAAAAAACAAGGTAATTTGTCTGGTTGCACACGCTTCCTTTCCACCGATAGTACTATCTTTGCGTCGTTTTATGAATCAAAAGGAAGCAGATTATGGAAAACAAGGACAAAGAGACAGCCCGACGCGAAAGGGAAATTTACAAAGTGACTATCGTGGGCAGTGTGGTGAACTTCCTGCTGCTGCTCTTCAAGTTTTTTGCGGGCATCGTGGGTCACAGTGCCGCCATGTTGGCCGATGCCGTACATTCTTTGTCGGACTTTGTGACAGACATCATCGTATTGGTTTTCGTGCGTCTTTCGTCGAAACCCGAAGATGCCGACCATGATTATGGGCACGGCAAATACGAGACCCTGGCCACGGCCATCATCGGCCTTTGCCTGTTCGTCGTGGGGCTGGGCATCTTGTGGAACGGAGGCCAATCCATTTGGCATGTCCTTCGCGGCGGTATCTTGCCCCGGCCGGGAATGTTGGCGCTGGTGGCTGCCATTGTCTCCATTGTTTCCAAAGAAGTGCTCTACCAATACACCGTCTTCAAAGGCCGTAAGTTCGATTCGCAGGCCGTGGTGGCCAATGCCTGGCACCATCGCAGTGACGCCTTCTCGTCCATCGGTACCCTGGTCGGCATTGGCGGTGCCATCCTGCTGGGCGATGCCTGGTGTGTGCTCGACCCCATTGCAGCCGTCGTGGTCAGCTTCTTCATTATTAAGGTGTCCGTCAAGCTGTTGGTGCCTTCCATGAACGAATTGCTGGAAAAATCATTGCCTGCCGATGTCGAGAACAAAATCTACGACATTGTCTTGTCCTATCCCGGCGTCACCTCGCCACACCACCTGCGCACCCGCCGCATCGGCACCCGTTACTCCATCGACCTGCATGTGCGTATGGATGGCGACCTGCCTTTGGAAGAAGCTCATCGGCGTGCCACTGTCATCGAACAACGCTTGCGCCAGGAGTTCGGGCAAGGTACCTACATCAGTCTCCACGTGGAACCTATTAAATGAAGAATGAAAAATGAAGAATGAAAAATTGCTTCGCATCCTCATCACCGGCGCCAGCGGCTTTATCGGAAGCTTTTTAGTAGAAGAAGCCCTTCGACGGGGATTCGATACGTGGGCGGGCATCCGTGCCAGCAGCAGCCGGGCTTATTTGCAAGACCCGCGCATCCGTTTCGCCGAACTGGACTTCGCGCATCCCGACGCCTTGCGCCGCCAGTTGGCCCGGTACGGACGCTTCGACTATATCGTGCACTGCGCGGGCGTCACCAAGTGCATCGACCCGGCGGATTTCGACCGCGTGAACCATGTACAGACCTGCGACTTTGTCGATGCCTTGCGCGAGCTGGACTTGGTGCCCCGGCAGTTCATCTTCATCAGCACGCTCAGTGTCTTCGGTCCCGTGCACGAACGTACTTACCAACCCATTGTGGAAACCGACACGCCCTGCCCCAACACGGCCTATGGGCGCAGCAAGCTGAAGACCGAGCAATATTTGCAGAGCCTGGGAGGATTTCCCTATGTCATTTTCCGTCCCACCGGGGTCTACGGGCCCCGCGAGCGTGATTACTACGTCATGGCGCAGAGCATTGCCCGGCATGTGGACGTGGCCGCCGGCTTCCGCCGCCAGGACCTGACCTTTGTTTATGTGGCCGATGTGGTGCAAGCCGTCTTTCGTGCCATCGACCGGGGGGTGACCGGACGTGCCTATTTCTTGTCCGACGGACGGGTGTACGACAGCCGCACGTTTTCCGACCTTATCATCCGCGAATTGGGCCGACCGTGGGTTATTCGCTTAAAATTTCCTTTGTTTGCGTTAAAAACCGTATCTTTGTGCGCGGAATGGTGGGCGAAACGCCGGGGAAAGACCAGTACGCTCAACCGAGACAAGTATAACATTATGAAACAGCGCAACTGGCGGTGCGACATCACCCCTGCGGTCGAGGAGTTGGGATATGCTCCTGCTTACGACTTGGACAAGGGCGTCTGCCTGACCATTGCGTGGTACAAGGAAAACCGATGGCTTTAGACATATTCAAGCGAGTGGAAACCTATAAGGGGCTGTTCGCGATAGAAAAGATTTCACTGATATACAATCTGCTGACTTCCGTTCTGGTCGTAATCCTTTACGACCGGATGGACCATCCCGCTCAGATGTTGTGGGACCGTGCGCTCATAGCCTTTGTCACCTTCCTGCTGATGTATCTCTATCGGCTGGCGCCCTGCAAGTTCAGTGCCTTCGTGCGGGTGGTGATACAGATGTCGCTGCTTTCCTATTGGTATCCGGACACCTTCGAGTTCAACCGTTTGTTTCCGAACCTCGACCATGTGTTTGCTTCGGCCGAGCAGAGCCTGTTTGGCGGCCAGCCCGCCATCTGGTTCAGCCGTTGCCTGCCGCAGATGTGGGTCAGCGAGCCTCTCAACCTGGGCTATTTCTTCTATTATCCCATGATGCTTATCATCATTTTGTGGTACTTCATCCATCGCTACGACCTGCTGGAAAAGGTGTCTTTCGTCATCATCACTTCGTTTTTCATCTACTATTTCATCTATATTTTCGTCCCGGTGGCCGGTCCTCAGTTCTATTTCCCTGCCATCGGCTTCGACCAAGTGGCGCAGGGCCACTTCCCGCCCATTGGCGATTACTTCAACCACCATCAGGAACTTCTTCCCAGTCCGGGCTATGAGCACGGCTTTTTCTACAGCCTGGTAGAAAGCTCGCAACGGGTGGGCGAACGCCCCACGGCTGCCTTCCCCAGTTCGCATGTGGGTGTGTCGACCATCCTGATGATTATGGCCTGGCGGGGCAGCAAGCGCCTGTTCGGCTGGCTCTTGCCCTTCTATCTGCTGCTGTGTGCAGCCACGGTCTACATCCAGGCGCATTATCTCATCGATTCCATAGCCGGTTTCTTTTCCGCTTTCGTGCTCTACGGGGTCGTGACGTGGATGTTCAAGAAGTATTTTGCCCAACCACTGTTTGCGCCGGTGAAACCCAAGTTGGGCGTAGATGCCTGATGGCAGGACGGAAGTCTGCCTTCTTCTTCCAGTAAAAAAACTTGATTCAAGTTTGTTCCATGCTTTTTCCTGCATCGTATTTTGTTCGTGTCTATACACTCGAACTTGGTACGACCCGGGTACGACCCAGGTACGAGCCGGGTCGGAACCGGTTGGAGCAGGACTGAATGTAGGGAAATTAAATAGGAAATTTTGACAATAATCCCTCTCCTCGGGAAGCTTTTCCGATAGATGGTCGCTTGGAGCCTGTTTGAAAATCGTTCTATCTGTCGTGTTGAGCGAGCGAAGCGGAGTCGGAGCATGAATTGTAAATAGAGTCAAATTGGGACTTTGATTTGGATTTTTCCCGGATTAATATGTATATTTGAGGTGGAAAAACAGAGCCGATGTTGCAGGCGGATATAACGAATAGTTTTTTTCCCCTATGAAGATAAATAGTTTGAAGGATTTTCGTACATTTATTATTATAAGATGCGTATGCCTGATGGCTTTTCTGGTGGCGACGGTGGATGTCGCCGCGAAGGGCTCTTATCAGTATTATTTTGAGTCGTTGGATATGCAGGACGGGCTGTCGCAGAATTCCGTCAGTTGTATTCTGCAAGACAGTCACGGCTTCATGTGGTTTGCCACGCGGAACGGGCTGAACCGTTATGACAGCCAGGAGTTCCGTGTGTTCAATACGGAAAACTCATCTTTGGGCAATAACTTCATCACTTATCTTTTCGAAGCCGCCGATGGCGAGCTGTGGGTGGGCACCGATGCGGGAGTTTATATTTATTCGCCCCGGCAGGACGCTTTCACTTTTTTTGATGTGGTGGCTGATTCGGGCGAGCGCCTGGAGCATACGGTGACGCGCATCCGCGAGGATGGGTCGGGAAACATCTGGATTTCGGTCGATTTCCAGGGATTCTTCCGTTACGAGCCTGCCACGGGGCGGCTGGTCCGCTGCATGGCTACGGGGATAGAAGAGGGGCAGTTGGCCAATGTGTCCGATTTTTGGTTTGAGAACGATACATGCTGGGTGGGACTGTATGGCGATAATTTGTATTACACGACAGACGGGGCCGGCTCGCTGCTTCCTTTCAAGGACAAGTCGGGGCGGGAAGTCTTTCGGGGCGAAAACATCCAGGCCACTCTGGCAAGCAAGGATGGCAGCCGGTTCATCGGTTCCTCCAAAGGGTTGAGGCTGGTGAATGGGCCGGGTGGAGAGGCCAGGATGCTGCTGGAGGGTTATGTGCGGGCTTTGTGTTATTATTCCGACGATGAATTGTGGGTGGGCACGGAAGACGGGATTTATATCTACCGGCTCAGCACGGGCAGTTTCATCCATCTGACGGCTCCGTTGGTGCCTGCCCCTTATGTGTTGTCAGACAGTGCCATCTATGCCATTTACCGCGATGCGGAAAATGGGATGTGGATAGGCTCTTATTTTGGTGGGGTGAATTATTATCCCTATCCTTATGCGCGTTTTGAGAAGTACATCCCCAATGCGGTGCAGTTGTTCGGGAAGCGGATACGCGAGTTTTGCGGGGCTGCCGATGGCACCTTGTGGTTTGGCACCGAAGACCTCGGCTTGTATAATTTCAATCCCCGGACCAAGGAGATACGTCCTTGTCGTTTTCTGAGCCAGTCGGCCAACGTGCATGGCCTGTGTGCGGACGGTGACTATCTGTGGGTGGGTGTTTATTCCGGTGGGTTGCGCCGCATCCACTTGCCCAGCGGGCGGGTGAAGGTGTACCGGAAGGGCGATTCGCCCCGTTCATTGGATTCGGACGATGTGGTGTCTTTGTACAAGGACAGCCGGGGCGTGCTGTGGATAGGCACTGCGCACGGCGTGTTGCGCTACAACCTTGATACGGACGATTTTACCCGCATCTCTCATTTGAACAACATCAATGTGCTTTGTTTCCACGAAGACCAGGAGGGGCTGTTGTGGGTTTCTACGTTTGCCAACGGGGTGTTCTGCCATGACCCCCGGACAGAGACGTGGAAGCAATATACTTATCAGGAAGGGGGGGAAGGTTCGTTGCCGTGCGACAAGGTGACCAGTATCCACGAAGATGATTGCGGCAGGTTGTGGTTCACGACGCAAGGCGGGGGAATCTGCCGTTACGACAGGCAGAAAGACGGCTTCGTTGTCTACGATGTGGAGCAGGGGATGCCCAGCAATGATGCCTTTCGCATGGAGGAAGACCGTGCGGGCAATCTGTGGGTATCGACCGGAAAAGGCTTGCTTTGCTTCAATCCCGATACGGGTTACCGGAAGGTCTATACCGAGTCCGACGGTTTGATAGACAACAGTTTCAACTATCAATCCGGTTACAGGGATGCCGATGGGAACTTGTATTTCGGCACACTCAATGGCTTTATCCTGTTCAATCCTGCCACGTTCAGCGAAAGCAGCTACGTGCCTCCCATTGTTTTTACTGCTCTTCAGATGTTTGACAAAGAAGTGCCAGTCGGTTCGCCCGGTTCGTCTCTGACAGAAAACATCCTGTTTGCGCGCCGGCTGACGTTGCCTTCGGACATGGGCTTTTTTTCGTTGCACGTGGCGGCTCTGTCCTACCATTCTTCCAGCCGCTACAATTTGCAGTATCAGTTGGAGGGGCTTAGCGACGAGTGGTACGGGATAGACAGCCGGTCTAATGCCATCACTTTTGCGCATTTGCCTTTCGGCGATTACAAGTTGCGGGTCCGTTTTGCGGACAAGACAGTCTCCGAGACGGCCGAGCGGGTGTTGGATATCCGTATTTTGCCTCCTTTTTATTTGTCGTCCTGGGCCTTTGTGGTTTATGCCTTCCTGTTTCTGTTGTCCCTCACGTGTCTTGTCCTTTATTTGCGGAAGCGCTATCGGGAACGGCAGTTGCTTCTGATTCGGGAGACCGAACAGCGTAAGGAGAAGGAACTGTATGACATAAAGATAGATTTCTTTACGAACGTGACGCATGAAATCCGTACCCCTCTGACGCTGATTCGCGGACCGCTGGAGCGGGTGTTGCAAGATAAGGACCAGTTGCCCGGACGGGTGCGCGACAACTTGCAGATGATGGCTCTGAATGTTGACAGATTGCTGAGTCTGGTGAATCAGTTGCTGGATTTCCGCAAGATGGAGCAGCCTGGGTTTGTGTTGAATTTGTCGCCTTGCGCGGTGACAGAGCTGCTGAAGGGGATGGTGCAGCGTTTCAGTGCGTTGGCTGATTACCGTAATTTGCAATTCACGCTGCATGCCGACGAAGATATACATACGCTGACAGACAGTGAGGCTTTGCAGAAGATTTTCAGCAATTTGCTGAACAATGCCTTGAAATATTCCGAGCATTTCGTGAACGTCCGCTTGTGGCAGGAACAGGATGTGTTCAGGTTGTCCGTCAGCAACGACGGGCAAATCATTCCTCCGGAGGTTCGTGAGGAGATATTCAAGCCTTTCGTGCAATACCGTAAGGGTATCCGCCGTTACATTTCTGGGACAGGCATCGGGCTGTCACTGGCTTGTGCGCTGGCGGCACAGTTGGGCGGGCGCATCTATATGGATGAAGACAAAACGGTGAATTGTTTCATACTCGAAATACCCATCCGTTCGGTACCGGCTTCGTCGGCAGAAGTACCTGTGAAGGGAGAGGAGGGGTTGGAGCAACTTCTTCCCCGGCAGGTCGGGGCTGTGCCTTCGGAGGAGGGAAAGCCTGTGAAGACTGATTATACGTTGTTGCTGGTGGAAGACAACGAAGACATGATGGCTTTCATTGCCGGGCTGTTGCGTCCTCTTTACCGGTTGTTGACGGCTTCCAACGGCGAGGAGGCTTTGGAGCATCTGAAGGCGCATCCTGTCCATCTGATTGTGTCGGACATCATGATGCCCGTGATGGACGGTATGGAGCTGTGCCGGCGGGTGAAGGATGGGGCGGAGTATTGCCACATTCCTTTCATTTTGCTGACGGCCAAGTCAACCTTGCAGTCTAAAATAGAGGGTATTCGTTATGGCGCCGATGCGTATATCGAGAAGCCTTTTTCGGTTGATTTGTTGCTCAGTACTATTTCTTCGTTGCTGAAGACCCGCGAACAGTTGCGGAAAATCTTTTCAGCTTCGCCCTTCTTGCCTGTTTCTTCCATAGGAGTGACTGAAACGGATAAACATTTCTTGCAAAAACTGGCTGCTGTGACCGAGGAAAACTTGGGCGATGTGGATTTCAACATCGATGCTCTGGCAAGCGGCATGCACATGAGCCGTTCCAGCTTGAATCGCAAGCTCAGGGGTGTGTTGGACATGACGCCCAACGATTATATCCGGCAAGAGCGTCTGCGCAAGGCTTACCGGTTGCTGAAGGAGGGTCATGGCAGCAATGAGGTTTGTTTTGTGGTGGGCTTCAACACTCCTTCTTATTTTGCGCGTTGTTTCCGGCAACAGTTTGGCATTTCGCCCAAAGATTTGCAGAAGAATGGGTCGGAAGGGGATTAAAAAAGCATTTTCGGGGTGGCTTGGTTCGATATTTGCATTATTTGAACCGATTTTTAAGCATTGGTTGGTTTTTTATTCTGAGTTTTGCAATCGGCAAACGGGTGTAATAGAACTGCACGATGTTGGGTCGTGATGCCTGTTTACGTTTGCCGATTGTTTAACCGTAATACCATAATTTTAAACATGAGAATGAAAGCTAACCTTGTCAGGTGTTTGTTACTCATGGTTCTGCTTCCCGTTCCGATGACGGGTGTCTATGCAGATGACCGACAAACAGCCGAGCCTCTTCCGTCGGAAACAGAAGAGAATGTAGTGACCGGTTCCACTGTCATGAATCGGGAAATCGACCAATCCAAACGAATATTGGAAGGCACCGTGATGGATGCCAATACCGACGAGCCCTTGATTGGAGCCAGTGTGTTGGTGAAAGGAGAAAAGACGGGCGTCATTACTGACATGAACGGTCATTTTTCCTTGTCTGTTTCGGGCAAGTCTTTTACGTTGGAGGTGAGTTATGTGGGGTATAAGACGCAGGAGGTTTACATCACTGACCAGGCATTTGTGAGCGTGCATTTGGTGTCTGACGACGAGATGCTGAGCGAGGTCGTTGTGGTTGGTGCAGGTACGCAAAAGAAGATTTCGGTGACGGGAGCCATTACGTCGGTGAAAGGTGCTTCGTTGCGGGTACCCAGTTCTTCGCTGACCAATAACTTGGCCGGACAGCTTTCTGGTGTGATTGCCATGACAAATAGTGGCGAGCCGGGCACGGCGGGCGAGTTCTATATCCGTGGCATTAATACTTTCGGCGGACGCGCCACACCGCTTATCTTGTTGGACGGGGTGGAAATCTCCACAGGAGATTTGAACAATATCCCTGCCGAGACCATCGAAAGTTTCTCTATCCTGAAAGATGCTTCGGCCACGGCTATCTATGGTGCGCGCGGTGCCAATGGTGTGATGTTGGTTACTACGAAATCGGGTACGGAAAACTCGAAAGCACGCGTGAATGTTACTTACGAACATTCGTTCATGAAACCGACGAATGTGGTGGATTATGCAGACGGGGTGACGTATATGCAGTTGTACAACGAGGCGTTGTTGAGCCGCAGCCCTTCGGCTTCTCCGGCTTATTCGCAGGAGCAGATAGATTATACGGCCAGCGGTATCAATCCGTATGTGTTCCCCAACGTGGATTGGTATAGCACCATGTTCAAGGATTTGACGCAAAGCCAGCGTGCCAATATCAATGTGTCGGGCGGTGGGTCGCGCGTGACTTATTACATGAGTTTGCAGGCCAACCACGACAGTGGTATGCTGAACGTGTTGGATAATTATTCTCTGAACAGTAACTACAACCGCTGGATGTACACGTTTCAGAATAACATCGACTATAAGCTGACTTCCACTACCAAGCTGGGCTTGCGCATGAATGCACAGATTGTCAACTCCAAGTCACCCAACACGGCTTCGGCCGATTTGTTCCGGTCTATTTACCTGAACAATCCGGTGCAGTTCCCGGTGATGTATCCGGCAGCCGAAGGGGTGGATCATATTCGTTTTGGCAGTGGTTTCTTGCAGGGGCAGGATATTTTCCCCAATCCGTATGCTGCGATGATGAATACTTTCAAGGAGGACAACAACAACAAGCTGAATGTCTCGCTGAACCTCGACCAAAAGCTGGACTTCATCACCAAGGGGCTTTCGCTGACGGCGTTGGTAAATTTCAATAATTACTCGCAGAGCTACTACGACCGTTCTATCAATCCTTTCTATTACATGCTGGTGGATGGCAGTTGGGACCCATCTAATCCGGAGGCTTTCGAGGTGCAGAACATCCGCGAGGGTGAGGAGTATATCAACCAGAGTGGCATCAGCCGTTGGAGCGACCAGACGTTCTATTTTGATGCCCGCCTGAATTATGCGCGCAGTTTCGGCAAGCACAACGTGACGGGCATGTTGATGTATATGATGCGCGAATATCGTACAGATGTGTTGCCCAATCGCAACCAAGGCCTGTCCGGACGTTTTACGTATGATTATGACCACAAGTATTTGTTCGAGTTCAACTTTGGTTACAACGGTACCGAGCGTTTGCAGAAGGGTGACCGTTTCGAGTTCTTCCCGGCTGTTTCGTTGGGTTGGGTGGTCAGCAGCGAGAGCTTCTGGGAGCCTATCCGCGAGTATGTGAACAATCTGAAGCTTCGTGCTTCTTATGGTTTGGTTGGTAGTGACGAGACGGGTTCGTCGGCCGGCGCTCCTCACTTCCTTTATTTGTATGACATCAATCTGAATGGTGGTTATACCTTTACTTCCGGTGTCAATGGTTCCACTCAACAGGCTTATGCCGGCCTGCGTATTCGTGAGTTCCCGGTGGAGAATGCCTCGTGGGAGCGCTCCAGGCAGTTTGACTTTGGTGTGGACATGCGGCTGTTCGACCAGGTGGACGTGACGTTCGATTACTTCAAGTATAAGCGCGACCGCATCTTGCTGCACCGTGCTTCTTTCCCCAAAATACTGGGTTACGAGGTGGCTGTTCCGTGGGCTAACATGGGTAAGGTGGACAGCCAGGGTGTCGAACTGAGCGTTAACTGGCGCAAGCAGTTGACCAAGGATTTGAGCGTGGACTTCCGTGCGAACTATACTTATACGAAAAACAAGTATGTCTCTTTGGACGAGCCGAATTATCCTTACGTATGGCAGACGCAAACCGGAAAGCCGCTGGACTGCATGCGTGGTTTCATTGCCGAGGGGCTGTTTGAGGACCAGGCGGACATCGATTCGCACGCCGTGCAGGATTTGGGCAGTGAGGTGATGCCGGGTGACATCAAGTATCGTGATGTGAATGGCGACGGACGCATTACGCAAGAAGACCAAGTGGTGATTTCGCCTTATGGCAATACGCCCCGCATACAGTATGGCTTGGGGCTTAGCGTGATGTGGAAGAATTTCGATGTGAATGTCTTTTTCAATGGTTCGGCCAAGCGTCGTATTATGCTCATGGACGGCAGCGAGAAGATTTATCCCTTCGTGCAGACTTCCGGACATGCGCGCTTGAACCTGATGCAGTGGATTGCCGACAGCCATTGGGTGGAAGGGGCCGACAACAGCAACGTTGCCTATCCGCGCATGGGCGTTTCGCAGGCTGAAATAGCCAATAATATCCAGCCCAGTACGTGGTGGATGCGCAAGGCTGACTTCATTCGCTTTAAGACGTTGGAAATCGGTTATCGTTTCCCCTTCTGCCGCGTTTATTTCAGTGGTGACAATTTGGCCGTGTGGTCGCCTTTCAAATTGTGGGATCCGGAGTTGGACTACAACAGTTATCCGCTGAGCCGTACGTTTAACATCGGTGTGCAGGTGAGCTTCTAACTGTTTGGGTTGGCCTTCCGCAGCGCAGGTTGCTTGCTTGTTCCGCACAGGAACGGACGCTCTGGCGCACCGGAGGCACGGCTTCTCTGAGACGTTTTATTTTGAATATAGAAAGAAAAGATTGGATTAAAACAGATTTTAGATATGAAACCAGATATGAAATCGAAATTTTGTACTCTTGCCGCTTCGGCTTTGCTGCTGGTTGGCGTAGTGTCTTGCGATTATCTTGATGTGGCACCGCCCGAAACGGTCGACCGCGATGATATATTGAAAACGCAGGTGGATGCATTGGAGTATCTGTACAGTTGCTATGGCCCGATACAGAATGCTACGCTGATTCAAAACTTCCGTCCTTATAATTTGCGCCAGGGCAGCGATGAGTGGGTGGCATTGGCTCCGCAGAATTGTGATGCGCAGCGTTACCAGTGGAACCAGCCGACGGGCATGAACACGTATTACGGTGCCTTCCAGGAGTATTATAACTCCATCGGCTATTGCAACATGTTCATTCGGGACATCAACGAGAAGGTGGTGCCGGGACTATCGGACGAGCTGAAGGCTCAGTACATCGCCGAGGCGCAATTCCTGAAGGCTTACCTCCATTGCGAAGCCATGATATACTATGGCCCCATCCCCATTACGGATGAGGTGATTCCGACAAACGTTGCCACAGACGCCATGCCGGGGCGCTCGCATTTCGATTATTGTGCCGACTATGTGGCAAATCTCTGCGACATTGCCTACGAGAATCTGCCTTCCGTGTACAGCGTGCAGCAGTACTATGGGCGTGCTACGAAGGCTGCTGCCAAGTTCCTGAAGGCCCGTGTGCGCTGGTTGGCCGCTTCGCCTTTGTTCAACGGTGAATTTCCCAACAAGTCATGGGCCAACGAGAATTACGAGACTCCGGGCTATGGCACCGAGCTAATCAGCCATACTTACGATGCCAGTAAATGGGAAATGGCCCGTCAGGCTTGTCTGGAGGCCATTCAGGAAGCCGAAGCAGCCGGACATGTTTTGTTTGACGTTGATGGTTCCGAAGCACGTCGTTTGGCCAATGATATCCCCTTGCCCCAGATTCCGGGTGTGGATACCAGTACGCCCGAAGGCGAGGAATTTGCCAAGCGCGTGATGCTGATGCGTTATGTGGTGACCACGGGTCCCGACCAGGGTAACAATGAAGCTATCTGGGGGATGCTGTACATTGCCCCGGATGTGGACAACAGTTGCGTTCCGCATTACGTCATCACCGACCAGAACAGTGTCTTGCGCGGTGCGTGGGGATGGATCAGCCCGTCGCTTCATGCCGTGGAAAGCTTCTATACAGCCGATGGCAGACAGCCTGCCGAAGACCCGGACTTTACCCCTGAATCAAGATGGTTCGAATCGTCGGGCATCCGCCTGCGCGACGATGACGGGCGCGATACTCCCGAAGTCATCAACTTGTGCGTAGGGCGCGAACCCCGCTTCTATGCCTGGATAGGCTTTGACGGTGGCGAATATTCACCTGTTATTAAGAACGGAAGTAATCTGATTCTGCGCATGCGCGACTCGAACGAGAATGGGTATAATCCGAACTTTGGTGCCAACAACCAGTCGCAGACAGGTTTCTATAACATCAAAATGGTTCATCCCAACCTTCGCTACACTGGAATCGATGCCAATAGCAACATGAGCGAGGGTTACAACCATACGTGGGCTTTGTTCCGCCTGGCCGACCTCTACCTGATGCTGGCGGAATGTGACGCTCGTCTGAACCAGCATCTTGACGAAGGTGTGAGCTACCTGAACTTGGTGCGCGAACGCGCCGGCGTGCCTGCCGTCAACCTGGAAGATGTAAGCGGCAACGGACAGTTGCTGGAAGTGGTGTTGGACGAAATCTCCAACGAGTTCTATTTCGAGGTTCGCCGCCAGTTGGAGATTCGACGTAATGTGATTGGTCCGGAAACCATGAGCAAGAGCCATTACCGTGGTCTGAATGCATTGGTGTCAAATCCTTCTTTCGAAGAATTTAATACACCTATGGTTATCGAACAGCCATTTGAATGGGATGACCGCATGTATCTTTATCCGATTCACAATGAAGAGATTTATTCAGATCCGCAATTGATTCAGGCACCGGGTTATTGATGCAATAACGATAATTAATGTAAAAAAGGAAATGACCATGAAGAAGATTTTTTATACAGCATTACTCCCTCTTTCGTTGCTCCCGCTCATGCAGGGTTGTGCCGAAGATGACTTACAGGATTATTTTCCCGCCGAATACCACAAGATTCTTTATATTCTGGAAAGCGGCGAGCAGAATGTCACGCTCTATAACACGGGAGAACTTACAGACTACACCTTCTCGGTGTGCAAGGCGGGCAGCGACCCTTCGCTGAGTGCTAATGTCGGCATTGAAGTTATGTCGCAAAGTGACGTAGATGATATGTACACGTTTAATGAAGGCGTGCCCTATCAGATAATTCCTTCTGGAAGCTATACCATCGGTCAGTCACAACTGAGCTTCGGCGCTTCCGAAACCAGTAAGCAAGTGAGCATCTCCATAGACCCGGTGCAAGTGGCGGCTGCCATGGAAGCTGCTTCGGCTGACACACGGTGGTTGCTGCCGCTGCAAGCCGTCAGTGAGACTGACTCTGTGAATAGTGATAAGAATTCTTATATCTTGCTTATCAGCAGCGTAATTACCCCTCCCGTGGGCTTCCGCTCTACTGGTGTACAAAGTTATACTCATGATTTTACTTCTGGCCCGTTCAGTGCTTCTAATACATTTGGCTTGCTGACGGTGCAAAATTCGTGGGAAGTGACAGCAGCACTTTCTGTGGATGCCAATTATGTGACGGAATACAATGAACAACACAACACAAATTACCAGATACCCTCCGCAGGAACTTATACTGTTCCCTCTAATGTGTCTTTAGCCGCCGATGCCCAAGATGCAAACGTTGATATCAGCATTGATTTTGGTGATGCCAAATCGGGTTATTATATGCTTCCCCTTCGCCTGAGCGACGTAAGCCGTTTTGAACTTTCGGCCGATGCTGCTGTATGGGCGCCGTTGGTGCGTTTGGTTGGTAAACGTTTTGACCGCACGGGCTGGACTGCCACGGGCTGTACGGAAGAACTGACCGGTGAAGGTGATTTTAACGGGCGATTCTTGGATGCCATCGACGGTGATATCAACACTTACTGGCACGCCAGTTGGCAAAGTTCGCCCGACAGTCAATTGCCCCACTGGATGGTGTTGGACACGCAAGCTGAGCGCGAGTTTACGCAGGTGGGTATCGTGCAGCGTGTGGGTAGTTACCACGACGTGAAAGATGTGAATGTCTACGTCAGCTCTGACGGCGAGGATTGGGGCAGTCCCATCGGTTCGTTCACGGCTGCCTTCGTAGAAGGCGAACAAATCTTCGACGTGACGCCCACCCGGGGACGTTACCTGAAGCTGGAGTTCGTCACTTCGTACCGTGATGCCAACATGTGCATGGCCGAGGTTTATCTGTATGGTGAAGATTGAACAAGACAATGGATTATGAAAGGCGATGGCTTTGCGGGTTTCGACCCGTGAAGCCGGTGTGCCTATTCTTAGCTGAGGCTACAAATTGTGCTAATAATGTCTGACAAATAAAAAGAGAATTATTTGCCGTTCAGGGGGGGATCAAAATAGGTATGGGTATCCGTTTCCCCTTCTCCCCGGAGGAGGGGAACTAAGTTACTATTTGCGTCCTAACTAAATTCTCATTCATAGTATAAACTAAATGTGAACAGTTGCTTACCTACTTATATATGGATATTATTACTAACTGAAATGATAATGGTAATTATGAATGTGAAAAAGATTTCCTGGTTATTTTGTTCTGTGATGTTTTTGTTTTTCATGACGGCTTGTGGCAGTTCTTCTGACGAGCCATCGGATAATCCTCCCGGTGGCGGTGGAGGAGGCGATGAAACTAAGGTCGTTTATTGGAATCCCGTGCTGGAGTATTCGGCTCCCGACCCCACCTGTATCCGTGTGGATGACGGTACTTATTATTTATATGGGACGGAAGATACGCGCAACATGCCTATTTATAAGTCGGATGATTTGCTGAATTGGACTTTTGTGGGAACGGCGTTTACGGAGGCCACCCGTCCAGACTTTCCTACCTCTGTCAGTTACGATGATCCGAGCTTATGGGCACCCGAGATTCGTTACATCAAGGGCAAGTATGTGTTGTTCTATTCGTTGGCCAAGTGGGGTCAGGAATGGCTCAGCACGGTGGGTTATGCTTTGTCCGACAGTCCCGAAGGTCCCTTCACTCCTCAGGGCTTTGTGTTTACCAGCGAGCAAATGGGGGTTCAGAACTCCATCGACCAGTTCTTCTGGGAAGAAGATGGTAAGTACTATATGCTTTGGGGCAGTTTCCACGGGATTTATATCGTGGAATTGAACGTGGCAGATGATTTGTCGAGCATCACTCCTAAAATGGAGACTCAGTTGCAGTTGGCTGGCAATGCCTACGAAGGTGTGAATGTGTGGAAACGTGGCGGTTATTATTACCTGTTTGCTTCGCGCGGTTCTTGTTGCGAGGGTATCAACAGTACGTATCAGACGGTAGTGTGCCGTTCGGAGAACTTGACAGGCCCTTACCTTAACAAGTCGGGCGGACAGATGTTGGATAATCAGGATGAAGTCATTTTGTCCGGCACTTCTGACAATACGTTTAAGGGAACGGGACATAACTCCATCTTGCAGTTGGACGATGCGGGGCAGACTTGGATGCTTTATCATGCTTACTACCAGCCTACGCCGAGTGGTGACAACGGGCGTAGCATCAGCCTTGACTTGGTTCGCTGGACCTATGAAGGTTGGCCTTCCATAAACACAGGTATTCCTTCTGTGTCGGCAGAAGCGCCAGTCATCCATAAGGAATAGGATTTGTTCTGGTGTGTGCCTGCTATATTTCGGCGGCTTTTCGGCTTTGGCTGGAAAGGCCGCTGGATTGGCAGAAGATTTTATCAGGCATGTTTCCGTTGTTAGAGGAAAAATGTTTATTTTTGCTTTTGGAATGTCTGACAGGAGAAGTGGAAGGCTTCTTGCCGTCGT